>CAZECE010000083.1:0-34579 GCA_964510525.1 uncultured Pseudomonadales bacterium | reverse complement strand
GCTCCACCGGCTCCATGACAGGCTTCACATTGCGCAGCCTTTGCGGGCTTGGTGTCTGCTGCAGCCACACCACCCGTCGCTCCTAAGGCCAACATCGCAGTCGTTACGAGTGCCAAATTACACATTTTTACCTTACGCATTTTTATCGATACATTCATTTTCATATGGGCTCTCCTGTTTGATGAATTCAAATTAATTTCACATATCAACTGTCTGCTAAACCAGTAAGTCTTACAGCACTTAAATTTCGATAACTAAATTTCAATACCTTCTACTTCTAAAACTTCCTGCAATAACATTTCCAATTGGTAACGAGCATCCGCTGTGGTGCGTTGAATTTTGTCGTGTAGAGCCGCGTCTTGGTCGTTTTTATTCACACAATCGCCGCTGTAGCGTTCAAAAGCTTTTAATCCCTCCAATAAATCAACTAGATGATGCGGGCATTCGCATTCAACTTTGGTGGGTAAATCAGCCACTTTGGCCAGCCTTGCTGAAGAAAATAAATGGGGGGGGTACTCACCGGTTAATTGCGGAATGTTTAAGGTGTGGCTATTTGCCGATGAAGCCTTGGTACCGCCTCGAATAAAAAATTCTTCTAGAATACTGATCAGCGACTCTTCATCTAACGGCGCTTTTGCCAAGCGCACCCCTTGGTTTCTGAGTGCTGTCAGGCTTAATTTGTTCGCAAACCGATAAACCAACACGGTGAACTTAGGACTGCAACGCTTAATCAACTCCAAAATGGAAGACACACTGATCGACGTTAAACTCATGACTTCTAAAACAAGAATATCTGCAGAGCAATCAGAAATTCGGTTGTCTAGATGAACTTGAGACCAATTCGATACGTCGTGGTGCTCAACCTGTTTTAAATTTTCATTTTGCTTTAATGAAAGCGCTAGGTTTTTTGAACCCAATACGGTCAAAGTAAAAGACGCTGCGGACTCACTTTGTTTTACACCGCCTTGCCAACTCGATGATTGTGCATTGGCCAACGTTGCTCGTAACTCTTGATCACTGAGCGACGCAACGGAACCAATAGAAAAGCCTTGATCAGTGCATTGTTTAAGCAACAACAAGCGATCTAGGTGGCTTTGACGGTACACTCTTCGTCCCGAAGATAAACGATCAGCGACCACTGCTTGATGGCGCTTTTCCCACACTCGAATAGCGTGCGCGGTCAGGCCTGTTAGCTTAACCACCGCCCCTATCGCGTATTGTTTTTCAGCGCTCTGTTTTTCATTACCACCAGACACAACATCGAACCCCTTTACAGTACAGCCAAACCAACCAACAACCCCAAAAGTAATGTCTACATATAATATAGACATAAAACCATATTACAACCGTAATATCGACAAAAAAACCATGATTGATACTAAAAAGCCTCTTTAAAACATCAAAAAAACCGATTATAAACTATTTTGTCTATATCATTATTAGACAACCAACAAAATTACTGCTAACGTAAAATTGTCTTCAAATTGAATTGTCGACTCTATTTCTCTCATACTCATAAGGAAACAATCATGAAAACAACGCTCCAACAGAACGATTCGCATTTTTTATTTTCACTGTTTCAATTCACTCTGGGTCACGCCGGATTCGCCGCTATTTTAGCGACCACACTGTTTACTACCATTGGTTAAGCTTTTATCGCTGGATTCTCACTGTTGCCTTAGTACCGCCTCACTTCCACTTACCGCACAAGGAATTAACAAATGCCTTTATCATTTTTAAAAAATACGGCCTTACACCAAAAATCGCCGAAATCAAACAATCAACAATCCGCTTATGTGCATTCTCTGGAAGGTGGCATTTATTTGCTTGAAATTGAATCGCAAGGGGTCTCGGAATGGGTTGAAAACCCTCATGATGGACGCCCTAAACGTTTCGACTGCCTAACCTCTGCAAAAAAATACGCTAGGAATTTGGGTGTGCAACACATTAGAATTGCGCTCGACACGCCATACGATGAAATGATCGGTTTGGCTTCTCAATCCTGATTTAAAAATTACAGTACTTGTTCTGGAGGAAATAGCATGCAGTATTACAAAGCCCCGGTAGATGATGCGCTTTTTATTTTGGACAATGTCCTTGATATCGAAAACGCCTTTAAAGACATACCGGAATGTGAAGCCGCCACCCCAGAACTTTGTCAAACCGTCTTACAAGAAGCCGGCAAGCTTGCGGAAAATGTGTTTGCTCCAATTAATGCTTCTGGCGATCAACAAGGGTGTCAATATTCCCCCGATGATCAATCCGTCACAACCCCTGAGGGTTTTAAAGAAGCGTACAAAGCCTTCATTGAAGGTGGCTGGGGTAGTTTATCATCACCTGAAGAGTTTGGTGGACAAGGACTACCTTCAATACTCAGCGTTGTGTTGGACGAGATTTTTTCCTCGAGCAACATTTCTCTCAGCATGTATTCTGGCCTTACTCACGGCGCCATCGTCGCACTCGAGCATTATGCTGCGGATGCTTTAAAAGAACGCTATTTAGAGCCTTTAATTACCGGTCGATATACCGGCACCATGTGTTTGACCGAAGCGCATTGTGGCACGGACCTTGGGCTCTTGAAAACCAAAGCCATCCCCAAGCCCGATGCCGACGGCACCTACCTATTAACTGGCAATAAAATTTGGATCACCGGCGGTGAGCACGATTTATCCGAGAACATCATTCATTTGGTGCTCGCCAAACTGCCCGACGCACCTGCCGGCTCGAAGGGCATCTCGTTATTTTTAGTACCCAAGCTATTACCCGATAACCGTCGCAATCCGATTGTCTGCACGGGTCTCGAGCACAAGATGGGTATCAATGGCTCAGCCACTTGTTTTATGAGCATGGAAGACGCCGAAGGCTGGCTCATTGGAGAGCCGCATAATGGCTTGAAATACATGTTCGCGATGATGAATTCAGCACGCCTGATGGTCGGTATGCAAGGCTTAGGTTTGGCAGAAGCTGCATACCAAACCGCGCTGACCTTCGCCAAAGATCGCCGTCAAGGCCGTGCGCCAACAGGTGCGCAAGAGCCTGAGCAAGCCGCCGACTGTATTTTAGTGCACGCCGACGTTAGACGAATGTTACTGACTCAAAAAGTCATGATTGAAGGGTGCCGCACTCTGGCTTACTGGGTCGGGCTGCACGCTGATTTAGCCGAAAATTCCCCAAACGACAGTCAAAAAGCGCTCTCAGCCAACCGTGTTGCGTTACTGACTCCGGTAGTGAAAGCCTTTTTGACCGACCAAGGTTATTTAAGCTGTGATCTGGCGGTGCAAAGCATGGGCGGTTCTGGCTATACCCAAGATTGGGGTGTTGAGCAGTTTCTTAGAGATGCTCGAATTGCTCGCATCTACGAAGGCACCAACGGCATTCAAGCACTGGATTTAGTAGGCCGAAAACTGCCTATGCAAGGTGGTGAACCCATCAAACAACTGATGGCCGAAATCAGTGAGTTCATAACGCAACACCCACAAGCACCTCACCTAAACGCTTTGTCTGATGCCATGGATATCCTCAAACAAGCCCTCACCTGGCTGATGATGGAAGGCATGAAAAACAAAAATCAAGCGGTTGCTGCAGCCACGCCTTTTCTTAAGTTATTGGGTTTGACGCTGCTCGGCTACTTATGGTGTAAATCGAGTGTCATCGCGCAAGAGTTACTGGAAAAGCAAGACTCGAGAACAAGCTTACTTAACGGAAAAATAAAGTCTTGTGATTTTTACTTCGCCCAATGCCTGCCAGAAATACACGCCTTATGGCAGGTGATTCAAGCCGGAGATGAGAGCTTGATGGCCTTTGCTGATGACGAATTCTGATCTTATTAACTCTGATCTCACAAACTCTGATCTCACAAACTACGCAATCGTGATCGGTGCCAGCAGTCTTATCGCACAATCGACTGTTTTGGCACTGACCGAAACAGATGGCTACGATAAAATAGTGTGCTTCAGTCGTGGCCAGCGGCCTGAATCGCTTTCGACTCATTCACCGCTCTTAGAAAATAAGTTGGATTGGCGTCAAACCGACTACACACCTGACATGATTCGCCAGCAGACGCAAACGCTTCATCAACAGATACAAAACGACCCTTCTGCTGCAATATCACGTGTGATCATTTGCCTGGGCAAACTACACAGCAAACTACACAATAAACTACACGATAACGGCTTGGATCAATCCCACAGCATTAAACCCGAAAAACGATTGGAAGACTTTAACGCCTTCAGCGCCGAATCATTGATGCAAGTAAATGCCATCACCCCAATGATTTGGCTGCAACAGTTACTCCCGATTCTGAAAAGTAAGACACCCTGTAAAGTCGCTGTATTCAGTGCTCGGGTAGGAAGTCTTGGGGATAATGGGTTAGGCGGCTGGTATGCGTATCGCGCCTCGAAGGCTGCTTTGAACATGATGCTAAAAACCGCGGCCATCGAATTCGCTCGACGCGCAAAAAACATTAAGCTGGTAGCGTTTCATCCCGGTACGGTTGACACTCCGCTATCAAAACCCTTCCAATCTTCAGTTCCGCCAGGAAAACTGTTCACGCCGGAGTTTGTTGCTCAGCAACTGTTGAATATCCTGGAAACCGTGCCAGTCGATGGGGCATTATCTTATCTAGACTGGAACAACCAGCCGATTACCTGGTAGCGGATTTCTTAGTCTTTATTATCCTTAAACCGGCATTATCATCAAACGGGCTTTAAATCATGAACATCGTTTGGTTTCGTCAAGACCTTAGAATCACCGACAACCCAGCATTGCATGCCGCTGCTGCATCAGGACCGATCTTACCCCTCTATATTTTAGATGATTCCAATGCAGCCGATGCTCAAATGGGAGGTACCAGCCGGGTGTGGTTGCACCATGCGCTTAACGCCTTGAACCGTTCTCTAGACGGTCATTTACAGGTGTTTCGAGGCAACCCGCTGACCATTTTAAATACGCTTTGCCAAACTCATGCGATTAAAAACATTTTTTGGAATCGTTGTTACGAACCCTGGCGAATCAAACGAGACACAGACATCAAACAAACGCTATCGGCTCAATCCATTCATGTTCAAAGCTTCAATGGCAGTTTGTTATGGGAGCCTTGGGATGTGTTAAAAAAAGACGGCACACCTTACAAGGTATTCACCCCGTTTTATCGCAAAGGCTGTCTTACTAAGCCCTCTCCTAGAGCGCCACTGCCTGCTCCCTCCGCATTTGAGTTTCTTGAGACGCCACAGTCTGAAAACACCGCGGACAGTTTATCGTTATTGCCCTCACTCGATTGGCATAAAAGCGTGTCTGCTGACTGGGACATCTCAGAAGCCGGAGCTCAAACACGGCTTAACCGTTTTCTCGAACACGCCATTCATGATTATAAAAACGGTCGTAACCTACCAAGCAAAACCGGCGTTTCTCGCTTATCAGCTTACTTACATTTTGGCCAGATCTCTCCCAACCAAGTATGGCACGCAACGCTGGATGCCCAACCAACCGATGGGGTGGATGTGTATCAGTCGGAATTGGGTTGGCGAGAATTCTCTTACTCGCTGCTGTATCACTTCCCGCAATTGCCCAAAGATAACCTGCAACCGCGTTTTGATGCCTTTCCTTGGATTATGAATGAAAACCACTTAAATGCCTGGCAAAGAGGGTTAACAGGGTACCCAATCGTTGATGCGGGCATGCGTGAACTCTGGCAAACCGGTTACATGCACAATCGGGTGCGTATGATCGTTGGTTCTTTTTTAGTGAAGAATTTATTGATTCACTGGCATCACGGTGAGGCCTGGTTCTGGGATTGCCTGTTCGATGCCGATCTGGCCAGCAACAGCGCCAGCTGGCAATGGATTGCGGGCTGCGGTGCCGATGCGGCCCCTTACTTTCGTATTTTCAATCCGATTACTCAGGGTGAGAAGTTTGACGCCGATGGCCGCTACACCCGACGCTATGTACCCGAACTCGCCGACCTTCCTGATAAATACCTGTTTCAACCCTGGTCGGCACCTGCGGAAGTGTTACAAAGAGCGAATGTGATATTAGGTAAAAACTACCCTCAGCCGATTGTGGATTTAAAATCCTCAAGACAACGGGCATTAGACGCTTACCAACAAACCCGGCACTAGATAACGTGTGCCGCATGGGGAACGTAAAGTTGCTACATAAAGAGTCTGCACTGCATAGCAAAGTAAGCACGTCACCCCAAACTTGATTTGGGGTCTAGGGAACAAAAGCAGAAAAGTGGCTGTGGGGTAATATTTTAACGATGAGTGTTAAATGGTGAGTATTGAGTTCTTACCCTGGATGCCAGATCAAGTCTGGCATGACGTGAAACTGGGCTTATCTTAACGCGCTATCTGAATGACGTTTACTTCGCTTTTCGAAAGGTTAAGTTGTATCGAAACGGTCCCGTCAGCTCATGCTCCCCGGCTTTCAAGGTGAGTACACCGTGGTACTTTAAACGATCCGCACCACCAAATACCAACACATCGCCATGAGACAATTTAATTTTTTCACATGGATCGGATCGTTTTAACCCACCCCACTTAAATTGAATCGGCAACCCCAAAGACACCGATACAATGGGGGCAGACAAATCCACTTCGTCTCGATCTTGATGCAATCCCATTTTTGCGCCCGGCTGATAACGATTGATCAAGCAGCTGTCTGGTTGATACCCCAAAAAACCAGCTTGCTCAGCCGCTGTCACCGCCAAATCCATTAAAACGGCAGGCATAGCAGGCCAAGGACGATTTAAGCTGGGATCCTGTGCTTCATAACGATACCCGCGTTGATCGCTCACCCAACCATAAGGGCCACAGTTCGTCATCGCGGCCGATAATGCGTGGCCGCGAGTTGTCGTCATGTGTCGAAACGGTGATTGTGAGGCGACCGAATCAATTGCCTCAAGATACGCAGGGGCTGCCTCAGTTGCAAAAGCGCTTAGAATTTTCAACTCTTATTTCAATAGGGCTTTCTATTTTAATAGCGCTTTCGCTTTAACGCGCATTGTGATTGTGGTTTCATCCGGGCTAGCTACTGGCGCTGCCATTTCTGAATCAGCGGCCATGCTCGCCATCATAATACCGCGATTGCGCGCAGGCTGGCGTGGAGCGTAATCATCGGTTGCGTTGATTTCTTTTAACTGAGCATCGGACTTGCCTAATGCCATTGCTGCACGCTGCGCTCTGGAAGTAAGTTTTTCCAGCGCCTCTTCGAGCATTTCATCTTGAACTTCAGCCGCAACCTCGGGTGAAAGCGTATAGTTTAACCCTACCATTACAAACCCACTTTCTTGGATTTTGCCTGCCAACTCAAGCAGTTCTTTGGCGTCTTTTGATTTTAACATGACAGACTGCTTTCCTTTCCATGCCATATCACGGGTACGTTCTTTGCGACCGGCATTACGATCAAACTGATGCACACGGTAACCCTGAGTGATGGCTTTGACTTTTTGATACGGCTTAGCGGCTTTTAAAGCAGCCGCCATGGCGGTATTAATCTTGTTTTGTACAACCTTGTTGCTGGTGTCTTCCGCTTCAATACTTAAGGTAGCAATCAATAAATCTTGCGCCACTTTGCGAGTTTCCGTTGCGGAAATATGCAACAAACTTTCATCTGCACTCAGTAAAAATACAGGGTCTTTACTTTCCGCCATTCCCTGAGACACCAGCACCGCGTTCATTACCAGCGCACTCAATACTACAGCTAATACACCCTTCATCGCTCCACTCCTTGCATCATTCCACTCCTTGGCTTTAAAAAAAACGACATTAACCTGTTAAGACACCCTAGGCAAGTCTGCCCAGCGTGTCGTATAACTGGGCGAGACATTGGCCCGCTTAGTCTGCCCGCTGTTTTGTATACCTTGCCCAGCAAAAAATACCTGATGCGGCCTCTTTTCATTGAGCTGATCCATCACGGCCATCAACGCTTCGCTGACATGACGCGGTTTTTGGCGAAACAAATCTTCTTGATACCAAGACTGCGCTTCAAGCCCCGACAGCATGACACCGGCTTTGGCGTACTCATAGCCAGGCTTCCAAATCTTGGCTAACAGCTGACTGGCTACCTGTAAAAAATCACGCGTATCGGCCGACGCTAGAGCCAACAACCCCGTCGCACTGTTGGCATAATAGGGCTTTTGTTTGCTAAAGGGACTGGTACGAACAAACACTGTCAGTACTTTAGCCCGCTGCCGCTCCTGACGACACTTTTTACACGCATTCGACACAAACGCACTCACCGCTTCTTTCAAAACACGCTGTTCAGTGATGCGCGTTGCAAATGAGCGTGAACACAAAATTTGCTTTTTAGGTTCCGGAGATGCCTCTAATGGCAAACAACTGACGCCATTGAGCTCACACACCACCCGCGCCAACACCACACCAAAATGATCTCGTATCTGACGCTGATCGGCTTGCGCAAGCGCCAGCGCTGTTTGAATGCCCATGGCGTGCAGTCGCTTTGATAATCTGCGCCCCACCCCCCAAATGTCCTCAACCGGCAGTTCAGCTAAAATCGGCTCCCATGCGCCAGAGTTCAACAGCGTGGCCACTCCTCGATAATGAGGTCGCTGTTTCGCAACATGGTTCGCAACTTTGGCCAGCGTTTTGGTCGGCGCCATGCCCACACACACAGGCAACCCAATCCAGCTGTCCATAATGCAACGAATACGTCGCCCGACTCGAGCCACATCGTAATGCGCAGCCAAAGAGGTGAGATCCATGAAGGCTTCATCAATAGAATAAATTTCGGTTTCTGGCACCAAGGTCGCGAGGGTGTCCATAACGCGCGAGGACATGTCGGCATAAAACGCGTAATTGGATGAAAACATCACCACCTTATGACGCCGCAATAAGTCCCGCACTTTAAACACGGGCACCCCCATTTTAATGCCCAAGGCTTTGGCTTCTTGCGAGCGCGCCACCACACAACCATCGTTATTGGATAACACCACAATGGGTCGCGAGAGCAGATCCGGCCGGAACAAACGCTCGCAAGAGGCATAAAAGTTATTGCAATCCATTAACCCAAAAACGGTCATGATGCGGCCCGTTTTAGCTGCCTCACCACGCCCGTAACAACACCGAAAATATCCAGCGTCATGCCTTCTGTGATCGTCACCGAGGGGTAACTTGGGTTTCTTGCCAATAACCGCACCACGGGGTTCAAAGCCAAGACTTTCACGGTAAACCCATCGTCCAGACGCGCGACCACGGTATCTCCGTGCTGCGGTTGCATGGAGCGATCGACAACCAAAATATCGTCTTCTAAAATCCCCGCTTCCTGCATCGAATCGCCAGAAACCCGCACAAAATACGTCGCTGCCGGTCGAGCAATCAACAACTCATGTAAATCAAGCGAGCGCTCAACGTAATCTTGAGCAGGAGAAGGAAAACCGGCCGAAATGGACTCGGCATAAATAGGAAAGCGCGCATTGGAATTCATGACCACACCTGATAGTAACGACACACCCAAAAAACTGTATAATTAAACAGTAATCTAAGTATATCTTAATAGCAAGTGTTTCTCTTGATTGAAGCGATCACTCGTCTGTGTTTAACGAGAAATAAGAGCGTTTTTCCTGATCCATCCAGTTGATAATCGACTCTCGATACGTTTGCTTCAGATTTTCAAACTCTGTAATCACATTCACGTTGCCGTTACAGGGATCATTAATAATTCCATCGTTCACATCAAAATCCTGTCGGATACACGCATCTTTTACTTTCCAGGGCGCATTACCAACCGGAAAACTGTTATCGTCAATCAGCGTGTAGGTATTTAGGCCTGTGCCTTGATCAACAATGATATCCCCATCATCCAAGCTAAAAGGATCGTCAATGGTGTTGTAAGAAATCTGTCGATATCGACCTTTCAACGCTCCCTCTGTCCACTTTTCAAATCTCAAGCCAATGAACTCAGACAGATACCCAGAAGGATCAGTCTCGCTGGTCACAAAGGCTCTGGAATCACCTCGGCCTGAGAAATTCACCTTTTGAACAAAGTGCAGTTTTGGGTGATTGAAGGTACCGTTTAGGCCACGCAACAACAGCGAACGATCATAATTATTAAAATCGACACGCGTTAACGCCTGAGCGCATAAGGTTTCCAAGCCCTCTGCTGGAATCGGATCACCGGCTTGAAGCCCCTCCGCAAAGGTCGTCATTTTAAAGTAAGGGTGCTCTTCCGTATGACAGGTTGTGCAATTATATAACGTCGGATTACTTACCCCTCGACCATTAGAGCCCGGAAAACCGTTTGCTGTATACTCGATATAATCTTCTTTCAGCATTAACTTAAAGTTATTCAGAATCGGCATCACGGTTCGAGCGAACAAATCCAAGTTCAAACACTCACGTCCGTATATCGGCACAGGGGCGTCATCATCCAGCGGTTCAACCGGTTGGTTCGTGAGTGCCAGATCTTCGAATACTACCGAAAAGGCATCTACAGATGCCCCCGCTTCCGTCAACACCAAGAGTGAGGACGTCGTTAAAATACCAGAATCTAAGCCATTAACGACTCGGTTCAGCTTGGTATAGGTCGAATCGGTAAATTCATATTGATCGTTCACCAATATTTTTATATTACTGAACCTAACATTCGAGCTAATGCCACGGAATCTTGGGTTTCTAAACACATAAGAGCCGCCAGCGCTGTTCTCTTTGACTTCAATTTCAAACTGACCTTGACCTATTAACGGGGTGAGGTCATACACGAGTATTTTAGGGTTACGGTTTTGAATATTACTCTCATCAATTAAATTTTTTGCCGGATTAAACTCAGGGTTTTTTGAGATCGCAATCATATCCAGCTCAGCGCCGACTTCTCTTTCAACGACTTCAATAACATATTCACCAACGCCCAAATTCCATCTGATTCGATTATCGAGATTATTGATACTGGCTGTATACCAATCCCAATCACCTCCCGTATTATGATCATAGCGCTTACAGTTTTCAGAAATATTGCTGCCATCCCCATTCCCCATACCGGGTACTGGATCACCTTGAACGTCTAATACACGGACAAAAAAACTGTTTGTTTCACCTGAAAATGTCCTCAGTTTTAGCCAAATATTATATGCGCCCGCTTCTGTGATATTGACTTGAAACCGACTTCTTCCCGGTGTTCTTTCTTTCTCTGAGAGTGCAATTAAACCCGTATCCTGAGAATTCTGAGCCACCAATTCATCAGCCGTATTTTGATTATTCCATTCTGTAATGGCCGCCATTAACTCATTGCCAATCAAATCACAAGCCGCATCACTGCCACAATTATGCCTGTCATTATCATCCAGCATTCTTTGAACAGGTCGTGCCTGCGATGGGTCAGCTTCATAAAAAAAGTTTTCAATCGATGCCGCTGCATCATAAGCCGCTTCATTATCATTTTGAGCAAATTGCGGACGTCCTGACCCATCACCATGGCATTGCACACAGGTATAGCGGGTAAAAATTTCTTTTACGGCCTCATAGTTATCAACTCGAATGGTCCGATTATCTCTAACGGAACCGCCGGTATAAAACTGAGACAAATCCAAATTAACGTTACCAAGATTCAATGTAAATTGCTCTTGCCAAGTAGCGTCATTTTCATCCATATGATTTTGAGTAAAGTTGTTACTACTTCGGTTCTCAGGATCTATGAAATAGTAAACATAGGTATCAATTCTTGGGATGCCATCAATCAATTCAAAAGCATTTTCTAAGGTAAGGTTACCCAAATAATGGTCATAAAATTGCTGTGAAACAACAAGGTTATTCGCCTCAAACTGAATGCTACCCCCTGCACCATCAGAACGAGTTCTCAAAGTAAACGGGACATCCCTAACGCGATTCTGTGCAATCCATTCGTCATTAGACCTATCAAAAAACCATCTTCGGTACCGGTCGAGAATCTCATCAAAAAGCTCTTTTCTTTTCAAAGAATCAGCCAAACCTGTGCGAATCTCCGTATCACTTGCTGTCCAATACTCTGATTGAAATTCTCCAAACCTGGGGGCAAAAAAATCTCTGTTACTCTCATTTTTAAAAGTTGAGCCCGGCTCTGAATCCGACTCTAAGTCCGTAAAAGTATCGTGATCGGTAAATTCAGGTAGAACTCGCACGACCCCTCTTGTAATTGAATTGCCACCCAAAGGCCCATCAGGATCAGAACTATCTTCAAGCCCACCATTGGTCAGGAAAAAACGCTCAGGTTCATCATTCAACTCATTAAAACCATTAATTAACGCTTGTCTGTATTGGTCTCTCATATCGGGCCTGATAAACCGAACTTGAATTTGCTGCGAGTAATATCGATACCCGGTTTGATCCACATGGCGAACAGGCTCACTCACCCTGTAGGGACCCGTCACGGTATTTTGTAACTCTTCCGCACTCGGCACCCGACACCCTTGGCCGCCAATATCAATCGATGCAGCTCTAGGCGTATTTTCAATCGGATGTGGTGGCGGGAAATCCGCGCCAACATAGAAAAAATCCGATGCTTTGGAATCTTGCTTTTCTTCAAAACGACCTGATAGAACGCCCGATTCGGCTTGCATTAAGATGGTGCCATTTATTGTTTCTGGCAATCGAATACTGGCTTGCGGAATGCCAACCAGCTCAGTTTTAACACCGTTTAGCCCAGTCACACCGGTTAAATCCAATTGCGATACCCAAGCCTCTATAGCCGCTTGCATTTCACTGGCATCCGCCTCGCAATCATCAGACCAACAATAATGCGAATCATCTCTTAATCTGACCACTAATCGAGACCTAGGAATATCAAAAAAATTCACTCGAGCAGTATCCAAAACAGAGTCATGGGCAATCGTATAATCGGTATGAGCATGAAAAGGGGCTTGCTGTAAGGTAGATCCCGTTGGACTGTGGCAATCCACACAACGCTTCATGGCCACAGGGTGCACGGTGGTACTAAAAGCCAACTGAGAAGCCTGACGATCAAATTCTGGAGCTAAACTGCGACTCCCGGTACCGGTAGAATTGTTACCATTGCTAGAAAAATCAGGCTCCTCTAACGTCCCCACGTCTCCACAACCCTGCAACAGAATAAATGAGAACAACAAAATAAGTGGCACGTGTTTTCTCATTTTAACCTCGAACAACGACTAACGAACAAATTACCAGGCCTAGAGCACAGCTTCTTAACATCTCTTAACATCAAACTATCGGCTTCATACGAATCAGTTGTTCATGATCGGGGGGCAGACTGCCGGCTCCAAAAATGGTTTCAAAGTCCCCTTCTCGATCTTGAGCCGCCAAATAATTCAGCATAATGGCTTTCCACAAATTAACCGTGCTGTCGCCAATCACTGTATCGAGATTCACACCACCGCCTTGAACAAAGTTACCCACCTGCCGTCTTGGGTTGCCACCACTGTCTTTCACTAACGACGAACCATCATGGCCGTGTTTGTAAAACAGCAGTAATGCAGCCGAGCGCGTACCTGAATCGCCCGTCCACATTACTTTTTCCACTCTACGACCATTCGCTGTGATGACTTGCGAAGCGCCGCCACTGTCACCCGAAACACCACCATCTGTGTACAAATGAATGGCCAAATTTTCCTGTTTACGAGCAGCCAGCAAAATACAACGCCCAATGGCTTTACCCACTTCAACATCTTTGTTATGGGTATTCATCACTTGATTACCATGATAGTCACCGCCACCGATGGTAATCGTACCCGCTCCGGCCACCTTATCGATCACCAATTTCGCGACCGACGCCATATTTTCCGAGGCCCCGTTGAACACACCGGTTTGATCTTCATTAACGACATACTCATCGTTCGCTGGATTGAGCTCAGACGCACTGAACATTTGAAATAATTGCTGAGCATTATCAAATGAACAGTTTAAAACGTTTTGTATCTGACCTAGCGATTGCTGTTGCGCTAACGCATCGAGTTTTGTTTTACTCATATTCGCAATGCGACTCAAAAAGGTTTGCACACGATCTTGACCTTCATCCAGATTGAGATAGGCATCACTGGATAACGCATCCCCTAAGCTCAGCAATCCAGACGCTTGACTGAATCTTTGAATTTGAGTCGGTTTAATGGTTAAGTTAACTTGATCCGCGGGCGCCAGCGATCGACCGCCCGAATCTGATGAATTATTACCAATCAAATTGACTAACTCACCCTTCGCACCGGCCTTATTCGCCATATAAACGGTATTGATTTGATTGGTAGACGTATCATCCGAGGTCCTGGTGCAAAACACCAAACCATCCACACCATCCGATACTGGGTTAGTGCCATCCATCGTTTCACCCTCTAAGATAGAGTTCATGCCTTGCAAAACACCCGATGCACTGTGGAATTTCAGGCCATAGGTATCAACCATCTCACCAGCACCATTCGTGGGGTGTTGACTCGGCGCTATGCCCAAACGAATATAATCCCCGGCTCCTGAGCCAACGTCTTCTTGAAACTCACCACCGTTCGTCATGCCCACAATGACATTAGAACCGGCAATGTTCATTCCACCTGCGACATCAATACAGATATAAGGCAAGCCCCCTTCAAATTGCGGAATTTCACACACAGCGGGTGCGGTTTCAGCGTAAGCGCTTTTCGCCAACAAGGAAGTAAATGAAGGCAAGATGAGGGAAGAGCTCATGCCAATAAAGCCATGCGCGAGAAAATCACGACGCGTTTTCGGCTTCTTGTGATTTTCATGCAAAAAGGGCTGGGGTTCGGGTTCTTTAAAGTTTGATTTTTTCATGTCAGTCATCTGAACAACTCTACCTATCTCTACTACTCAACACTCATCTAAACTACTCAACGCTTATCTCTTCTACTCAACACTTATCTCAACTGCTAAAAGTCATCACATCATGGACACATATGAGCTGGCTAATAAAGCCGCGCACGACATTTTGAAAAGCTTTTTAGTCCTTTCGTCCATCACATCCACAACACCCACTTCAAGCTCAGTCGTTTCTTCTGGCTCTTCTGACACGACCGTATCACCCAGCAGCTGATCAGTGTCGTTCATGATGTCCATTAAATTCTGATAAAACGTTTGATGAGCTGAGTTATTATCAACATCTAAATCCACCATATTATCCAACAACGAACGAATCGCAGCGTCATTGGATAATCCGGCATAATCCGACTCATTCTCGTCCACGTACTGATTACAGTAAGCAAACGCCAGCCTGGTTTGAGCGATATGATTAAAGCCGTTCAACGCTTCCGGGTTACTTGTCGTCGGTAATTGTGTGATAACGGCATTAAATTCACTTAACACCACTTCTTCATTGGTTGGAATGTTTGTTAAAGAGGAATAGGTATTATTGATCTGCAAATAGTTTTTAGCTCCAATTGGAGAAGAGGTATTAGGCGTTACCACAATCTCAGGCTCCGGATTGTCTACCCCACGCTCACTGCTACCCCCGCTACATAAAGCACCGGTACATTCGTTATCGGATTTACAACCTGACATTAGGATGAAAATACTTAATGAGAAAATGCCAATTAATTTCAAAATCTATTCTCCCATGCACGCAATAGACGAGTTGATGAACAAGTCTTTCATGTTGCCATCTCGATCAAATTTAGCGGCCAGCGTTTGCACTACACTTTGATCCGCTAACGATTCGGGTTTTCGATAACAGACGGTTTCAAATACTTTCTGGCTTAAGCAGGTTCTCACTTGTTGCGTTTCTGACAGCATCCGACCCAGCTCAACCACACCAGAGCCAGCACTTGCTTCCCCCCATCCAATGTACTCGTTTTGCCCTGAGGTCCATAGATTTACCCAGCTATCGCTTTGTGTAATGTGCCCTTCAGAAAACAAGTTGTTTAAATTAATTTTCGGCGCGACTGGCCCCAGTACTCCTTCGTCGGTGTCGTGACTGAAATACACCATGGTGCCGTCAACAAAATCATAATAAGAAAACGCACCCGCTAACGCATCCATACCCGCGTGACAACCCACACAAGAATTTTTAAACGTTTCTGAAAAGCCACCAGGCGCTCGATCGACATCTCGTCTGATTCGATAGTCGGGAATCGTGGTATCGCTCAACTGCTCCATTTCAAGGCACATGAAGTTTTTGGCAAAAAAAGCAAACGCCGCACGGTTGGTACCCGCTTGGTAGAAAGCCTCGGCCCAAGCTCTGGTTGAAAAAATTCCCGCAATGGCTTCAGGCTGTTTGGTGGTAAAGGTTTTTTGACTGCTGAGTTTGAAATACTTTCGATTACCAAGTGGCACGTTACCCTCTTCGGCTTTCAGGTACATGTCATTTTTAGTTCTATTATACATAGGCACTGCAACCCCAAGATCGCGTAAGTAAAACCAATCATTAGTGGGTTGGTAACGTGCAAACGCTTCAGGAAGATCTTGAATCTCGTTATTGATGAGTTCACCATCGAATTGGTAAAGCACATCGTCGTAAAACACTCTGAAAAAATCCAGATTGTCTCGCGTTGCGCCAATCAAAGTAGCCGTCATGTCATTAAGAGGCGCAAAACTGGAACCGTCTTCATTAGACATGGGAGTGAAAAAGTTTTTTAACGTGACGTTATAAAACCCTTTATTCGATTCAACCATTTCAAGAGCGGCTTGAGCCAGGCTGCCCTCTTTGATCAGCTGCTCGTAATAATCGGCTTGGGCTTTGTTTGCGGTATTCCCCGTCAATGAAGAGTAGAGTTTTTTGGCTTGGTCTCGTTCAGCACTCGATACCGTGATCGGAACGGACACCAGAGAGAAGGTTAAAATAAGTGCATTTAATTTTTTAAACGTATTCAATATCAGCCACCAACATGAAGATTTTTTAATACTTCGGTCTTAAGTCCATTCAAACCAGATTCTTCCCTGAACACTTCATAATCTTATTATGCGTTTGATATTTTATTTATAGAGTATAAATCTGAGAGGCGGAATGATACCGTTAAGAAGATGATAAATAATGTGTGCTGGTCAGCAAAAAATGTAATCTTATTTATTTGTTTGTTCGTTTTTTTCTTTTTTTCCGCTTTCGAATCATGGCCAATAAGATTGAACCAGAAGGAATACGCTTTTTAAAAACAAGGGATTAAACAAAAAAATCAGAAAAGGTAATCCAGACCAAATGTAAATCGCGTGTAATCGATCAACCCAGGATTCGGTACCGTTCCCCCGCTCGCGGATGCGCTGTAAAGCTCGAACGAGGCATGATAATTAAAGAGCGACGTTGACAACATCCCTTTAATTTTATATCCCAGAGCATGAAACGCCGATAATCGCGCATCATTAGAAAAGAACGTATTGGTATTTAAGCCAATTTGAGGACGATAGAAAAAAGCGGCGTCTTGTTGGTAATAACGAAGCGACGGAACAATTAAAAATTGCTTATAATTTTGCGCCCACCCTACCTTCAGCGTATGGGATTCAACTCCCCAATTATCTTCATAATGCCGATAATCGAGATGCAAAGCCCCTGAAAAATCAGGAAAAAACTCTCTTAGACCCAGACGCATCACCGCCTGTTCCTTGGAATCCGGCCGATAATCGTCGAGCTTGTAAGGATCACTCAAGAAACCCTCGAGATCCGTTCGTCCGTAACTCCACAACAACATCCGCGTCGGCGTCATCACTTGCGACAGACCAAAGGCGTAGGTCAACGAACTTTTGTCGTTACCCACCCGACAATATTGCGGTTGCTTGGTTTGCGTGTTCGTGCTGCAATAATCGGGGTCGTTCCGCGACGTTTCATCATTGTATAAAGGCACCGGATTACTGGTGTTTAATAAAGAAAGACCCGAGCGGCCACTGTAAGTAGGCTCTAAGGTATCATCCGAAGTCGAAAAGCTAACACTCAAAGTGGTATTCTTTTGGTTCAAACGCCACTCAAGATCACCACCAAAATAAGTGGCTTCGTAATCGTATTCGCTGGAAACACCCAGGCTTACGCCAGCAGAGAGGTTATCAAAATGCCTAGCGTAGCGACTGGATACATCATAACGCTCCTCTTTAATTGAAGCCCCACTCATCACGGCCTGCACCTGACCTTGTGCATTTTCAGCGTTATACCAAGGCGAAGCACCACTCAAGGTTTCGTATTGATAGGCCACATTCACACTGGATTTATCATCAATCGGGTGCTCCAAGCTCAGTTGATGCACATCAATCTGATAACGCTCAACGGCTTGATTGGTCGAAGAAGCCGCCGCAGGCAAATCGCTCTCTTGATACTGACTCATGCGGTAACTGAATTTGCTTTCTAAAGGCAATTCCGCTTGCGCATTAATGCCCGGTAATAAACTGGCCGCTGCAAGAAGTGTATTGAGGGTATTTTTTTTCATAGTAATCTAGTTACAACCACAGCCACCACCAGCGGATTGTTCACCTCCAGAAGACGCTTCTTTTGAAAACGTGATGTGTCGCTCTAACACCGCTTCGACAGCATCCACCTCCCAAGCCATGGCGGGATTGCTCAGATGCTGTTTTTCCCACGGGCTGACTTTTTGGTACAGGGTTTTGTCCGCCACCTCAACCGTCGAACACGCCATCAGGCTGCAACACAAGGGCAGTAATGCGAGGACAGGTCGAAACAGCGCACAGCAAGACATCATTTACCAACCATGAGCTGTTCGTTGATCTTCGCCTCGTAATGCTTAATTTTGCTCTCAACAAAGCCCGTTTCTTGTGCAATCAAGTTGCCATTACGATCGAATAAGATGGACGTTGGCATACCTTGAATCTTATATTTTTCGGCCAAGGTGCCTTCAGGATCAAATAATATAGGGAAGTAGGCGGGCACTTTTTCTAGGAATTTATTGGCATCCTCTCTGTTGGCATCCAGATTCACCGCGATGACCTCAAGATCACCACCGTGCTGCTCGTATAGTTTGTTCATCCAAGGAAAAGACTCTTTACACGGCTTACACCAAGAAGCCCAAAAATCGAGATACACCACTTTGCCTTTATAATCCGCGACATTAAAATCCGCCGCAAGCAGCGAAAATGGGGTTAAACACAGCAGCACAGCGATAAAAAATAATGTTTTACTCAGTGATTTCAACAGCATCCTACTTCCTCATTTGAGCCCTTATTTATTGAGCGATTCTTTACTGTCAGCTTCTATTACCATAGACAAGATCTGCAACCGTGAGAAAGGCTTTTTGAAATCAAAGTTACAAAGCGTGAACTATTACAAACCTGAACCAGTATAGGTTACATTTCCAGCTTGAGTTTTTTTATAAAGCTTTCGGCATAAAACGCCGCTTGAGTGGCGTCCATATTAAATGCGTTCGCCATTCGCTCAGCCAGCTCTAAACTCGTTAAATCCTTATCAATTAGATTCAGGATCTGAGCCTTAAGAGCCTGCTCTTCTTTCAGCGATGCCAGCGCCGGCGTGAGCGTTACCCGAGTCTCAATAGATTGCTTGTTGCCAGCATACGACTGCGTTTTATGGTTTGCGTGTAAGAACATCACCGTTTCAAGTCGCGCCTGAGATTCAATGGGGTTATTTAAATACGCCATCTGTTGAGAACGGACCTCGGTCTCGGCAAAAAACTGTTGATACATTTCCACCACCTCCTCGAGACAGTACTGCTTATCCACATCAGGGTGATGCACATTACTGGGCCCTATGTGTATCAAAGACCCTTTTTGTGTTAGAAACTTAAGCGTCCGACCGATCGACTCTTGAATGTCTTGTTCTAAGATGTCGTAAAACCAGGGCGCGACAATCAAGTCAAAGCTGTCTTCAGGAAACGGCAAGTCAGGGAAACCGGTTAACACACACTGATGATTGCTGAGGGTTGGCTGGTTTTGAATTACCACCTTTTTATTGGTGTTGTCTAAACGATTTGGGTAATGCGCGTAATCAAACAATTCGACACATCCGCCATTCAAAATGCGCTGCGCTGTTAAGACTAAAAACGGGTTGTGATCAATTGAATACACCCTACTGCTCGAATAGTGCTGCGCTATCAGCTGACTTAACTTCCCAGCCCCAGCGCCCAGCACCAGAATATTATCAGGGGCTTTCGGCGCTGTTTTTTTGATGTAGTCCATATAGATAGCGTTTTCTTTCGCTCCCCAACACCAATCTCTGAAGATGTTTTTAAAATACGATTGGACTTGTTGCGTGGAAGGCTGAAGATGAATATCGTTTTGACCTAAAAAAAACGACAAGCACTGCGTTTCGTATTGAAGATTAAACGACTGCGCTTCAAACAACTGTTCATAGCGTTGCCGCGCATGAACCGACGGCGTATTGTTCGCCAGCAACTGCAAGTAAGCTAAATGACGCTGCGTTTCGTTGATATGCGCCTTTATTTTGGTGGCCCACTCAAAAAAAGCAAACTCCGGATTTTTAAACAGCCAAGGCACCCCATTGAATAGAGGGTAAGAGGTTTGCTCTGTGTATAACTCCCCGTCTTTCAAGGTCAATGGCTTACCGGTTTGAGGGCACACCAGGAGGGCTAGATTGGGTTCTTTATCTGAATTCTGTGTCATGATTAACGCATCATCGCCTGAACGCCCTGACTCAACCCATCCAGCGTCAGCGGGTACATCTGATTCTCCGTGAGTTCCAGCACTTGCTGCACTGACGGAATGTAGGGCCAATCGTCTTTGGCGCAGGGATTGAACCAAACCACGTGTTTGAAATGCGACGTTAGTCGTTGAAACCACACCGCACCCGGTTCTTGATTCCAATGCTCGACTGAACCGCCCGGTGCAGCTATCTCATAAGGCCCCATGGTCGCGTCCCCAATGATCATGACTTTGTAATCGGATGAATAGGTGTGCAACAAGTCCCAGAAGCTGACTTCATCCTGGCGTCGCCGCAACCCAGACGTCCACACCGTTTCATAAAAAAAGTTATGAAAGTAATAATAGTGCAAATGTTTAAACTCGCTTTTGGCCGCGGAAAATAAGGTTTCACACAACGCCACATAGGGGTCCATTGAGCCGCCTATGTCAAAAAACAACAAGGCTTTAACCGCGTTGCGTCGTTCCGGTTCGTATTGCACATCCAACCAACCGGCCTGCTTGGCGGTGGCATCGATGGTTTTATCGATACTGAACTCATCCGCCGCGCCCTCGCGCGTTATCGCTCGCAAACGCCGTAAAGCCATTTGCATGTTACGAGTCTCTAAGGCCGCATCGCCATCCAAATTACGAAAACGCCGCTTCTCCCACACCTTGACCGCGTGCTTATTACGGGAAGGCCCCGCTAGACGCATGCCTTCCGGGTGATCACCATAGGCGCCAAACGGCGAACGACCGCCCGTGCCCACCATCCGATTGCCACCTTGATGACGGTGTTTTTGTTCTTTTAATCGCTCTTTAAACTGCTGCATCAGTTCTTCAAGGTCCTTGAACTTCTGCAGCTGATTCAATTCGTCCGCACTGAGCTTGCTTTCAATGTGTTTGCGCAACCATTCTTCGGGTAATTGCTGCTCCAACAATTCCGGATCAACGGCGTCAATGCCGTCATAATAGGTTTGCATGGCCTTATCAAAACGATCGTAATATTTTTCGTTTTTAACACACACGCAACGCGCCAGCGCATAAAATTCATCCCAATCACACACCACTAAGCGTTGTTTTAACGCCGCCAACAAATCCAACCATTCTCGCAGAGAGATCGGGACTTTATTGGCTTTGATATGCAGAAACAGATCCAACAACACGACAGATTTAACCCCGGCGCCGGTGCATGAACGCCAAACGCTCCAACAAGGACACATCCTGCTCGGTTTTGACTAACGCGCCACACAACGGGGGCACCAATTTATTAGGGTCCCGTTCTCGCAACGCCTGCACACTCAACTGATCCGCCATCAATAATTTGATCCAATCGATCAGCTCAGAGGTTGAGGGTTTTTTCTTTAAGCCCGGGACTTGGCGAATGTCAAAAAACATCTCCAACGCTTCCGTGACTAACGTTTGCTGTAGGTTCGGAAAGTGCACATCAATGATTTGCTTTAATGTCTCAGCGTCAGGAAAATCAATATAATGAAAAAAACACCGGCGTAAAAACGCGTCCGGCAATTCTTTTTCATTATTACTGGTGATGATCACAATAGGCCGCTGCTTGGCAGTCACTTGCTGTTGAGTTTCATAGACATGAAACGACATACGATCCAGCTCTAAGAGCAAATCATTGGGGAATTCAATGTCCGCTTTGTCAATTTCATCAATCAACAGCACTGACGCGGCGTCGCTGTCAAACGCCTGCCACAACTTACCGGGTTTAATGTAGTGCGAGATGTCTTTCACCTCGTCTTTGCCTAACTGCGAATCGCGTAATCGGGCCACAGCGTCGTATTCATACAATCCCTGCTGGGCTTTGGTGGTGGATTTGATGTGCCATTCAATCAATGGCAGGTCTAAAGTCTTGGCCACTTCCAACGCCAATTGCGTTTTACCGGTACCTGGCTCGCCTTTGATTAATAAGGGTTTTTGCAATTGAATGGCGGCATTCACCGCCAGGGTAAGCTCATCGTCTGCAACATAACGGTCGCTGCCTTCAAACTTCATAGAAACTCCTCATATTGATCAACTGAATCAAACCTCATACACTGCCGTTTCACATAATTATTTAGTTTACTCTCACTCTAGACGGACTGTTATGAACATTACGGATTATATTCAACAACTGGCGCAAGACGCCCGATCCGCCGCCGCGACACTGACGGCCGCCAGCACCCAACAAAAAAACCAAGCCTTAAAACACATCGCCGATGCCTTGTCGCAACAACAAGCCGCCATCTTAGCCGCGAACGAACAAGACCTTGCGGCTGGTCAGGAAAAAGGTCTGGACGCCGCGTTAATGGACCGCTTAGCACTGAACGTCGATCGCATCGATGGCATGATCACCAGTTTGCATCAGGTTGCCGAGTTACCCGACCCTGTCGGCGCTATCGAATCCGTTCAACCCCGCCCTTCCGGTATTCAAGTGGGCAAAATGCGCGTGCCTTTAGGGGTGGTGGGCATTATTTATGAATCTCGCCCCAATGTCACCACCGAAGCCGCCAGCCTCTGCTTGAAATCCGGCAACGCGGCCATTTTACGCGGCGGCTCTGAAGCCCTGCATTCGAATCAAGCGCTGGCCGACTGCATACAAACCGGCTTGGCCGCCGCCGACTTACCCAGCACCAGTGTCCAAGTGGTCAACACACCGGATCGAGCAGCCGTCGGTACCCTGATTCAGTCCACGGAGTATCTCGATGTACTGATTCCTCGTGGCGGTAAAGGGCTGATCGAACGCATCAGTCAAGAAGCACGCATTCCAGTGATTAAACACCTGGATGGCAATTGCCACATCTACATTGATCAACACGCGGACATGAAGATGGCCATTGATCTGACCGTGAACGCCAAAACCCAGCGCTATGGTACCTGCAATACCCTAGAAAGCTTGCTGGTGCACGAATCATTATTAGGCACCGTTTTACCTCAGCTGGAAAGCGCGCTCGCCGAGCACCAAGTGGAATTACGCGCCTGCCCGCAATCGCTCAACCATCTCAAAAACGCCAAGCCCGCAACAGACGCCGACTGGGGTGCGGAATACTTAGCACCAATACTCTCGATTAAAGCCATTACCGATTTGGATGCGGCCATTGGCCACATTAACCGGTACGGCTCCGGTCATACCGACTGCATCATCAGCGATCACCACCCAAGTTGCATGAAATTTATACGCCAAGTCGATTCCAGCTCAGTTATGATTAATGTTTCAACGCGATTTGCCGATGGATTTGAATATGGGTTGGGCGCAGAAGTTGGCATCTCAACGGACAAATTTCATGCAAGAGGTCCGGTGGGATTAGAAGGCCTGACATCCCAAAAATTCATCGTGTTAGGAACAGGGAATACTCGCTCTTAAATGGATTCAGCCACACCCAATCAAACCGAGCCTGCTGGCCAGGTTCGACAAGAAAAAGCCATTGGTCTTCTGGGGGGCACCTTTGATCCCGTGCATTTTGGGCACTTGAATATGGCCTGGCAGGCACTGGAAAAGCTGGACTTAGACGAGATCTGGTTCATTCCCTGCCATGTGCCGGCGCACAAAAAGCCTACCTGCTCCCCAGAAACCCGCATTGAGATGCTGAGTCTGGCGACAGCCGCGCAACCGTGCTTTCAAATCAATACCATAGAAATCGAGCGTTCTGAGGAAAGCTTTACCGTCAATACGCTGAAAGCCCTAAGGCGCCAAAAAGCGGAAACTGACTTTTTTTATTTCTTAATGGGTGAAGACAGCTTTTACAGCCTCAACACTTGGAACAACTGGCAGCAATTGATCCAATACGCGCACCTGATCGTGTGCTCGCGGCCATTCGATCAAAAACAACGCCCAGAGTCGCTGCCTGTGGATATTGAGACCTTTCAAAAACAACATCTTACAGATTCTACACAAACTCTTAAGAGCGCTGTAGGCCGAGACCGTGGTAGTATTTTCACATTGGACATACCGCCCCTTGGGATTTCAAGCAGCGCCATACGGCAATGCATTGAAGAAGGCCATCAACCGGCGTTTTTAGTGCCCGATGCGGTCCTAGACTTTATAAAAAAACGAAAGGTCTATTAAACTTAAATAAACAGATATCAGAGGACTTTCTCGCCTATGAATAAATCCATTAGTGATGCTCAGAATAACAACAACTTACCCTCAACCGACCTCTCCCAACTCATTCAATCAACGCTTGAAGACTACAAAGCCCTCGACATTCAAAATCTCTTTATCGGCGATATTTCCAGTGTCGCTGATCACATGGTGGTCGCGTCCGGCAACTCGAAACGTCATGTGCAGTCCATTGCTCAAAACCTCGTAGAGGCCAGTAAAGCCAAGGCGCATAAGGTGTTGGGCGTGGAAGGATTAGAGTCGGGGGAGTGGGTGTTGGTTGATTTGGGTGATGTCATCGTTCACATCATGCAACCGGAAACACGCGCGTTTTACGACCTCGAGAAACTCTGGAAAGTGCGTCCATCACAGCCTCAGCAAACCACTCCAGCGTAACTAGGTTACCCGCTCTGTGAGTTTGGTCTTTCGACTAATGACCATTGGCACCAAGTGCCCAAATTGGGTGAATGAGGGGTTTGATGAGTATGTCTCGCGCTTGAATCAAGACGTCAAACTGGAATTAGTTGAATTACCGCTCGCGCAACGCCCTAAAAACCACAAGCCCAGTGATAAAAAGATCATCACTCAACTCTGTCAGGACGAAACCGCGCGATTACTCAACCAAGTCAAAAAACCGGGCCTGCTGGTCGTCTTGGATAAATCGGGTGAGTCGTGGTCAACGGAGACATTAGCGGCCAAGATGCAAGGCTGGCAGACGGAATACCCCACGATCAACCTACTGGTCGGCGGCCCGGATGGTCATGCAAGTGAGGCTTTAGCTGCGGCTGATTGTCGGTGGTCCCTATCCAAACTCACCTTCCCCCACCCTTTGGTACGCGTGTTACTCGCCGAACAGATCTATCGTGCTTGGAGCTTACTGAAAGGGCATCCTTATCATAAGTAATTGGGGATTGTTTTATTCAATCTAAAGTGTGTTTCGCTATAGCTTCGAGTTCATTTTTACGCTGAGCCGTTAGCATTGATTGCAATTCTCCAGACTCAGCAGCCTAAAGAATCTCTTGCTCCTCTTCAGTGAGATTTTGATTAGAGTTCTGCGGCGTTCGGTTTGAATCAATCATTTTTTGTCTCCAAATACTGCTTAGTAAAGCAAATACGTGTGCTTTTTGTCATCACCTGGAGCTCACTGCGTTCATCGCAGGAAGACATCGTTGTGAATTACCCTCTCGAGCGTAATTGACTTAACGCTGTTTTTCTAACAGAGTTGTTATAATCAGAAGTCAATTCCAGCAGCTCATTTTCAGGCGTATTTTTATTACCCGCAACGGCTTTTCGAACATCATTATTTTCATCCTTAGCCAACTCAGCCAGCACATATGCAGGCGTATTTTTATTACCCGCAACGGCTTTTCGCACGTCATCATTTTTATCATTAGCCAACTCAGGCAGCACATGTGCAGGCGTACTTTCATTACCCGCAACGGCTTTTCGAGCATCACTGCTAACATCTTTTGCCAGTTCAGTTAGCACTTCTGTAGGCGTATTTAGATTACCCGCAACGGCTTTCTTAATTTCAATGTAAAGATGTACATTTTCAGGGCTAAAACTAGCTGAGCACCTTTTTATTAAATTAGAAAGTTCTTTTGCGGGAGTGTTTGGGTTTTTCGCAACCGTTGCTCGAACACTCCAATCGGGATCTTTGGCTAATTGAACCAGCACATCAGGAGACGCATTTTTATTTCCTGCAACTGCTTTTCTAACATCAACATCAACATCTTGGGCCAAAGAAAACTGTACATATTCAGGCGTATTTTCATTTTCTGCAACTCCGAGACGACAATTAGAGGGGTGATATTCTTCAGCTAAATAACTCAACAAACCAGCATCCGCATTTGGATGACCCGCAGCCGCATATCTAGCATGACGAGTACCCTCAACTTCATTAACTTCCTTAGCAGCTAACAAACGCAACTCATTTATCTGCGTATTTTTATTAAATGCAACGGCTTCTCGAACTTCATACTTCTTATCAAGAGCTAACTTTTTCAGCACATATGCAGGCGTATTTTTATTACCCGCAACGGCTTTTCGCACGTCATCATTTTTATCATTAGCCAACTCAGCCAGCACATGTGCAGGCGTACTTTCATTACCCGCAACGGCTTTTCGAACTTCATTATTTTCATCCTTAGCCAACTCACCCAGCACATATGCAGGCGTATTTTCATGACCCGCAACGGCTTCTCGCACGTCATCATTTTTATCATTAGCCAACTCAGCCAACGCACCTGCTGGAGTATACCCACTATAAGCCAAATCCAATCGGGCCCCTAAAATAACTTCAGTCTGGGCAAAATCAGCATTAGGCCGATACAATACATTATCGTGATTGAACTGATTAATCTCCTTGATTTCTGACAACGTTAATTTATTTCCAACATCTCGCATAAACCTATTCGTTTTAAAAAGCTCACTGATCGAGTCAATGTCTAAAAATTTCACAATTAAACCTAATGTTTCGCTAGGTAAATTGGATATTTCTGGATTTGCATCCTGATTCTGGCCATTCCCACGAATCGGTGTGTTTCCAATTTCAGTCATTTTCCATTTTTTCCATTCATTTGTTTGATTTGACACCACCAACAACAGTTAACGGCAGATCATACACCAATCAAAACATTCACTTAAGATCATAAATGTAACAAACTGATCAAAAGGTCCACTACATTGTCGGTGGCCCCAATTTGAAAGGCGGGTACTGATACGCTTGTCTTTCCTTATGAGTTTCATCGCCATTTTCGACATAAGGAACCAGAAAAACGTAGTCATCTATTTCTACAACAAACACCCTCTGCTGCGAAGACTCACTTCAGTGCCTCTCGCTCTGGATTCCAGGTCAAGCCTGGAATGACGTTCTTTTGGAGTATTACACGGTGTCTGTCGTTGCACTTAGCTATGGCTTCGTCATTCCAGACTTGATCTGGAATCCAGGGTTAAAAACCTCGCGGCCTACCCTCCTCTATCACTAAAACAAAACCCCGCCTTATCAATGAACGGATGCCATTGATAAGGCGAAAGGATTAGTTATGTTACATTCAGTATTTATTTCACATATCACTCTGGCAAGTTGGTGGAACTCCTGGTAAGAAATAAGATTCAATCTGACTTGTTAATTTATCAAGATCAATATCAGTGAAGGGGTCATTTAAATTAATCAATTCAGTAATAAATGTCGCATGTTCAGGCAACATATTAATTAAAGTGGTTAAAATTGAATTATCAGAATTCCAAGTATTAGAAAACTCAATAAGTGATCCATTAATGTTAATAAGCTCGTCAAGAGAGCAGTAAAGTAATTTGAGGGTAACGTCATTTAACCCTACCGACTCCGTAGCAAAAACAGAATCCTCTTCGATTAGTTCATCCAGTGCAGTTAGGTCTGAAATGTGAGTATCTCTATCAGTACCCTCAATCACCACAGGCGTTTCGCATTTTACTCTTATCGTCGAACTTAGATCCTCAGGAATTTCAGAACCATCCTCTTTAGTATCTTTAACCGCTGCCCCACTCGACTCCCAAATTGAATTTGCATAAGCCTCTAAAGGTGTCTGATCATCATAGCCACCAGCAAGGTTTTTAAGAACAGATGAAGCATCCCGAGTTGCCCTGTTAAACTGTCTCTTTGCGTTATTTGCACTTGACGCCACAAGACTCAGCTCAAGTTCAGCAAGTGTAATTCTTTCGCCATTAATTTTACTCGAGAGAGTACAGTTTGTTTTGAAGTATTCCATTGGAGGAATGATACCTCCAGCTAGGAAGCCATTAGCAGAAGGTTCTTCTGTATTAGCCCCCGCACTGCATACCGCCATCGACATGCCGATTGCTAGTGGTAAAAGCTTTGCGCCTTTAAAAATCTTTGAAGCCAAATTTGAACCTAAGTTCGTGATTGAAGTATCGCTTTTAACCGTCTTTGACTGTGCCGTCGCGCGTAAAGTCGTTGTCATTAAACCTACCCTCTATATGTTTATGAAAATTTTCGACTCTCTCTGTCCCGAAACAGCTTCCTGCTAAACTTCAAAGTGTTTAAACCCAAAGGTGTATAAATTATAGACGCCCTTGCCGTTAATAAAATTCAAAGACTGTGTATTATCTGCGCCTGTTTGTAACAATGTGTTTTGTAACAACATGTAAAGACATCACCGCCCCGACGCCATCACCTCAAACGCAAACACCGCATCACTTTCCTGCACCTCACCTTCCTCCACCTCGTTGCCCGCCAATACACTCGCCTTCACCCAATTCGAATGCGACATACCAAAGACCTCCACTCGCGTAAAATTCGGAAAGGCTCTATCGGCCAAAGGAGGATGATCAATTCGATGCTCATGGGTATCCCCGTGCACCAACACCACCGGACGCTTAAAGGCCGCCACCGCCTCAGCCAAGGCCACCTGCACCGACTCAAAACCTTTTTTGCTGATTTTGGGAGGCGATTTCAACCGATGCTTAATACCCGAAGGTCGATCGACCGAGTTTAAGCCCGGATTAGCATGCATGATCACTACAATCCCTCGCGCAGCTGTGCGCTTGGCTTGATCCACCGTATCCGACAACCAGGCAATCGCAGCCGCCGTTCGTTCCTTCACCTCATCATCATGCGCTGGCGTTCGCCCCTTAAAAGATAACAACCCATTGCGACTGCCCACCAAATGCAAGGTGACAAACTGTATGCCCTGATGCTGCCAACGCTGATGCTCAACAAATTGTTCATAACCGGATTGGGACGCTTGTGTTTCCAATGCCAGTTGCTTTGCTAATACCGACGGCTTTTTACTAACTGCACCTGATATGGAAGACCCCAATGGAACTGTTGGGTTGGCGTAAAAATGCTGGCGCAAAAAATCCAAACGCTCCAACGGATCCATTCCTCGACGATGACAATCCGTCCATTCGTTATCACCCAAGGTTAAAATGAACGGCCGCTTAAAGGCATTGAACCGCCGCAAACGATCTCGTAACAAAGCATCGGAACAGGGGCTTTGCCCGGACTTGATGTCTCCTACGTGAATCACAAACTCGACACCTGAACGCTCTATACTGGATTGCAGCGCCTCAAAGGGTGCGTATTTTATCCCGGCCCCTAAGCCATAGGGTAAATCGCCAATTAATGCAAAATCAAAACCTTTGGTTTCTTCACGCTCGGGCTGCTCGTCCGCATAAGCGCCTCTGATCAGGCAACAACACAGTAAACAACACAGCAAAATAAAAACAAGATCCAAGCGCACCAAACCAACCCTCACTTTAATCTCTACCTCCACTTTAAACCGCACTTTAACCCCAACTTTAACCAGTATGCCCACTAAAAATTGTGTTAGAATATGCGGCCCAAAATTCAGCTTAACTTATTAAATTGCACCCGATTCAAAAAACACTTAAAAAAATGTCAGAATACGCTGTAGGTCAACGTTGGATTAGCCAAACCGAATCTCAATTGGGTTTGGGACTGATCACTGAAGTATCCCATCGCAGAGTGACTTTGAGTTTCCCTGCGGCTAATGAATCTCGTACATACTCCGCTGATAATCCCCCCATCAGCCGAATACAGTATTTACCCGAAGACACCATCAAAAATCACGATGAACGCCCATTCACGGTCGCAAGGGTATTGGATAACCAACCCATCGTGCAATACCTCGCTCTCGATGAGCAAGGCAACGAACACCAGATCAGCGAAATTGAACTCAGCTGTTTTATTCAATTCAGCTCGCCACTGCAACGCTTGCTCAGCAGTCACATTGACCGCAACCGCGCGTTCCGACTTCGCGTCGAAACCCTGGAACACAAACACCGATTACAACAGTCTCAGATCAAAGGCCTACTGGGCGCCAGAACCCATTTACTGCCACACCAACTGTATATTGCCGATCAAGTAGCAAAACGCTCGGCGCCCAGGGTCTTACTCGCTGATGAAGTCGGCCTTGGAAAAACCATTGAAGCCGGCCTCATTTTGCACGCCCAACTGCATAATGGCTTTGCTAATCGTGTCTTGATCATTGTACCAACCTCGTTAAAACACCAATGGTTGGTTGAAATGCTGCGCAAATTTAATCTGCAGTTTGCACTGTTTTCACAGGAGCGCTACGACGCCTTAGTTGAAGAAGGCATCGAGAACCCTTTCGAAACCGAACAACTGGTGCTCTGTGACTTAGCTCTGTTAATGGCCAACGACTCAATCCAACAAAATGCGCTCAACAGCGATTGGGATTTGGTGATCGTCGATGAAGCCCACCATTTGCATTGGTCCGGACACGGATCTGAACAACACGCCAGCCCAGAATACACTTGCATTGAACAACTCGCCGCCCGATCCTCTGGTTTGTTATTGTTAACGGCCACGCCCGAACAAGCCGGCAGAGCCGGTCACTTTGCGCGGTTACGTCTCATCGACCCAGACAAATTCCACTCGCTCGAACACTTTATCAAACAAGAAAAAAACCTAACCGATATTTCAGCCCTCTTAGGCGAGCTGATACAAGCGGAAGATTCCGAGCCTTTGCCGGGCGAGTTAATCGATCGGCTCGCGCCTTTTCTGTCTGAGCACGCCTCTCAGTCTGAACACGGATCGCTGGATTTTACGCAACCTGCCGGCGAGCTGAAGCCCACCATTCAAGCAGACATCATAGACCGCCATGGCACGGGGCGGGTGTTCTTTCGTAATACCCGTCATAGCATTGAGGGATTTCCTCCGCGAGTGTTACACCCCCACCCTCTGACAGGAGACGAAGCCACCTCTCTTGAAGACCTTGACCTGGACCCACGAACTCAGTGGTTGGTCGAATTTCTCAAATCCAACCCGGATGAAAAAACACTGGTCATTGGTGCCAGCGCCGAACTGGCCGTCGATTTAGACGAATACTTAAAACTCACACAAGGCATTGCTTCCACCAGTTTCCATGAAGGGCTCAGCATTATTGAACGCGATCGCGCGGCAGCTTACTTTGCCGATCGCGAAAGCGGCTCCCAAACCCTGATTTGCTCTGAGATTGGCAGTGAAGGGCGCAACTTCCAATTTGCAAAACACCTGGTTCTGTTTGACTTGCCTTCAAACCCCGACCTACTCGAACAACGCATCGGTCGTTTGGATCGCATCGGTCGGCAACGCGACGTGCACATTCATGTCCCTTATTTGCTGAATTCAGACATGGAAGGGCTGTTTCACTGGTATCACCAAGGTCTCAATGCGTTTTTACAAAGCTGCTCGGCGGGGTATGCGCTCTTTCAACAGTTTGAAACACAGCTACAAGACTTTTTACATAACAAGGTTTTTCCCTCAAACAATTCCAATTCGGACAATACCAATTCAGACAATACCTATTCAGACAATGCCTTTCTCAGCTCAGTGCGCTCAGCACGCGATGCCATGATGGCGGAACTCGAAGAAGGGCGAAATTATTTATTGGAACTCAACAGCTGCAACCCTCAGCAGGCTGAAACCTTAATTGAACAAATTGAGCTGGAAGAAGAATGTCAACTTCTCTCAAGCTACATGGAGCGGGTTTTTAATCTGTATGGAGTTGAGCAAGAATTTCAAAGCGATCAAACGCTCATTATTCGCCCCAGCGATAAAATGCTTCAGGCGGAATTTCCCAGTTTAAAACCCGAAGGCAACACTCTAACCTTCCAGCGTTTGAAAGCCTTGGTGCGTGAAGACATCGACTTTGTGACCTGGGAACACCCCATGGTGGTCGATTTCATCGATCAGTACCTGTCGGGTGAATTTGGTAATGCCGCGCTCGCCAAACTCTCGTTAAAAAACATCCCAGCCGGCACCCTGTTTCTGGAAGCCATTTTTACGGTAAACAGCATGGCACCCAGATCCTTGCAACTGGATCGATTCTTACCGATCAGCCCGCTCAGAATCTTAGTCGATGTCAGTGGGAAAAATTTGGCTCAAGTATTGTCTCACGATCAGCTTAATCAGTTGTGTAGCGGCATCAAACGCACCATGCGTCACGCCATCATGAAAGAGATACGCCCGAACATCACCACCTTGTTCGAACACGCCCAGGCATTAGCTGAACAAGCACTGCCAGAACAACTCTCAGCCGCTCAATCTCAGTGGTCCCAACACCTAGAAGCGGAAATCACCCGCTTGCAAGACTTACAACTCAGCAACCCACTGATCAAAGATGCGGAAATTCAACAGCTTAAAGACCGTCAGCAACAAGGCCTCAATGCCATTGAACACGCCCACACCAAGGTCGAAGCGATGCGCATCATCATCAACAGCTAACAAAAGATGAGAAATTGATCGCATTATTTTTGTGACGCACTATGCTTTTAGCGAGGACATTGCATTCAAATTGACGCAAAGTTCGGGAATATGAGCCAAACGTTTGACTCATTGATCGTTAATCTACAAAGCGGCCCCTAACCTGTTGTAAAGAACAGACAGGTATTAAAAGCAAACAGGTGCTGAGAGCAGACATGTGTTAAGGGCTAACAGATGTTGAGAGCAAGCAGATGTTAATGGCCAGCGGCGGCGTCATGCCGATACCGGATACCCGAAGTTATATCAAACCCAATCAGTTGGCCCTTAAATCCAGTCAAGCGCCGATGCAGCTGGAAAGCCTGCCCTCTTCTTCCATTACACCCAATTCAGGCCCAACAAAAGCGGCGAGTTTAAGTAATCCAGACAAGCAAAGCCATATTGAGAAAGATTTTGAAAGAAAAGATCGTAACCTAAAACGTCGCGCTGAGATGGCCGAAAAAGCCCAGCAACGTATCGACCAAGAAACCATACGAAACCTCAAAAAAAGAGAACAGGCGGTCATTAAACACGAAAACGCTCATGCCATTGCCGGCGGGGCCCTGGCAGGCCGCCCGATCTACGAATACACCCAAGGCCCTGATGGTAAGCGCTACATCACGGGTGGGCACGTGAACATGCGCAGTAATTCATTGGAAACCGATCCTGAAAAGCGCATCCAACAAGCGCAAACGTTGTATCGTGCGGCATTGGCACCCGCCGACCCTTCCCCTCAGGATCGATTAGTCGCGGTCAATGCCAAACAATTGGAAATGGAAGCTCGGCTGGCGGCTAATGAAATTGAAAAGGAAGCCAAAAAACTCGAAAACGCTGAAAAAGCTGAGCAAGCAGCTGGAGAAGCTGAGCAAGCAGAAAAAGCCGAGCAAGAAAATGTGCAAGAGCCCTCAGAAGAAACCACCACCAGCAAGCAAACCACAAAAACCGCCATATTGGCCTACAGCAACGCGAATGAGCTGGAAAGCGATCTGGGTGTTAACCTCAGGCGCCAAGCGTAAAGTCCGCTCTTGATAAAGTTATCCACAGACCTTGGTTATCCACAAAGATTGTGGAAAAGCATGTGCAGTAAGCCATTATTTTATTATATTTCAACAACTTAACCAAAGTGATGCTTGTTGATCAGCAAACCGAACGCAACAACTGGTGGCAACTTTCCCCATGCATTTCGTAGGGGTCAAAATCGACCGATTGTGAATATTTTAAAACCAGATCACGATCCAAACTGCCGCTGGTGATCAATTTCATTGACCAATGATTGAAATCGCGTACCTCAATTTCTCGGTAATCCAGCAGCTCAATGTCTTTATGGCGAGTGTCGTGCAGAATTTTTTGATACAGGTGATTCACCTGCTGGCGTCCCCCTTCTAGACACTGCAAGATGTTCGAGTGACTGAAACACATTAAGCCGGTAATGCTTTGTGACGTATTAAAGATCGCCGCTTTATCAACGATGTCTTCAGCCTCTTGGATATTGAAAGTCTCGGTGGGCTTACTGCAATAAATCAATCGAACTAAAAACATGCTGTCTCCTTTTAACGTCTTACATCATAAGAATAGTTAAGATTTGTCTGGCAGGGGTGTGTTTGACTCAGGTGTGTTTGACTCAGGTGTGTTTGACTCAGGTGTGTTTGACTCAGGTGTGTTTGACTCAGGTGTGTTTGACTCAGGTGTGTTTGACTCAGGTGTGTTTGACTCAGGTGTGTTTGACTCAGGTGTGTT
>CAZECE010000082.1:0-3178 GCA_964510525.1 uncultured Pseudomonadales bacterium | reverse complement strand
TGACAGAAACAGAAAGAAACTCGAACGCACTCGTGACCTCATGAACCTTGCAACAAGAGACTGCCTTGTCGAAGGATATGAAGATCTTATCAAAACCCTGGAACTGCCAGACTCCAATGATCGACACGTTTTAGCGGCTGCTATTACAGCAAAATGCGACGTCATTGTTACGCACAACATTAAAGACTTTCCAGCAAAAACACTAAGCGAGTATGGGCTATTGGCGCAGCTACCCGACGATTTTTTGTCAAATCAATTTTCTTTAGAGCCTGGTCTATTTTGCAATGCTGTCCGCAAGGTACGTGCTCGACTGAAGAACCCAATGCTTTCGACAAAGCAGTATTTGAACATATTAACCAAACAAGGTCTTATTAACACTGTATCCTTATTAAGATCTTATTCCCAGCAGCTTTAATACAGAAACCACATTTATAAAATTAATGAACGAGGATCTTTCGTGCTAACCACAGCGTCTCAAATACCCAAATTAAACCAAACAAACGACGGGGTATTTGTTAGTGATGGAAATGAAACACTAAAGACGCCCCCCAGGCCATTGGACTGAAATACGCCCTGCTTATTAAGCTGAAACAATTACGCCCCTAGCACGAAACGGCTCCAGACCCGCATCGGTTAACTGCCAACACTCATTGAGATCTAATGAGGTTAATTGGGTTAATTCAGCCAAATGCTCCAGCCCCGCATCGGTTAGATCCAAACACCAACTGAGATCTAATGAGGTTAACTGGGTTAATACAGCCAAGTGCCCCATACCTTCATTGCTTAACCGCCAACATCCACTGAGATTTAATGATGTTAATTGGGTTAATCCAGACAAATGCCCCAGACCCGCATCGGTTACATTCTCACAAAAACAGAGATTTAATGAGGTTAATTGGGTTAATACAGCCAAGTGCCCCATACCTTCATTGCTTAACCGCCAACAACCTCCGAGATCTAATGAAGTTAATTGGGTTAATCCAGACAAGTGCGCCAGACCCGCATCGGTTAGATTCTGACAATGACTGAGATCAAGCGAGCTAACATCCGATAATATTCCATTTCTAACAAGCATCCCAAGCTGGTCGTCCGTAATATTTCCAGAAAACCGTACTTCACGAGTATCAACATCCAGTTTGTTAAAAACAACAATATCGTTGCTGATCATCTCTCGAATTTCTGGCGTTATTTCACAGTTATTATTGGTATCTTGTTTTCTATTAATAGTTTTTTCAGCAAGAGTGGCACCAGTCAGTATCAATTGCTTTAAATCATTTGGGCTTAACGATCTTGTTATAAGAGGAAATAAGCCGGATTCAAGATCTATTAATTCTGCGGCAGGTTCGTTTGGATGATCACGCATTTCTTGCGAATCACGACCAACCCTAGGTCTATCCTGATGCGGAGCCTCCTGGTTTGGAGCCTCCGCATCAGGGTGTTGCGTTGTAGAATCACTATTGGTTCTGAGTAAGTTAGGAGAGATATTGCCCATAATTTTTTATCATTGGATTATTTTAATAAATAAGATATTCGATCGACCTAATACGGATTAATCGAATGCAAATCATAACCACGTAATACTACCTCAAATAGTATGCACCTTAACCTATATGATTTCTTTTTGCTCGCCCGCCCCACCCCTTTCTAAATGATAAGCCTGCCAGTATCTTTGTTTATGCATGGTTTTTGATGCCATTAAAGGACGCCTACGCTAGCCACTAAGCCAAAACGGTCCAAGCAAAATCATCCAGAACAAATAATGCTCAAAAAGCATTTGCCCAAACCTTGACAAGACAATGCAAACGCATTACCTTTAAAGATACAGCTTAATCAATGGACAAAACCGCTTTATGACTAATCCAATGCTGACAAGCGAATCCACGCTAACCGATCGCTACCAAACAACCGTACCTGATGTTGTCAGAAAAGCACTTCAACTCCAAAAGCGCGAGAAGATTCGTTACACAATCCAGCCTGACGGGACGGTATTATTGTCTCGGGCCAACCATGACGAATCCGACCCCGCGGTAAATAGTTTTTTAACCTTTATCGCAAACGACATTCAAAAAAACCCTGAGTACCTACAATCCATCACACCAGAACTCTTATCGCGCATCAAAACACTGGTTGGTGATATTGAAGTAGATCTTAATGCCCCGCTAAATGACGAGGACGAATAAACTTGCCGACACAAAGGACTGTATCAATCAATGGCTGGACCCTCTTTGCACACCCCTTGTTTCTAAAAGAAATCGAAACTCTTACCAATAAAGTTGAAGCACTTAAAACAAAAGATCCGAAAGGCTATACCAAAAAAAACGCGTCAAAGCGCTTGGCGGCTATTTATAAATTGGCATTCGAGGTCATTCCGAGAGATCCAAGCCTAGCGGAATACCGTCAAGGCGCCACCTTGGGCGAGAAGCACAAACACTGGTTTCGAGCGAAGTTCTTTCAACAATACCGCCTATTCTTCAGGTTTGATTCAAAATCAAAAATCATCATCCTAGCCTGGGTCAATAATGAAAACACGAAACGGGCCTATGAAAGCAAGGCTGACGCCTATAAAGTATTCCAAAAAATGCTAAATAGCGGGCATCCACCAGACGATTGGCATACGCTAATCCAGGAATCAGAGGGTGCTCTTGAACGCTTCAAACGTGTCATTGAGAACATCAGTTAAGCCATAATACTAGGCGTTACAATTAAATTAACGCACTAAGGGCAACAAAGTGGACGGTAAAAGTATTTCAGCGGTTCTGATTCAATCTGCTAAAGACATGAAGGCAGATAAAATAACAATGCGAGAGCTGGAAGCACTGGCGATGCCAGCAGTTGAGTCGCTTTCGCCCAGACAAATCAAGAAAATCCGCATGGAGGCGAATGCCAGTCAAGAAGTCATGGCGTGCTTTTTAAATGTAGGCGTGACAACCATGCAAAAATGGGAACGAGGTGATAGCCACCCGCATGGTGCTGCTTTAAAGTTACTTAACCTTGCCCACCGCAACGGCATTCAGTCAATCATATAGCCCATAAAAAATCATGCTAGCCACTCACCCAAAACTGCCCACGCAAAATCCCCCAGACCAAATAACCGTCAACACGATCAAAAAGACGTTAAAACTGGAAACCACCCCAGGCCATTGGAGGGTCCCGTGACACATAGGGGCCAAAAAGGACA
>CAZECE010000081.1:0-3222 GCA_964510525.1 uncultured Pseudomonadales bacterium | reverse complement strand
GGCCATGCCGCCATCCAAATACACCGCCCCAATAATGGCCTCCATCGCATCCGCGAGGATAGATTCGCGCCGAAAGCCACCACTTTTAAGCTCACCCGCTCCTAAGTTTAAGAAAGGCCCCAACTCAAGCGCTTGCGCCAGCTTGGCTAAATGGGCACCACTGACCAAGCTGGCCCGTAAACGAGACAGCTGACCTTCTTTCGCTTCAGGAAAGCGCTCAAACAACACCTGAGCGGTGACCATATTCACGATCGAGTCTCCTAAAAATTCCAAACGCTCATTGTTATTTTTTCCCGACACACTGCGATGCGTCAGTGCCAGTTTCAATAGCTCTGGCCGTTTAAATTCATAACCAATCACACGCTGCAATGCGTCCATATTATTTTTCATATACTAGTTGTTTTTCATATATTAGTTATTTTTCATGAGCTAGATGCCGTCAGTTTGGGGGCTTCTACTCGGTTATTAAATTTAACCAACAAATACACGTTAGAAATAAAGGGAATCTCGACAGAATAATCCAGTGTTACAATCAATACCGACTTTTTGTTCTCAAACTCGATGTCTTTTACAGAGACATTTCGAACATTATTCACCTGAAAAAATTTGGAGAAATAGCTCTCAATCTCTTTTTTTACCTTAGGTTTTTTCTTAACCTCTTCTTCAAACGTTTCAAAAATACTTTTAACGCTTTGACCTTCGATATAAACAGGGACTAATTTGATAATAAAGAGCACCCATAAAAAAAACAGGCCTCCCAATATCACCATACCTAAAACCGTCATCCCCGACTGACGAGAAAACGTCAATAGGCCTCCATCAGACTTCAACATTCTTTTCTCAAACATGCACTTAAGCCCTCAGCTGATATCCCCCACGGCTTAGACCAACCATAGGATGATTGAACTCAAGCCCCTACTGAATCAAACCATTGCGCTTGAAAGAAGGCACCCACTCAGGCATATGCATCCACACAGCAAACGCACGCCCCACCACTAATTTATCCGGCACAAATCCCCAGACTCGAGAATCTCGACTGTTATCACGATTATCGCCCATCACAAAATAGGAGTTATCCTCCACGATCCACTCACCCGAGGTTCGATTGTCGAGTACGTTATTCCAAATATGATGATGAGTTTCACCTAAGCTTTCTTCAAACATCTGGATCTCGGGTCGCCCTGGAGGCAACTCAGCAATCAACTTTTGCTCTACCGGCACACCATTAACAGTGAGTTTTTTATCGAAATAACGAATATGGTCACCGGGCAGCCCGACAACGCGTTTAATGTAGTTAATGCGCGGGTTATCCGGATACTTAAAAACCAGCACATCCCCTCGTTTCGGCTGTCCTAAAGGGTAAATCATGGTACCAATGACCGGCAACCGCAGCCCATACTCAAATTTATTCACCAAAATAAAATCGCCCACCAATAACGTTGGCTTCATCGAGCCCGATGGAATTTTAAAGGGCTCCAATAAGAACGAGCGCAGCAACAGCACGATAAAGAGGACAGGAAAAAACGATCGGGGGTATTCGATCCATAACGGCATCCGCAACAAACCTTCAACGACCCTAGAATCCACGCTCCCCTTGGCTTCTTTTTGGATTTCTTGTTGATAGTTCGCCACAGCACGCTTTCGCTTCGGCGCAAGAAAAATCACATCAAACAGCACGATTGCGCCCGTAAACCCGGTAAGCACCACCAATACTAACGAGAAATCTATATTCATAATTTATTTGTCTACCTTTAAGACCGCTAAAAACGCCTCTTGAGGGATTTCAACGCGCCCCACCTGCTTCATACGCTTTTTACCTGCTTTCTGCTTTTCCAACAACTTACGCTTGCGGCTCACGTCGCCACCATAACATTTGGCCGTGACATTTTTACGCAAGGCTTTCACGGTTTGGCGAGCAATAATGTGGTTTCCAATAGCCGCCTGAATAGCCACATCAAACATCTGCCGTGGAATCAGCCCCTGCATACTCTCGGTTAATGCACGCCCTCGAGTTTGCACATGATCTTTATGACAAATCAATGCCAAGGCATCGACTCGCTCACCATTAATCAGAACATCGAGCCGAACCAGAGGGGAAGCATCAAAGCGTAATAACTGATAATCCAGCGAAGCAAAACCACGGCTTACTGACTTCAAGCGATCAAAAAAGTCCAGCACCACTTCCGCCATCGGTAACTCATAAGTCAAAGACACCTGGTTACCCATATACTGTAGCGACTTTTGCACCCCGCGCTTATCAACACACAGGCCAATCACATTACCCAAATATTCCTGAGGTAACAACATGTTAGCCAAAACAATCGGTTCTCGAATTTCACTGATTTTGTTCACGGGAGGCAAGCTTGCAGGATTATCGACCTGCTGCACCTCACCATTAGACAACACCACCTCATAGACCACCGTCGGTGAGGTCGTTATCAAATCCAAGTCGTACTCACGCTCTAAACGGGCTTGCACAATTTCCATGTGCAACATACCCAAAAAACCACAGCGAAAACCAAAGCCCAATGCTTCAGAGGTTTCCGGCTCAAAAAACAAGGCGGCATCGTTGAGTGTAAGCTTGGCTAACGCCTCACGAAAAGCATCATAATCTTCGGCACTGGTCGGAAAAAGGCCCGCAAACACATTAGGTTTGACTTGCTTGAACCCAGGCAAGGCCGCCACATCGATAGTCTTCGCATGCGTGATCGTATCCCCCACCGGAGCGCCATAAATATCTTTAATACCGGCCACCATAAAGCCCACTTCGCCGGCTTCTAAACACTCAGACACCAAGCGTTTCGGTGTAAAAACCCCAACGGCATCGACAGAGTGCGTTTCGCCGGTCGATTTGATCGCAATTTTATCGCCTTTAGACAACCGACCCGATTTAACGCGAATCAAAGACACCACGCCAATATAGTTATCAAACCAGGAGTCTATGATCAGTGCCTGCAAGGGCGCCTCGCGCTCACCTTCTGGCGGCGGTATCAAATCAACCAGCTGCGCCAATAGCTCCTCAACCCCGATGCCGGTTTTAGCACTGACTTGGAGCGCATGGGTCGCGTCCACGCCAATAATGTCTTCAATTTCTTCGGCGACACGCTCAGGTTCTGCTTGCGGCAAATCCACTTTGTTCAACACAGGGATCACTTCCAAGCCTTGATCGATCGCCGTATAACAGTTGGCGACGGACTGAGCTTCAACACCCTGAGCGGCATC
>CAZECE010000080.1:0-5683 GCA_964510525.1 uncultured Pseudomonadales bacterium | reverse complement strand
TTCGTAGTCAACTTACTGTCGACTACATGAAAGAAGCGGCGAGGGTTGTAACCTTGGATGTAGTGCCCATTGCGTTCATTAATACCTAAATAGCCAAGGGATTTAAGTTTTTTAAAAGGGTTGATTAAGTTCATGATTTTTGTTTATCCCATATGACTTCTCGGAAGCGCCATAGCTCTGTTAAACGATAACCCCGATAACGTCCTATTAATAAAATGAGAGCGAGGATAATCAATGACAGTTCAGGGAAAATAAACATTAAGTGGATCGTCAACTCCTGTTGCATGAAAAAGTAGCCCAGGCTGGCAGCAAAGAAACTGCCGACTAACTGAAGCAGCGCCTCTAAGGGGCCGTGTTCTTCCCATACCACGGACATGTGCTCGATGGTCATGGAAATAATGACGATGGGAAATAAGGCTAATGATAATCCCTGATGAATGTCGAGTTTATGAAACAGCAGACTCAGCATCGTCATGGTAATCAAGACGATGACTAACACGGCGGCAATGCGGGGAACCAGAAGTAATTGCAGCTTTTCCAAGTAAAAACGCATGCCCAACCCTAATGCGATTAACAGTGCATAGAGCAAAACGCCTTGGATAAACGTCGATTCACGAAATGAAAGCGCGATTAGAATGGGCATAAAAATGCCGAAAGTACTAAAGCCCACTAAGTTACGAAGTACTACGACTATGAGCGCGCCCAATGGAAGCAATAACAGGACGCGAAAGACGCTTTGTGTCTGTACGGGCATGGAAAACATCGAAAATTCCATTAATGTCGAATGAAATTGTGCGGCGTGTTTTTCCGCGAGCACAACCATGGACTTGGATTGTTTAACCATGGAAAAGCTGACCTCAGCCGGACTGCCGCCTTCTACTATTACTAATGGATCGTCTCCGGTTCGCCATAACAACACATTGGCTTCCAAGCCAGGTTGATCACTACTGGGATTAAAAGCTTGCCACTCGTTGCCATTAAACACTTCGAGCCTAGGTTGGAGCGTGGCGTGTCTGCTGCCATCGACCAGCGGCAACACGTATAGTATGCGAGTAGGGATTCTGGCGCCGGCTAAGATGTTTTGCAGTAAACGAGTCCATTCGACGGGTGTGCTGGCTTGTTTTTTTAACAGCGCGACATTGGCATCATCGCTTTGATGATTTAAGTGCCTTAATAACGCACGAGTGAATGTAAAGGTGTCGGCTGAGGATTGCCTGGCGTGCTCTAATACCGCCATGATCGCGGGTTTCAGCATTAAGTCGTAGTCGGGGATGTCGGGGTATCTTATTGGTGGGGCTGTGCGCGTGTATTGGAAGTCTTTTGAGGGCGTGACTTCCATTCGATAATACAAGGATTGTTGACCTTTGACTCGCCTTACTGCCCAATTGGCCTTTCTATTCAAGCCATCATCGTCCAGCGCTAATCCGTAATTGCTGGAGACAAAGTTTTCATCCAACAGTTCAAACCCTGGCGGTTGACGAGGAATATAAAAGGCCAATTTGGCAGAGCGGCCTTTGGCGGTAAAACTGATTTCGGCGTCAATGGTCCAGGCTTGGCGTGTTTTTTGAGGCTCTAGCGGCAAGCCTAGCTGGGTGACTTTTATGTACATTAACCCGCCGGCACTCAGGGTGAGTAACAGAGCCACTACTTTGACATGTAGGTCCTTGATCATGGCGTCATACGCTTCTTTTCTTGCTGGTTCTGAGGGGCAGGAGGCGAATGAATAGCGGAATGAATACCAATGGAATCACAGCTTTCGAGAGCAGATCGAATGACTTTTTGAGGTAACTTTCGAGATGTCTCGTCATGAGATAGAGCGTACTGTTTTAACAGCTTGAGATTATTTCCTTGAATCCCAGGGGTAAGCTGTGAAGCGAGAGTTGCTATGGCTTCTTGATTGATAACGCGCCCTTGAGTAAAAGTTTTGCTAGGATCGATCAGTGTGCTCGCTTTTAAGTATTCTCTGCCGAGTAGGATTGGGTAATTAAATTTTTCTCGATTGGCAATGCTAAACTCGCCAGAAGTGCAACGACCGGCTATAAAGATGGGCAGCTTGACGACCCATCGAATATCGCTTGGATCATGATGGTTTTTAATTTTCGCCTGACGAACAACCGGGGCCTCAATGCGATAGACATGTTTGGACTTTTCAAACGAGGCGCTTTTATCGTGACGCTGTTTTAGCCAGTCAAAGGTAAAAGCCAGCCACTGTTCGTTGTCTTTTTCAAACACGTCAGTCACTACACCATGAATAGAGGAGGTTTTTGCGCCAGAATCAAGTTTGGCGCGCATTTGTATGGGGATATTGGCTGCATACGCTTGTTCTAACCAGCCCAGAATTATTTTCTGTTCAGGGACGATTGTGTGTTGCGTTTGACTAGGCTCAGCACTCAACAGTTGAGTGCCTGAGAGAAACAACGCAAAGACAACTATTAGATGAGCTGGCATTATGACCATTTGTTTAAGATACGTTGCATGATTTCCAAAGTATAAGGTTTCTTGATGAAGTCCGTTATGCCGCTTTTTTGGTAAAGGGACCATTCTTCTTCGGACAACGAATCAGTGGCGGCAATGATTGGGATACGGCTGTTTCTTTTGCTTGTTTGGCCATCTCGGATGAGTTTTACCATTTCAAGACTCTGCTCTGCGTTGGTTTCTTGGTCCATTACGATCAAAGAGTATTGGTTTTCTTCCAAATTTTTGAGTGTGTCGGAAAGGTTTGAAATGCTGTCGGTTTCAACTTCCATGTGGTCCAGAATAGCTAAAGCGACATCACTGTAGACTTGATTTTTTTCGATCAGCAATACTTTTCGAGCTGTATCACTAGGGGCTGCGTGTTGCTGTTGATGGTTTTGAAAATACGCGAAGTCAGAAACAATTCGCTGAACTTCAGACACAGGGATAGGATGCTCAAGGCTGTTATGGAAAGTCGGGGCCACCGGGTTAATGAGGCTGTCGGATTGAGACAGTAAATCTATCTTTACCCAGTAGCTGTTGGCTCTTTGCTTTTCTTGTTGCAATTGATTGAGAAAGGTTAAGACATCCACATCGAGTTGCACAAGATCGATCAGGATTAAATCGTACGAAGAGTTGCTGGATTGATCGGAAAAGGCAACTTTACACTGATCTTTTAAGGTGTGATCCGTATTAACCAGTGTTACTTTCGCACCCCAATGTTGCAGCTGTTCGGCTAAAACATCCAGGTTGGCACTACCTTGACCTACGCATAAGAAATGAATGTTGTGTAACGTTATGCGAGATTCTTGAGTGGCAAAGTTTTTAGGGTAGGAGACCGGTAGGCTGAATCTAAAAAAACTTCCGGAATTTTTTAATTGTTTACCTGTCAATTCACCGCCCATCAGATTCAGCAAACGGGTGGTCAAGGTGAGACCCAGGCCCAATCCGCCGTATTGCCTTGTAGTGGAAGTGTCTTCTTGTGTGAAGGGTTCGCATAAGTTCTCTAGCTGGGCTTCATTGACGCCGATACCTGTGTCTTTAATTGAAATTACCAAGCGAAACTCATCGGCACTTTCCTTATTGATGTGCCCCGTGATGCAAATGTTGCCGGTTTCAGTAAATTTGATCGCATTGACCAGTAGGTTCTCATAAATTTGCCTGATTTTAACGCCATCGGCATTGACCCAGCTTGGCTCTAAATGAATGAAATTTTGCTCTAAGTTTAAACCTTTTTGATAGCAAGAAGGGGCCAGAGAGGTTGTGGTTTCTTCGAGCACGGTTCTGATGTTGGTGTCTTGTGCGTGAATATGCAATTGGTTTGAATTGCTGTCCACCAGGTCGAGCAGATCATTGATGATGGTCAGCAAAGCCTGAGTGCTTTGGTTAGCTGTTTCCAGTTTTCGTTTCTGACTTTCATTAAGCGAAGAGCTCGAAAGTAATGTTAGCATCCCAAGAATGCCATTGAGCGGGGTCCTTAATTCATGGCTGATATTGGATAAAAAGTTATTTTTGATGGCGAGAGCTTTTGTTAATTCTTCATTGGATAGACTCAACTGTTCAGTGCGTTCTTCAACCTTTTGCTCCAGAGAGGACTGGTATTCATGAATGGCCTTGTCTCGGTTAAGTAAGGCCTCGTACATCTCGTTATAGCTTTTTGCTAGCTTCCCCATTTCGTCATTATTATCGAAACCATATGAATCGATGATCAAGTGATCGCCTATGTCAGCGCCAATTTGTTTCACATTTTTGTCTTTAAGTGTTTTTAAAGCCGATGAAATTCGGTTCAGTGGCGTGGAGACATACAAATTAAGAACAAAGAGAAAAATGATCCATAAGCCAATCGTTTTGATCATGGCAGAATAAATAGCCAGTTTCATGGCGTAGAAGGATTGAAATACCACTGTCTGATGGCTAACGACAAGGTGCAGCTCACCCAGTCTCGAGCCTTCGTGCTCCAGATCAAAGACATAGTTGTCAGTCGGTGCTTCGTTTTTGTAAAACCAGTTGATGGCTTTTTTCTCCCAATCCGAGAGGTTTGCCTGTGGTTGGTGTTGTTTGTCAATGGCCGGGTTACTAGAAGAGTGAAGCTTGGTGCTGTTTTCATCTAAAACCGTGACCTGAGTGATGCGATGGTTTTTCAACACCGCTGTGGCATTTTCCTCAATATGATTGACATCATAGCGCCAGACGGCGCGAGAAAATAAAGGCACAAAAATATCTGCGATCAGCATTACTTGTTCAGCAAGGCGTCTTTTTTCATCTTTATAATTTAAGGTCAGTTGGATCACAGTGGTGGACAGCGCCACAATAAAAAATAAACCCAGCACAATTCTCAGCAGCTTGGTTGCCAGAGGTGAGTTTTTAATTTTAAAAAAAGACATCTGCATTCGAATGCTATTGACCTTGATGATATGCCAAGCCAAAACTATATTTAAGCCATCTACTCAATACAGATTAGGTGAAATTGTTTACTTTTAGTAGTGCTTATTAATGATGGTATGTGTATGAAAAAGTTAGCGTATTTGTTGTTGTTTTTTACGTCAGGGATATTTGCATCAGAAACAATTGAACCATCTAAAATTGGCACGATGATGGTGGCGACAGAATCTTGGGAGGGAGCCACTAACGAGGATGGCAGTGGGGTGTATTTTGATATCATAAGAGCTGTGTTTAATCCGCTGGGAATCAATATGAAGACGACTATTGTTCCGTATGAGCGGTCAGTGCAAATGGTTAAAAATGGAAAAGCAGATTTTTGGGTGGCCTCATACAAAGATGAAGAAGACTTTCCGATTTACCCAGAACACAGTTTTGATCGCGATCTGGTAACGGCCTTTTTCAAAAAATCTCAGTTTGCCGAGTGGCAAGGTGTAGATTCTTTGAAAGATAAAACCGTGGCTTGGATTCGAGGCTACGATTATGACGAATACATAACTGACATCCCGATGAAGAAAGTCGAACTGGATGCGCGTGATGGTATTTTGAAAATGCTGCAAAATAATCGCGTGCATGTGTACTTGGATGCAGAAGAAGAAATTGATACAGCACTTGAAGAACAAAATTTTGATGCAGCTGATTATGAAAAACGGACAGTATTAGAGCTTAAGTTGTATATGGCATTTGCCAATAATGATAGAGGTAAGGCGCTCGCTAAAATTTGGGATCAGCGCATGGTTGAGTTGCATGAAAACGGTGAACTTAAACAAATCTACGATAAAAGCGATTA
>CAZECE010000079.1:0-7218 GCA_964510525.1 uncultured Pseudomonadales bacterium | reverse complement strand
GGCAGCGCCTGGGTCAGTTTATGTCGCGCAGTCGTTTCATGTTGATGAGCGACTTTCCTGGCGAGTTCGGAAGTAGGGTATTTGCGGAAATTCGTGGTTGGCTTGACGCGAATGGCGATTCTCCATTTTGGGAGAACATAGGCCGGCAGTTTTTTAACCTGAGCTATCAAGAAGCTGACCATATTAGTGCTGTGGAAGGTTCGCAGTTTATTTCTGATCTTATGCCTCAGTTTCCCGTCTATTTAGAGCTTCTAAACAACAAGGCGGTTGAAGTTATTTATTCGCCCATCGAAATGCAGACATTAGAGACATCAGAAGCCAGAATATGGAAGGCTAAGTTACGTTTTTTTTCAGCCCGCTCATTTAACACCATGGCCAGAGTATAAGCTTCTTCGCCCGTTGAGCAACCTGCACTCCAAAACCTTAACTTATCTCTTTTTTCAACGACTCGGCGCTCCTCAAGAGCATCTATAACGTCGCTATTCAGAAATTCAAATTGTTCGGGTTCTCGAAAAAAGAAGGTTTTGTGAGTCGTGATGGCATTAATAATATGCGTTTTTTCGCAATGGCCCTCTGGGCTATCTAATGCCCAATCAAGGTAGGCTGAAAACGTTTTAAATTTGAGTTTTTTTACACGTCTTCTTAAGCGGCCTTCCACCAACTCCTGTTTAGAGGGCGGCAGCTGCACACCAATATCAGATTCAATAAAATGGCGTATCCGTTCATGATCCGATTCATCAAATAGAGGTTCCATAACTCTATTAACCACGTTTAATTCGCCACGTTACAATTAACATTTTAAAAGAAAATGTATTTACTCATTGGAAGCATCCAACTGCCCCTGCGCCATACTCATTTCAGACAGCTGATCCCCTGAAAACACTTGATTGATGTCCAATACTACTAAAAAATCGTTACCATGCTTCGCCATCGCGGTAATAAAATCAACATTGATTCGCGTACCCAACGAAGGTGGTGGCTCCAGATCTGAGCGCCCAATCTCTAATACTTCTTGCACAGAATCGGCCAAGGCGCCTAAGACGATGTCTTCGCCATCAATTTGCACTTCAAATATAATGATACAAGTATCTACTGTGGGCTCGATTGCCGACATACCAAACTGCAATCGTAAATCGACCACAGGCACCACGCTACCGCGAAGATTAATGACGCCTCTCAAATAAGCGGGGGAACGGGGTACACGAGTAATCTGAGTCAGCTCCAATACCTCGTGGACTTGGTCTATCCCTGTCGCAAACAAGTCTTGATCAAGTACAAAGGTTAGATACTGTTCTGATAATTCCGATGATTTTAGTTCAGCTTGATACGTCATAATTTACTCATTACTCGAAACGGACAAATTTGGTTTGCTTCGGGGCAGGTTCATCAAGATCAAACTCGAAGCCATCAACATCATCTGCATCATCATCCGCTTGGTCTTCTTGCATACTTGGATGCTTTGATTGTGCGCTCTGAGAGGAAGACTGAAGAATTGTTTCAGACGGCCCTACCTGCTCCCCTTCAACTTTAAAAAATGATACCGTAAAACGGAGGTTTTCCGATTGCAGCGCCAGGCTTTGAGAGGTTTCCGCCATGTCTTCTGAGGCACCGGCCGATCGTTGGGCTACTTTATCCAGCTGTTGTAACGCTCTGTTGATTTCTTCCGCACCGGCATTTTGTTCGCGAGAGGCTGCGCTGATCTCTTGTACCAGTTCCGCTGTTTTTTGGATATCCGGCACCAAACGTTCCAGCATATCACCCGCCTTTTCCGCAACATTGACGGTCGTTTCAGAACGCTCACCAATTTCAGCGGCGGCCGCCTGACTGCGCTCAGCCAATTTTCGAACCTCAGAAGCAACCACCGCAAACCCTTTACCATGCTCACCCGCTCTCGCCGCTTCGATCGCTGCATTCAACGCCAACAGGTTGGTTTGGCGTGCGATTTCTTCAATGATGGAGGTTTTACTGGCAATGTCTTTCATGGCGCCGACTGCTTCCACCACGGCTTTACCGCCATCTGTCGCATCCACCGCCGCTTGTTGCGCAATTAATTCGGTTTGACTGGCATTTTTCGCACTCTGGCGAATATTGGCGGCAATTTGCTCCATAGACGAGGTGATTTCTTCCAAAGAAGCGGCTTGATCGGAGGCCCCTTGTGACATTTGTTTGCCGACCCGGCTGATTTGATTACTGCCTGATGCTACGCTCATCGTTGCCTCTTGGACACCTTTCACCACAGACCTCAGCTTACACACCATATTATTTACCGCTAACATGATGCTGCCCTCAGGTAAGTGATCCCTTGAAAGCTTAATATTAAGATCGCCTTCGGCGAGCTTATTGGTTACCTCGCCAATGAGTTCAGGATCGCCACCCAATTGCCGCATCAGCCCTTTCAGTAGAAACAGCAATGCTGAAATACTGAGTAAGAAAGCCAGTACCGTCGATACAATAATCGTGATGGTAGCAACATCTTTTTCTTTTTGGAGTGAGCCTGACAAGCCTTTATGTCGGGTAGAAATTGTTTTAATAAGACCCGAAAGATCCGAATTAATTTTAGCGCCAAGGTATTCAAACTTATCCTCAATCAGTTTGTCCCTTTCTTTTATCAATTCGGTTAGATTAACAAAATATTTTTGATAATTTTTTAAGTCTTTATTAATTTCTTCAATCGATGCCCTCACACCACTTGATGATGAAACCACACCTAATTTAACAATTAATTTTTCAAACTCTTTAATCGAACCTTCAAAATTATCAATATTCTCTTTATTTTTTAAATCCAAATAATTACCGATGTACTTTCTTGAAAGCAAAAGATTCTTCAGTGCCATTGCGGTTAACCCAACCGTTTCTGATTCGATCTGGGCATCATTTTCAATAATAGCGGTTAAATGCTTTTCAATTTTCTGAATACTTTTATCAATCCTAACGTAAACCATTTGATTGCGTTTCTTTCTGAATTCATCCAGCTCTTCAACCGTTTCTATGTATTCGTATAAGTGCTTCTCAGTATTAGCAATCAGTTCTGCCTGTTCCGGTGCTTTAAATTGCTCCTTGGATTCGAAAAGAGTTTCTTCAGCATCTAATGAACTGGATTCAAAATTTCCAAAAGCAATGACACTGCCACCGCTGATAAAATCCTTACCGTGATTACTCATTTCTAAAGCATGCGATTGCAGCTTACTGATAATATCCCTGTCTTGAGAAATTAACGTGTATTCATTAAATCGGGTCGTAAGTGAATTTAAGGTATCAAAAGAAATGAAGGCGACGACTAGCATCAACAAAATCGGGATACCGGAACCCAATAAAAATTTCTTAATAAAAGACAGCTGCGTTTTTTTACGCAACCGTTTAAGCAACCTCTTTGCCACGTTCATATCTACCGCCTTGACTTTCCTGAACAATCTCAAAAAACCGGGGAACATCCAAAATAAGAGCAACAGCGCCATCCCCTAAGATGGTCGCACCGGATACCCCAGACACCCCTTCGTATAACTTACCCAACGCCTTAATCACAGTTTGGTGTTGACCAATCACATCTTCTACAGCCAAACCAAACTTATAGTCGCCATACCGGACCACAACGACCTGCTCAATGCGAGGATGCCGATCTGAAAACCCAAACCAACTTCTTAACCGAACATAGGGCACTAATTCGCCTCGTACCTCGAGTAGCTGACTGGTTTCACCTGACGTTTGTAATTCTTTATTATCTAACTCAATGCACTCTTCCACGATGGAAAGCGGCAACACGTACTTTTCATCCTCTATGCCTACCAATAATCCTTCAATGATGGCCAGCGTCAGAGGTAATTCAATAAAGATGGTACTGCCTTCATTGACCGTGCTTTCAATCCAAACTTTGCCTCTTAACTCTTCGATGGAGCGCTTAACAACATCCATTCCGACGCCGCGCCCTGATATGTCCGTTAATTTCTCGGCCGTAGAAAACCCTGATTCAAAGACTAAATTTAAAATTTCACTTTTTGATAAGGCGCTGTCTTCCGAAATCATGCCTTGCGAGATCGCTTTTTGGCGTATTTTTTCCGGATCGATGCCTTTTCCATTGTCTTTTACTTTGATAATCACATTAGATTCGGAATGAACGGCTGATAATGTCACGGTACCGGTTTCAGGCTTGCCATTGGCGAGCCGCTCTTCAGGCATTTCAACACCATGGTCAATGCTGTTTCGGATGATATGCACCAAAGGATCGGATAATTTATCAATCACGGTTTTGTCTAATTCCGTTTCCGCGCCCTCGGTAATCAAATTTATTTTCTTGCCCAATGACGAGGAAAGGTCTCTGACCAAACGCTGAAAACGTGAAAATGTTGTACCGATCGGCAACATTCGTAGGCTTAAACTGTTATCTCTTAACTCAGTGGTTAATCGCTCAATACCTTCAGAAACGGCCATTAACTCCGTATCCACAAGACGATCAGCGCATTGCATTAATCGTGCTTGAGCAATCACCAGTTCGCCAACCAAATCCATTAGGCTGTCTAACTTTGCCGCCGGCACCTTCACATTGGAGACTTTTTCTTTATTCTCTTTTTTAGCTGTTTTTTGTTTTTTATCGGGCGTTTTATTCTTCGATTCCGTTTTTTCTTCTGATCCCTGGCTCGCGGGATTTAACACATCGGTCACCAAAGCATCAACGTCTTCCGCGGCTTGTGTTTCTTGATTACCCTCTGGAAGCGCCTGCTCAGTAATGCTGATCTCCCAATCGCCCTCTACAAACATAAACACTTCTTGAATGTCTTGTAAGGAAGCTGGCGTTTGCAATGAACACTCCCAACTTAAGTACATCGTCTCTGGTACGTACGCACTTAAACTGGGCACACCTTCTGCGTTTATTTTTAAGGTGCATTCCCCTAAATTAAACAACTCTCTTAAGGTTGGCAGCGGATCCATGCCATGCAGCAAGGTGTCTTCGGATGGCTTAATCTCAATGCTATAAAGACCATTACTAGAAGCATTGTAAGCTTGCTCTGAAATAGCGGTATCATCAGCATTGGCTGTATTGTCATGTGAACTTTGCTTATTTTTATTCGGAATAAGATCGTTTAAGCCTAACAATAACGCCTGAGTGTTTTCATCTTCCACCTCTTCAGGATGGTGCAAAAGGGTATCAATGTGATCCAGAGACTTTAAGGCAATATCAATCAGCTCTCTGGTAACCGATATTTTGCCTTCTTTAACGTAATCAAAAGCGGTTTCTAAATCGTGGGTAAAATCGGCCAATGATTCAAACTTGAACATGGCCGCACCACCTTTAATGGTGTGCAAAGAACGAAAGGCGCTGTCTACGGATTCTAAATCGTCACTGTCTTTTTCGAGAGCCAACAAAGATTCTTCAAGCTCTTGAAGCAAATCACTCGCTTCTTCAATAAACGTATCTTCTGGCCTGGATTGCATGTCCATTTAATCACTTATCTCGTTTATTGTTCATACACCTAATTATTCACACACCTAACTGTTCACGCAGCCAACTGCTCAAATAAGGATTCAACCCCAATGGCTTGCATCCCTTTGATCACATTTTCAGACGCTGATTTGAGTAATAGGCTTCCTTGTAACTGGTGCAACTCTTTTTGGGTTGCAATCAACAATTGAAATCCGGCCGCATCAAACTCTTCAACCTGGGCCAGATCTAAGATCAATTGCGCTTCAGGGACACAGGCTTTCATCAAGGTTTCTTTTAATGTTTCAACATCGTAGATGGTCAGAGATTCAATTGTGATTTCGGAGGACATTGTTCATAACTTCCCTGCTGTTTAAACCCACTTTTTAAAACCACTTTTTAAAACCACTAAGCTAACTTGGATACCGCTGCTAACAATTTATCTTGTGAAAACGGTTTTACTAACCAAGCCTTCGCACCTGCTTCTCGGCCTTCTTGCTTTTTCTGCTCTTGCGATTCGGTGGTCAGCATCATAATGGGGGTAAATTTATGGCTGGGCTGCTTCTTAACGGCTTTCACCAGCTCGATGCCGTTCATTTTTGGCATATTGACGTCGCTGATGATCAAGTTGGGTCGAATGGATTCCAATTTTCTGAGTGCATCCTCACCATTCTCGGCTTCGACAACTTCATAGCCTTCTTTAATTAAGGTCATGCTGACCAACTGCCGGATGGACAGTGAATCATCCACAATTAATATCTTCTTTGCCATAATCGTACCCTTTTATAAAATAACCGTATCTAAAATTACTAAACCTAACATTTCTGAATCTAATATTTCTGACCATCTAAAAAAACGTCAGATCATCTCCCGTATCTGTTCCAGTTGCCTTAACCTCTGATGCATCGTGATTAATACGTTCTTCATCCGTGGTATAACTTTTATGTAAACTGTCTAGTAAGGCTTTTGCGTTTAACGTCAACCCGGCTTTGGCGCCCCCTTGGCTAATGTAATCGTCTAGATGCGCAAGCACTTTATCGATGTCATGACAAATATGCTCCATGATCTGGCTGACGCGATCTTGAAATTGAAAACGCGTGTGCATCTCATCTATCTCTGTTTTAATTTCCATACTTCGATCGGTCAGCACATGGTTTTCCTGCTCAACACTTTTCACCAAATGCTCGAGATACAGAAAGATGCTTTCAATGGACGACTGGCCATCTCGTGTCGCCATCTGACTGACATTCGCGGTATTCTCAACCAGCCTTAATGCCGAATCCATCGACTGCGTTAATTGATCAACATTGATTTGAATGTTTTCGCCGACGCGTTTTGACATAGCCGCCAGCTTACGGACTTCGTCGGCGACAACCGCAAAGCCACGACCATGAGGCCCGGCACGCGCCGCTTCAATCGCGGCATTTAATGCCAATAGGTTAATTTTTTCGGCGATTTCTCCGACATCATTGGCCATGGGGATCAGCACATCGGATGATTTTGATAAATCACGAACCTTTTCTAGAGCACCTAATTCTTCTTGTACGACGGACTCAAAGGTTTCGAAAACACGCTCCAATTGCTCATGGTTATTTTGAAAAATTTGCGACTGCATGGAAACTTTTTCTTTTTCTGACAAATCCGCGTAATCGCTGTTTAACATATCCGCCAAACGATCCGCCATTCCGATGAACCGCTCCGTTAGAACCACTACGCTCTCTTCGGTCTGATCCCGACAAGATTGAATATGCCGACTCCATACCGGGAAAATCTCGTTCACTAACTCATTTATCTCTAGGATAGAT
>CAZECE010000078.1:0-42684 GCA_964510525.1 uncultured Pseudomonadales bacterium | reverse complement strand
TGTCAATAAGTGTTCGTATTTATTTTCGTTGATGTAATCGAGCATAGCCGCCAAGGTGGTGCTTTTGCCCGAGCCCGTGGGGCCGGTCACCAGCACAATGCCGCGCGGAAAACTGGCGATGTCTTTAAACACTTTGCCCATCCCTAAGGCTTCCATGCTTAAAATTTTCGTTGGAATGGTACGAAAGACTGCGCCTGCGCCTCGGTTTTGGTTAAAAGCGTTGACCCGGAAGCGGGCGATGCCAGGGATTTCAAACGAAAAGTCGGTTTCCAAATACTCTTCGTAATCTTTGCGTTGCTTGTCGTTCATGATGTCGTAAATCAAGCCATGGACTTGTTTGTGGTCCATGGGTGGCACATTGATGCGTCGGACATCGCCATCGACGCGGATCATCGGTGGCAGGCCGGCGGATAAATGCATGTCGGAGGCGTTGTTTTTAGCGCTGAAGGCGAGTAATTCCGTAATATCCATAGATTTGTTATCCTGACCCAGATGCTTAAGAACACGGTAACGATTGATTAGTTGTTTTTAAGTGTAGTTGATTTAGGTAACGTTGATCTGGGTAACCAGGCTTAAAATCTGAGTGAATATTGAACCTTTTTATCGGGCCGTGTGCGAGCGATTGGCCAAGGCTTGTGTTGATGCGAATCGGCCAGAAACGTCGGTTCGTTTGCTCGCGGTCAGTAAAAAGCATCCGGTCAGTGCCATCAGCGCATTGCTGGCGTTAGGCCATCGCGATTTTGCGGAAAACTATTGGCAGGAAGCCCGGGATAAGCAGGCCGAGCTGGTTGGTGAGCCCATTACCTGGCATTTTATTGGCCAACTGCAGCGCAATAAAGCGCGCTATATTGCCAAAGCCTTCGATTGGGTGCACAGCGTGCCTTCGATTGAGGTGGCTGCAAAGCTCAATCAATACCGTCCTGATGATGTCAAACCACTCAACATTTGCTTGCAAATGAATTTGGAGGCCGAAGAGACCAAACAGGGGTTTGATGAAGCGGAATTAGAGTCAGCCATTCGGGCTGTCCTGCAGTTGCCTCGTTTGGCATTACGTGGTTTGATGTGTCTGCCTGAACCACAGGCAAAAGATTCCGCTGCTTGTTCGCCGGCGTTTGTTGAAATGCAACGTCTATTCAATGACATGGGTCAGCAATTTCCAGAATTACAGTGGGATACGCTTTCTATGGGTATGTCGGCGGATCTGGAGCAGGCGGTAGCCTGTGGCAGTACCTGTATTCGGGTGGGCACGGCCCTGTTTGGATCACGAACGTAAGAATTTTGTAGAGATTGTAAGATGACCGTAACGCCTTTTAATCTGCACTTTGTGGGTGGTGGCAATATGGCCGCCAGTCTGATTGGCGGATTGATTGAGTCTGGCTTTCCTGCTAATTGCATTCAAGTGACAGACCCCAATGACGACATACAGGCCAGCCTTAAAGAGCGGTTTGGCGTTGTTGCTTCTGAGGTGTTGTCGTTAGGGGCCGCGGATGCGGTCGTGCTATGTGTGAAGCCGCAGATCATGCCAGCGGTATTACCCACCTTGGTACCAGCGGGCTTGTCGGAGGCGGCGCTGGTGATTTCGGTCGCAGCCGGCGTCACATTGAACAGTATGGCCAAGGGGCTGGGAAGTGATCGCAGTCAGCAAAGTATTATCCGCGCTATGCCCAACACACCGGCTTTGATCCAAAAAGGACTGACGGTATTGTTCGCCAACGAGGCGGTGACTGAGGCGCAAAAAAAACAGGCCGATTTGATTGGGGCGGCGGTTGGTGCTGTGGGTTGGGTTGATCACGAAGCCTTGTTAGACCCAGTCACCGCGCTTTCTGGCAGCGGGCCGGCGTATTACTTTTTATTCATGGAAGCCATGATGCAGGCCGCGGAGGCACAAGGATTAACGCAAGATCAAGCGCGCGATTGGGTGTTGAAAACCGCTGAAGGTGCGGTGGCGTTAGCGGCAAGCAGTGATGTGGATGTTGCAGAGCTGAGGCGGCGGGTGACCTCACCTAGGGGCACCACAGAAGCGGCGCTGAATACGTTTATAGAGCGTGGCCTGCACGATACGGTGGCGCGTGCGATGATGGCGGCGTCCGATCGCGCTCGTGAGTTAGCGGCCGAGTTTGGTAATGAATAATTAATTTTTAGAAGATCAACAAGGTTAGAGGGTAAACAATGTTAGAGGGTAAACAATGAATGTTGCAGGGGCACTGTTTTTCATCATTTCAACGCTGCTGACGTTATACAGCTTTTGTATTTTGGCGCGCATTATTCTGCAGGTGGTGCGTGCGGATTTCTACAACCCGGTGTGTCAGTTTGTAGTTAAAGCCACGAACCCGTTTTTACGACCCATGCATCGCTTTATTCCGATTCGCCCCGTGGACTTTTCAGCGATTTTTTTATTGCTGGTCGTGCAGAGTTTGGTGGTCTGTTTTGAGAGCATTTTAAAAGGCATTGCGTTGGACCCGACCTTTGTTGTGGTCAACAGTGTGATCCAAAGCATCCGCTTGGTGTTGGACTTTTTTGTGTTCACGATCTTTGTGCAAGTGATTTTAAGCTGGGTGCAGCCCGGAGGTTATAACCCGATGATCGCTTTATTGCATCAGTTGACGGAGCCCTTGTTGGCGCCAGTGCGTCGAATTTTGCCGGATATGGGTGGCTTGGATCTGTCGCCCATGGTGGTGTTGATGGGGCTTTATGCGCTGAGTATTTTATTCCCCGTACTACAATAATAATTTGATAGTACTGATTGGGCGGTTGTTATATGTCTGTTTTCACCCATATTGCGATACATTGTACCGCCAAATATGTCGCCAAAGTGTCCCCAGGTGTCACGGCTCTGCTCTGTGAGGGCTTGCTGAATCGATTGCAGTCTGTGCCGCACGAGGGGCGCGAGTCGGTTGGTTTGACGAAACGGGATTTACGATCCCATTGGGCCAAAGATCCGGATTTGCGTTTGGCGCTGTTGACGGCCTTGAACGAAAAGCAGCGCGTTCAGACGACGTTTCCGCAACAAGCTCGTGTGTTTAGCACGCCAGAAAAGCAGGCGCTGCAGACATTTGCGGGTGTTTTTCGTGATTTTTACGCGCCTGCGGCCAAAACCCCGTTCATCATGCTGGCGGGAAAAGGCGCGTGGGAAGTCTCCACGCACGGCGGTGTTTTTCTCTCGGTGGGCGGTTATGGCAAAGATGCTTTTGGGCATAACCCTGAAGCGTTGCAGGCGGTGATGGGCCATCCGCATGTGATTGCGAACATCATGACCCCGCACTGGTCGCAAATCGAATTAAAGCACCGGGTGGCCGATGAGCTGGGGTTAGGCTCAGGTCAGTTCGACATTCAAATGCTGAACAGTGGTTCGGAAGCCATGGAGCTGGGCTTGCAGTATGTGGAGCGCTTGATTAAAGAGCGCGTGGGCTCGGGTGCTGATCAAGTGGCAACGCCGCAGTGGGTCATCAATCTGGAAGGCAGCTTTCATGGGCGTACCTCGCGACCGGCGGGCTTGTCGAATTCCACCAAGGCGGCGTATGAGCGCACTCTGACGCCGCGCTCGAGTGCGTATGACGTGCACAGTGTGCCGGCGAATGATGTGGCGGCGTTAGAGCGGGTGTATGATCAGGCGCGCGAGCAGGGTGCGCATGTGGCGGCCGTGGTGATGGAGATGGTGCAAGGGGAAGGCGACCCTGGGCGTGCGATCACGGCGGAATTTTATCAGCGAGCACGGGCGTTGACCGAGCAGGAAGACGGTCTGTTGCTTGTTGATTCCGTGCAATCGGGGTGGCGCACCTATGGGTGTTTAAGCCCGTTAAGCGCTCCAGCATTTGATGGTTGCCAGCGACCGGATATTGAAGTGTTTTCCAAGGCCTTAACCGGCGGTATTTATCCGGGTTCCATGCTGGTATTAAATGCTCGAGCGTCGCGTTTGTACGAAGTGGGGACTTACGGTAATACGATGACAGGCAACGCCAAGGCCGCGGAAATGGCGATTGCCGTTTTCAACGAGATGACCCCTGAGGTGCGCGCTAATATGCACGCGCGCAGCCAGCAATTTATGACCGCGTTTGAAGGCCTGCAAACAAAATACCCGGCGTTGATTTCAGGTGTGCAAGGCACAGGGTTGTTGTTGGCGCTTAAAATTGCTGATGTAACCGATGAGGCGGGTGTTACGCGTACCGTGGTGCCGGTTGTTGGGCCGAACGGTTTGGAGCGCCAGTTACGTCAACAAGGCTTGAATATTATTCACGGCGGTAAGGACAACTATTTGCGGTTAACACCGAATTTCAAGATCACCGAAGCGCAAGTGGTGTTGGTGGTGCAACTGTTGGATCGCGTGTTTGCAGAGGTGGCTAAACGTCTGCATGCGCCACCCGGGTTGGACAACTGATGTCCGTCACCGATCCTGGCCCGTTGGGGTGGGTAGAACCGCAAGCGCATCATTTTACGGATCCTTTGGCGTTGGTTTCGGGTCGGGTACTGCCTGCCTACACCTTGGCGTATGAAACCTATGGTGAATTGAACCCATCAAAATCCAATGCGATTTTGGTGTGTCATGCGTTGAGTGGTCATCAGCACGCGGCGGGCTGGCACAGCGCGGAAGATAAAAAACCGGGCTGGTGGGATTTGTACATTGGCCCTGGAAAACCCATCGATACCGATCGGTTTTTTGTGGTGTGCAGCAACAACTTGGGTGGCTGTCATGGCAGCACCGGTCCCGTGGATGTCAATCCTGAAACGGGCGCTGTCTGGGGGCCGAACTTTCCGGTCATGACGGTGAAAGACTGGGTGCACAGTCAAAAAAAGTTGGCTGAGGTGTTGGGCATTACGCAATGGGCGGCCGTGATCGGTGGCAGCTTAGGCGGCATGCAGGCGTTACAGTGGGCCATCACTTACCCTGAAGCCCTGCGCCATGCGGTGGTGATTGCCTCCGCGCCTAAACTCTCGGCGCAGAACATTGCGTTTAATGAAATTTCGCGCCACGCCATTATGTCGGATCCGGACTTCAAAGAAGGTCATTATCGAGAGCGCTCGGTTAACCCTAAGTTGGGTTTGATGTTGGCGCGTATGTTGGGGCATGTGACGTATTTGTCGGATCACGCGATGCGAGAAAAGTTCGGTCGTGAGCTTAAAACTGGGAGTTTGAACTTTGATTTTGATACCCAGTTTCAAGTCGAGAGTTATTTACGCTACCAAGGGGAAACGTTTTCCGGGCAGTTCGATGCCAATACCTATTTGTTGATGACCAAAGCCTTGGATTACTTTGATCCGGCGGGTGCGTTTAATGATGATCTGGCGTTGGCGTTGGAAGGCACCTTGTGCCAATTTCTGTTGGTCAGTTTCAGCAGCGATTGGCGGTTTGCGCCTGAGCGTTCGCGAGAAATGGTCGATGCCTTGATGCAAGCGCGCAAGCGAGTCAGTTACGCCGAAGTGGAGGCTTCTGAGGGGCATGATGCGTTTTTGTTGCACGTGCCTCGGTATTATTATTTGTTGAAAACCTATTTAGCACAGGTCTCAACTGAGGCGGGTGAGTGATGAGTGTTTCGAAACGGCCCGATCTGCAAATTTTAGAGCACTGGATTCCACAAGGTGCGCATGTGTTGGATTTAGGGTGCGGTGATGGGCGATTGCTGGCGGAGCTGCAAGCGAAAAAAAAGATCTCTGGGTATGGCTTGGAGATTGATGCCAGCAACATCGAAGCCTGCGTTTCGCGCGGGGTGTCTGTGATCGAGCGCAACATTGATCAGGGCTTGGGGCCGTTTGCGCGCGATCAGTTTGATACGGTGATTATGGCACAAGCCATCCAAGCGGTGCGCCGGCCTGATGAGGTGTTGCAAGAGATGCTGCGCGTTGGCAAAGAAGGGATTGTGACGTTTCCGAATTTTGGTTATTGGAAAATTCGTTTGCAGCTGGCTTTCTTTGGCCGCATGCCGGTCTCCAAGGCGTTGCCGCATCGTTGGTACGATACGCCGAACATTCATTTATGCACCTTTAAAGATTTTGAAGCCCTGTGTCGGCAGCTGGGTATTCAGGTGCTCGAGCGTTGTGTGGTGGATTCGAGTTACCGCAAATCGCGTCGTAAAATTTGGTGGCCGAACCTGTTCGGAGAGACGGCCGTGTATCGATTGGCAAGGATGACCGTGCAATGAGTGAAAATAAGAAACAAGCAACCGCGGTATTAGCCTCCGGGAATGCGGGCAAGATCAAAGAGATCCATGCGATTCTAGCGGAGTACCAGGTTGATTTACGGAGTCAGGATCATTGGGCGATTGAATCCGTTGAAGAAACCGGATCCACCTTTGTTGAAAACGCCCTGTTAAAAGCACGTCATGCGAGCCGAGAAACGGGATTGCCGGCAATGGCGGACGATTCGGGTTTGGTGGTGGAGGCCTTAGGTGGTGCGCCTGGGGTGATCTCGGCGCGATTTGCAGGGGAAAACGCGACTGATCAAGACAACATTCAAGCGGTGTTGACAGCACTAAAACAACAGGGTGTCGCTGAAAGCCCGGCGGCCTTTGTGTGTGTGATTGTGACACTGCGCACGGCCGACGATCCGCTGCCCGGCATTTATCAAGGCATTTGGCCGGGTAAAGTCGTGACTGAGATCAGCGGTGCCGGCGGTTTTGGTTATGATCCGATATTTATCGACTCTCAGTCGGGTGTTTCTGCGGCCGAGCTGTCGCCCGTTGACAAAAATCAGCGTTCTCATCGGGGTCAAGCGTTAGCGCAATTCAAACAGGCGGTACAAAGCGATCCTTTTTGGGCGGTTTAGGTGTTAGACACCGATTCTGTGCTTGCCAGTGATCAATCGCTGTCGTTGTACGTGCATGTGCCTTGGTGTGTAAAAAAATGCCCTTACTGTGATTTTAATTCTCATGCGCTTGCGAACCACTCGCAAGTGCCGGATTGGGCCCCTTACCTAGGGGCCTTAAAACAAGATTTACAAGCTCAGATTAAGCGTTTTAATGAGTGGGCTCAGTTAGCGCAGCGCCAACTCATCAGCATATTTATTGGCGGTGGTACCCCCAGTGTGTTGCCGCCAGAATTTTATGAGTCGCTGCTCTGTGATGTGCGCGCACAGTTACGATGTCACCCTGAAATGGAAGTAACGATTGAAGCGAACCCTGGCCGGCTCGATCAAGCGCATCTGCAAGGGTATTTTGATGTTGGTATTAATCGATTGTCGATTGGTGTGCAGAGTTTTCAAGCCGAGGCTTTAAACCATTTGGGGCGGATTCATTCGGCGGATCAGGCGGAGGCGGCCATCGAGCATGCCTTAGCGGTGGGTTTTGAGCGCATCAATGTGGATTTGATGATGGGCTTGCCAGAGCAAGGGGTTCGTGAGTGTGTGGCGGATTTAAAAAAAGCGCTGGCGTTTCCGATCACACATCTTTCGTGGTACCAACTGACGTTAGAGCCGAATACCGCGTTTTATCGCACGCCGCCACCGTTACCGACGGAGGGGGTGATCGATCAGATGTTTCAAGCCGGCCAGGCTTATTTTGCCGAGCAGGGGTTTACTGCTTATGAAGTCTCAGCTTATGCGAAACAGCCAGATCATCGCAGTGTACACAACCGACAATATTGGCGCTTTGGTGATTATCTGGGGATTGGTGCGGGCGCGCACGGCAAGTTAACCGATCCGAAAACGCGCGCGGTGGTGCGCACGCGGCAACACAAAATGCCGCCGCAATACCAAAGCCAAGTGCAGTTTCCGCATGTGGTGGATGAGGTGAAGACAGCGGAGTTACCTTTTGAATACGCGCTCAATGTGTGGCGTTTGAGGGATGTGTTTTCGGTAAACGATTTTGAAACCCGTTTAGGTTTGTCAAAATCCTGCATTGAAGCACCTTTAGCTGAGGCGGTTCGGTTGGGGTTGATTGTGGAAGAAGAGGAAAACGTGTTTCGCAAAACGGCGTTAGGCGAGCGGTTTTTAAATGATTTGGTGGGGTTGTTTTGTGGGGGGTAGACGTACGGCTTTGACAATCTTTCGATTGGGTCGTATATTTTCACATGGTTATATCAAAAATATTTAACTTCATGACTTGCTGATATGTACATTCAACGACAGCTAACGCATTGTTTTTTAGAGGCCGTGCAGCATTTTCCCTGTGTGGTCTTAACTGGCTCTCGTCAGGTCGGAAAAACCACGTTCATTCAAAAGTTGTTGCCGGATCATCATTACGTCACCTTAGATCGCCCGCTTACGGCCGAACAGGCAGAAGAAGACCCTGAAGCTTTTTTGCAGGCGCACCCGGCGCCTGTGGTGATCGATGAGGTGCAGTACGCGCCATCGCTGTTTCGATTTTTAAAAACGGTGATTGATCAGAATCGAGATCAGAAGGGCCAATTTATATTAACGGGATCGCAAAAATTTTTATTGATGCAGGGTGTAGGGGAATCCTTAGCAGGGCGTGCTGCAATTTTGGAGTTGGAAGGCTTGAGTTGTGAGGAGCTGTTAGCGGCTGGGTTAATCACTCAAGAGACCGTTGCTTTTGAACAGTGGATGGTTCGAGGCGGTTTTCCGGAACTGTGGGTGGATCCCACAAGACCCACTCAGTTGTTTTTAGATTCCTACATCGCGACCTATTTAGAGCGCGATGTTCGGCACATTTTAGCGGTTGGCAGTTTGCGCGATTACGAACGTTTTTTGAAAGCCGCTGCGTTGCGTACCGGGCAGCAATTGAATAAATCGATGTTAGCGCGAGAGGTTGGGGTCAGTGTCTCGACCATTTCGCAATGGCTCAGTGTATTAGAGGCCCTGGGGCATGTGGTGTTGCTAGAGCCTTGGTTTGTGAACATGAAAAAACGTTTGGTGAAATCACCGAAATTGTATTTTTCCGATGTGGGTTTGGTGTGTGGCGTGTTGGGGATTACCCAAGAGGCATTGCCACAATCAACGATGATCGGTGCGCTGTGGGAGACGTTTGTGTTTGCCGAATTGCGAAAGCGGTTGGTTGCGCAAGGCGGAGGCAGTGGTCGGTTGTGGTACTACCGAGACCAACAGCAAAACGAAGTGGATTTTATCGTGGAGCAGGGGCTGCAATTGCATTTGTTCGAATGCAAGTGGACAGCTTCCCCTCAATCTCGCATGGCGGCTAACCTAAATAAATTGGAAAGCCTGTTTGAAAACGCAGAAGGCAGTGGGTATCGGGTGGCGTCCAAAACCCTAGTGAGTCGTTCGTCTGAGTGTATTGATATTGGGGCGTTGAGGTTTCGATCACCGGTTGCGGAGGGGTTGTTTTGTGATGTTTAGAGCGTAAAATTTGGCAATCGCATCTACAATGTGAATCAAAGAATTTTTGCGGAGAAAATAATGAATAAAAAAATTGAAAAATATGGTGTAAAGCCAGTAGAGCGGCCAAAAATTAAGTGCAAACATTCTTTTGATTTATCTGGTGATCAAGGAAAGCAAATTATTAAATCTGAGACAAAGCTTGTGTTGAGAAGTCATCAAAAAACTTTTAAAAAGTTAGCGGACATGTGATAGATATTTATGTATGCCTTACAAGCCTCCCTATACCGTTACAGACACGATCTCAAAACAAATCGCTGAAATCAGCGAAGCCTTAGGGCGGCTAATGGCTTTGTCAGATATGGAACAGCAGTTGCGACTCCGACGAGCCAATCGTATTCGGACCATTCAAGGCTCATTGGCCATCGAAGGCAATACCTTAAATGAAAAACAGATCACGGCCATCTTAGAAGGTAAGCGAGTCATCGCGCCACCTAAAGAAGTTCAAGAAGTGCGTAATGCGTTAAAAGCCTATGAGTGTTTTGAGCAGTGGGTGCCGTACCAAGAAGCTGATTTGTTGGCCGCGCATCAAATTCTGATGGCGGGTTTGATTGATGAAGTCGGTCAGTACCGACAGGGTGGCGTTGGTGTGATGTCGGGCAACCAGGTGGTGCATATGGCGCTGGGTGCTGATCGAGTGCCTTCACTGATGGCTGATTTGTTCAATTGGTTACGGGAAACGAGCGCTCAACCTTTGGTTGCCAGTGCGGTCTTCCATTATGAGTTTGAGTTTATTCACCCCTTCGCCGATGGCAATGGCCGCATGGGGCGTTTGTGGCAAACCTTGATCTTAACGCGCTGGAAGCCGATTTTTGCGAATATCCCGGTTGAGAGCTTGGTGTATGAGCATCAGCAGGCCTATTATCAGGCGATTCAAGAGAGCACAGCTCAAACCGATTCAGCCCCCTTTATCGAGTTTATATTGCAGATGATTTTTGAGGCAATTCAATCAGTTGCAGATGTGACCGACCAAGTAACCGACCAAGTAACCGACCAAGTAAAACGGTTGTTAGATGTATTGGGCTCTCAAGAGTTGGGAGGTAATGAGTTAATGTCCCTACTGGGCTTAACCCATAAAGCGACTTTCCGAGAAAATTATCTCAATCCGGCATTACAGGCTGGTTTGATTGAGCGTACTGATCCCGATAGCCCGAGGAGCCCGAAGCAGCGGTATCGGGTGAGGGCTAAAGGCGCTGATTGTTTGTAGGGGTTGATCTATAAAAATGGGGTGTTGAGGTTTTGGTCGCCGGTTGCGGAGGGTTTGCTAGTGGGTGACTGACACTGCGTGATCCTTTTAACCTTGTATATTGTCTAGCTTGTGGATAATATACAAGGATGATAGAAAGAAATACGCTCAGTGATGTTAATAGTGCCCTCTCACGTCAGGCGGCAGTCGCCTTAATTGGGCCAAGACAAGTTGGAAAAACGACGCTGGCTTTGGAGGTCGGTAAGGGGCGAGATGCTGTTTACCTTGATTTAGAAGATCGTGATGATCGCAACAAACTGACCAATCCTGTTTTGTTCTTTGAAGCAAACGAAGACCGTTTAATCATCCTTGATGAAATCCACCGTATGCCTGAGATATTCGACAGCTTACGGGGAGTGATCGATAAAGGCCGACGTAAAGGGAAAGGTAAGGGGCGTTTTCTTATCCTGGGATCCGCAGCCATTGAGCTGCTTCGTCAATCTGAAACCTTGGCAGGACGTATCGCTTATATTGAGATGCCGCCAGTCCTTGCCACCGAAGTCGAGGATGATAGGCAAAAGAGAGAAGAGCTGTGGTTGAGAGGCGGGTTCCCGGATGCTTACTTAGCGACAAGTGATCTTGAAAGCTTTGCAATTCGAAAGGACTTTATACGAACTTATCTGGAACGCGATGTTCCCATGTTTGGCCCTCGTATTCCAGCAACGACGATGGAGCGGTTATGGACTATGCTCGCCCATAATCAAGGCACATTGTTAAACGCCTCTCAGCTTGCTCGTGGCCTGGATTTAAGTGCTCAATCGATTACACGATACGTGGACTTGTTATGTGACCTTTTGCTGGTAAGAAGGTTGCAGCCTTATCACGTGAATGTTGGCAAACGCTTAGTAAAGTCGCCAAAAGTGTTTGTGCGTGATAGCGGGCTTGTTCATTCACTCCTGGGATTGAAAGATTTAAACCAACTCATCGGCCATCCTGTTGTGGGGCAAAGTTGGGAAGGTTTTGTTATTGAAACATTGCTTGCGGCTTCACCCTGGCGCGCGCAAGCTAATTTCTATCGAACCATCGCTGGTGCCGAGATCGACCTGTTGATTCAGCACACCGACAGTCGTATATGGGCCATCGAAATCAAGCGGGGGCTCACGGCTAAACCGGGGAAAGGTTTCTATAATGCGATAGAAGACTTGCAACCTGAAAAAGCTTTTCTTGTTCATTCCGGTGATGATCGTTATCCGATAGCTAAGAATATCGAGGCACTTGGTGTTATAGAGCTTGCCTCAGAGCTTCAAGGTTTAGCTTGAATCATCCTATCCTGAGGCGCCACTCAACTATCTCGGTTTGGCTCAAATCCCCTTTCTTTAGTGCTTCAATTTGGCATCTTTGATCGTAGGTCGGTTGCTCATATCTCAATCTCTTGTCGGAAAAAACGGTTGTTAAATGTACTCGGCTCTCAAGAGTTGGGCATGCATGAGCTGATGTCTCAACTGGGTTTAACTCACAAAGCGACTTTCCGAGAAAATTATCTCAATCCGGCATTACAGGCTGGTTTGATTGAGCGTACTGATCCGGACAGCCCGAGGAGCCCGAAGCAGCGGTATCGGGTGACGGGTAAAGGCGTTTTTTTCTAGGGGGCGAGCTTCTAAAATTCCGCGTGGCGGCTAACTTAAATAAACTGGAAAGCTTGCTAGTTTAGGGCTTCTTACCAAGCAAGCATCTCCGATGGGCGCATTAAATATAAAATACTTGATCAGATTTAAGTATTGTTTTGCGAACGAGTATCCCCAGTATGTACTCCCATTCCAAGAGTGCCTCTACCAGCATTGTAACCGATGAGCGCTGCGTTCCTGGGGGTACCCATATTTATACCAATTAATGCGCAGCCTTCTCGCACTAATTTTTTTAATGGCTCTACATACTCTGGTCGAGCGGCTGCAATGCTATTGATCCAATCGGCCAGTTTAATCCCAGCGGTTATTTCAGGTGATTCTGGAATTGGAGGGGGAATGATACTGTCACGTGTTCTGGTAGGCACTGAGTGAATGGTAGAGCCGGATAGAGCCTCTAATCCACCAGTATCATTATTCAAGCGAGTTTTTAAATCATGAATATAGTGTTTCCAATATAGCGTTAGCCGCTCGGATTTTTGAGTTTCATTCATATGCTTAAAATCATTTCTAGGAATTTCTTGTAATTCTTTAATGTCAGTATCAATGGCTCCTCTTCCCTTTAAAAATGATTCCTTAAAAGCTTTAAAATACATATCTGGTTTTTTCTTTACTATGAAGTCATTTCGATCTCGCACAGTCAGTGCATATATTTCGTCAGAGCCACAGATTTCACGGAAAGATGTATATTGTTCGCTGGGTTCTGCTTTAATATCGTTTAAAACCTTTTCAAAACTTGTACGGGTCTGATCAAACATGCCTTCAAAGCCGCTCTTTGCGAGAGGGTAGGCCAACTGCCCTAGCACGTATTTTGGTAAGCGGTTGACGCCTGGTGTCGCAAATAGGAGGGCCATTAGTACAAAGAAGCCTTTTAATGCAGTCCATTCTGCACTTAGAGTGCCTAAGAATGCTAAAAAGGGAACATTTTTTGATGTCGCTAGTCCCTCTAAAAATTCTTCTGCAAGCCATTTCGCGTTAGATATATCTTCTGATTCACTTTCTTCAGCAGCTGCAGCAAAAAAACCTTCAGTTACGCCCTTTGCATATTGGAAAATTTCACTCTGTCTAGTATCGAGGGGTTGATTACTTACTTCATATAGTAAGTGTTCAGATAAACCATTGGCGCCTCTTTTAAATAATTCCTTTACACTTTCTGTGTCAGCACTTAACGCGCCTTCTGCAATACTTTTGCTAAGTTGTTGCAGAAGGTTCTGGTGATCTTCGGTGTTTGAAGTTTTGCTAGCGCCTTGATTTAACAAGTGATCAGTAATTCCACCTGTAACTTCTTTGGTTAATCCCTTCAAAACAGTAGGATCAGTGCTGCCTGACTGGTGTTGATCAGATCGTTTGAGTAGTTGATCTGTGACGCCCTCTGTAAATTTTTCACTAACGCCACTGAAGCCTTTTTGCAAATATTGCTGACGTCGTTCTTTCCAATTGGCTGGAAAATTGGCTGGATTTAAGTCGCTCCAAACGATACCGGTTTCATTGGTATGTACATCTCCCAGAAATCGTGCGGCACCAAAGCTGAGTTCATATCCTGTTTCAACATCTACTAAGTCTTCACCACCAAAAACGTCCCCTAAAAGGGATAATCTCCTCATATCAACGTTATCAGTTTTGCTTTTATTGAATGCATCATGAGCAGTGTGAGGCTCGCATTTAGCCAATTTTGAAGCAGCCAATAGAAAAACCAAACTTTTTATGAGCTTGTTTTCTATTGAAGAGGTATTTGAAATGCCAGGAATTCTCATTATTTTTTCTCCAAAGCAGTTAATGGATATAGTCGTTTAATTATTTTTGAGGTTAAGATTTAAATACAATTACCAAAAAGATCTTTCCGGCAATCACCACCATCATTTTCAAATGTAGGACATGCGGATAAACACAACGTTAGAACTAAAACGAAGGTGCATAAAGAAAGTCGTTTCAGGCGTCCTAGAACAGTATTTTTTTTGTTATCCATAAAGTCATCCGTTATGTTTTATGTATGGAGTTTTCATGTACTTTGAGAATCTTCACTGTCAGATATGACGTGACCAGTCAAGATTTATATAACATTAGCCACAACCCCTTTTTTAGTTTTTTCATCAACAAAGGTAGTGGCGCCAGCTGGAATAGCGTTAGTGGCATCATGATGTATGGCTTCTTCGTCGCTGGCTTCATCCGATTTTTCGCTTGAAGCGTCGTCACTTATGGCTTGTTGTGGAGACGCCGTGTGATCATCAACTGCATGACGTACTTTCGAAAGGGCTACTCCTGGAGTGGTTGGTTGTGCTGGTGGTGGAGGGGTTGACTTTATAAGTTAAATGTAACGATCAGTTTTGATTGTCTTGGCTATTTGGGTCTCGGCCAAATACTCTGTTCCAGAATTCTCTCGGTAAGGATGGAATGGCCTGTATTATACCTTTTCCGACATCCAATCCACCTGCTTTCCCTACACCTTCACCCATTGTTCTGGCAGTGTGTTCTGTAAAAGCTTGTGTTCTAGCAAGGAATACTTCTCTATTTTGAGAGTTAGTGACTTCTACCATGCCGTCTACAAGCCCAGTTGTAAATGATTTAGCAGCTTGTGTAACAGACTCTGAAGGGTTGTTGCTAACGATGTTGCCCGCCCCTTTAGCAAGCCCTTTCATGACGGCTTCAGCTGCATTTTCAACTATTTCATAGAAAGACTCTCTATTTAAAGCGTTTTGGATGCCCCTGGTGGCGCAATCAGCAACTATATAAGCTATGTTTCCGATAGCGGAAGAGTTTGGTTCATTATTGCGTCTGAACTGTGTCAGAGCCAATAAAACTAGAGTGGCAAGTGGAATAGCGACTATGGTGGCAAATAGAGTAATGATTGAGGTGGATATTGCTGAGACTTCAGCAACTGAAAAGCCTCTTAAAATACCATTTGCTGCGCCTTCACCTATGCTCTCTGAGGTGTTTTTTAAATTTTCTTCATTGCCTTTACGTTGAAGTTCTTCTAACAAGGCACTGATTAAAATACGAGAATTTTCATCTGTGATATTAGGTAGTTCAGATTGTGTGGTTGCAAAAATACTGGTTACTAATGAATTGGTGATGCTTTTTATTTGTTCTGGGTTGTCTTTCAAAACCTGAAGTAATACAGAGGTTACCTGTTCCGCTGATTTACCAATAACAGAATTGTCGCCATCTTTTGTCAGCGAAATGCCAATCTGATCAGTAATATTTTGGATGTTATTCTTTACAGCCTCGCTTACCCCTCTGCCAAGTGTGTCGGCTAGCGTTTTATAGCCATTTTTAATATCTTGTTTTTTGTTAAATAAATTTTGTGCTTGTTCGAGAGTGATACCTTCTTGTTCTGCAATTTGTTCAACAGTTAAATCTTCGAAAGCTTTATCAAAATAATCAGAGATACCACTTGTGATAAAAAAGCCGATTTCGTTGTAATCGCCCAGTGAATTCAGTAATTGCAGCGATCTGTTTTGTTTGGCGTCTTTTAATGCATTAAGGCATTCGATGTCGTTGCTGCATGTTGAGAGGCGAGATAATAAGATGCGTGATTGGTTGTGGTGATTGACTGTGCCTCTTAGATTTCCACGTAAAGCGGCTGTGCCAGTAGAGAGTGCGCCGAGTGAGCCAGCGCTTAGCGTTACTGTCATCATAGCTTTTAAAAGCGTTTTTTTTCGGGAGGGTAAATTGTTATTTTGAGCGGGAAATATTTTTTGATCCGGGCTGCCCATTGGCAAAGTGCGGCTGAGAGTCATTGCGTTCTCCAATTTTATTTTAATTGTTGTGTAGTAATAAAGGATTCGAAAAATTAGTCAGGGCAAATTTGGCCTTGAGCAGCTCTGCAATCTGTTCCACCAAAAAAATCGCAGCCACTAAGATTGATTATGCTTAGCGTTAAAAATGACATGAAAAAAAATCGATATAAGGTTTTTAGTGGCTTAGACAACAGATTCTTTGGCTTATTTTTCATTAGAAGCTCCATCTTGATCATCAAGATTATTGTTTGCCAGTTACCGTAAGTTTGTTATGTTTCTACTTATTGCTGGCCAGGATCATAAAAAATATCATTTTCAAAACGTATTTTGCCTGAGACTTGCGAAGGTTGTTTTTCATCGCCACCTTGTGCGGCTGAAGCTCGCGAAGGTTGTTGTTCATCAGAGTTGTTATGCAAACCTTTTTGCCACTTATATAGGCAAGATAATAGGGCTACTAAAGCCACGCTCCCGAACACCCCCCCAACAATGGCACCAATATTAGCAGCGTCATCGCTAGAACCTGTGGAATCCACATTGGGTTGAGTGCTTGGTGCTAATGTTGGTCTGAGTGAGGTTGGATTCAGGGTTGGTAATGCGGTTGGTGATTGCGTGGGTTTTGGTGATAGGTTGGGTATTGCTGTTGGTTTTGCCGTAGGGTTTTCAGTTGCCCGCAAGGTTGGGTGTTGCGTTGGGGGCAGAGTGGGTTTTTGTGTGGGAAGCTGAGTGACACTTGTTGGGGCTGAGCTTGGTGAGTGTGTTGGTCTTAGTGATGGATGCTCCGTCGGCGCATGCGTTGGATCCGGGCTACCTGTCGGGTTGACGCTGGGTTGCCCGCTCAGTGTTGGCACTGCCGTTGAGGCCGGGTTGGCGCTAGGCGCATCAGTGGGTGCTGGTGTGGGGGTGTGCGTTGGGTTGAACGTGGGTGTTGGTGTCGGTTGTGGGCTGGGGGCGTTTGTTGGTACTAGGGATAGAGTGGGAGTTTGCGTGGGCTCCAGTGAACCGGACGTCAAGCGGATGTTGCTATCAGCAGTCAAGTCGTTTGGGTTGATTGGGCCGAGTGGTGTGTAGGCCATGCTCGTGGTTTCAATGCCGAGATGTTGAAAGTTTTGAACGAACACTTTTGTGGGTTGCTCGGTAATCGTTAAGTATTTGGCGTTGTTAACATCAATAACTTTATTTTTTTCATTCTCTAGAGAGTAAGGGGCGAAGACTAAACGGTTTTGAGATCGGGTTTCATCGGTCACGTAGAACCAAATGTAGGTGCCGTATGTGTCGTCTTTTAGAAAGCCCTGGTCATTAATGGAATAGTTTTCTAAAGCATAAGAGCCGTCATCGGAGAACTCTGTGCGATCGTTTGCTTTTATACTTCGGTAAATTTTAAATTCGCTGGCATTCGATTCGTTATCGTATTCGAGGCTGTCGATGCAGAGGAAACTGGTGGAACAGGTGAGTTTACCTTGTGGGTAGGCGTTGGTTCCTTCGGGGACTTGAAGAGAGTCGTTACCGCTCGGGATTTCTGCAACGACGAGGCGTCGTCGGCCGGAGGTTTGGTCGAGGAGGATGTGTCCGTCGGCGACAATGGCGTATTGGTAGTCTTCGTTGGTGGTTCTTGGATGAATTAAATTATCAGGTTTTATAAGTACAATGCCTTTTTCAGTCCAAAAAAAAGAATCTTTTTCGAATGTAAGAACAGTTCCAAACTCTGTGCCTCTCAAGGAGTTTTCGTTAATTCTGTTAATGCAAAGCGATTCAATGTCAGGGTCGCAGCCTCTGTCCAATTGTAAGCCTATGGTGTTATCGATGTCATTGAGGAAGTTTGTGGAGATCCATTGTTGCGGGTTTGCTTCATTATTGGGTTGAGCAATGCTGGTGATGATTGCTTTGTCGCCCATAAAAGTTGCGCCTGTTGCATTACTAGGGGTTCTTAAAGCAAGCGTTTCCTCTGCTTGCCATTGGTTTGTGTCCGTACTTTTGAAGTAGGTGGCATTTGTGGTTTCACCACTACGCATTGAAATCGCTAGTAGATCACCGTTTTCGGCAAGTGCCGTAATGCGTTGGTTTCGATTGTTATTTGGAATACTGTTTATAGCTGCATTTGCAGTTGAGGCTATAAGTGTGGCAGCTGAAAGCGCAGTAGTATTTAAACGCATTATAAAGAACTCCATTATTTATTATTGTTTTTTTTGCGTGGAGAAAATGTACTGGAAATATTTTTATCAGATAATATAATCCTAGAAAAATTAACGCAATAAAATTAATTATAAAAAAAGGATGTTCTATGTTTTATTCAATAAAAATTTTGCTGGTTGTTTCATTTTTTGTTTGTTCGGCATCTCTTAATGGTTGTGGAGATGATTTAGGAAGCTTTCCTCAAAACCAATTTTACTTACGTTAATAACCTCTTTTTTTAATTGGCTGAATCTATTACTTTCCAGCAACTTAGTATGTAAATAATCGGGAAATTGCAGCCCAATCATTCTAACCCCTTATCTCCCCATCAATCCCGCGTCATTGTTTCAGAGCTTACGGTGGTGCCGCTGTGGGTTATTTCTGTGACGGTAACACTTGAGACGTCGGATTTGTCGTCAATGGCAATTTCTTCTACGTCGATAGTTGTTTTTACTGTTTGAAGTGGGAGTGTTGTTGCATCGCTTGGGGCGTCTTGATGTATGGCTGCGTCGGAGGCTGGGCTTGCTTCGCTTTCGGAGACTGGGATGGCTTCGATGATTGTGTCGTTAATGCCTTCTTGGCGGCGTCGGTTTAAAACAAGATTCGCGGCTGTAAGCATGCCGACTAAGCCGAGTGCTGCAAACAACCCTATCGTTGCTTCTCTGCTTAAGCCTTCATTGCCATTGGTCTTATTTGTGTTCGTTTCTGTGGTAGATGTGCTGGGTGCAGTTGAGCCGCGCAAATTGGTTGGTTCTGATGAGGGCTTGGATGTTGGTGCTTGTACTGAAATCAAATTCGGTGATGAGCTTGGCTTGTGGGTCGGCTGGGTGCTTGGATTTTGCGTTGGCATTGCCGTGGGCCTAGCGTTTAGCGTGGGTATTTGTGGTGTTGGTGGTAACGTTGGTGTTTTTGTGGGTTGCGCAGTGGGGGTTATGCTTGGAGAACTGCTCGGCATTTGAGTAGGGAGCAACGTAGTCGGAAAACCCGTTGGTTTCATCGTTGGTGTAATGGTTGGGCTCGTAGTTGGAGAGCCGCTTGGTGAGGCTGTGGGTGCGAGCGTTGGCAATCTGGTTGTTGGAACGTTTGTTGGGTTGTTGGTTGGTAAGCCCGTTGGATTAGGGGTTGGCGCAGGCGTGGGTTTTTTGCTTGGTGAAGCAGTGGGCGTTAGGGTGGGTTGTTTTGTTGGTGCCTTGGTCGGTGTTCCGGTGGTGGGGTTGGCCGTGGGCCGAGGGGAGTCGCCAAGCATTTGCATGCGAGTGTCACTCGTTAGGTTGTTTGGATCGATTGGGCCGAGCGGGGTGTAGGCCATGCTCGTGGTTTCAATGCCGAGATGTTGAAAGTTTTGAACGAATACTTTTGTGGGTTGCTCGGTAATCGTTAAGTATTTGGCGTTGTTAACATTAATGCCATCGTTTGGTGAGTATGGCGCAAAGACTAAGCGGTTTTCAAAATTATTTCTATCGATGACTTGGAACCAAATGTAGGTGCCGTGTGTATCGTCTGTCAGAAACCCCTGGTCATTAATGGAATAGTTTTGTAAAGCATAAGAGCTGATTTCGAAGAACTCTTTGCGATTGCTTGCATTTATACTTTGGTGAATTTTAAATTCGCTGGCGTTCGAGTTGTTATCGTATTCGAGGCTGTCGATGCAGGCGAAGCTGGTGGAACAGGTGAGTTTACCTTGTGGGTAGACGTTGGTTCCTTCGGGGACTTGAAGAGAGTCGTTACCGCTCGGGATTTCTGCAACGACGAGGCGTCGTCGGCCGGAGGTTTGGTCGAGGAGGATGTGTCCGTCGGCGACAATGGCGTATTGGTAGTCTTCGTTGGTAGGTGGTGCATAAAAAGAGCGATCTGTAATTAAGCCAAAGCCTCTAGTAGTCGTAAAAAAGTTGTCTTTCTCCCAAGTGATTGTAGATCCATATTCAGAGCCTGTAAGAGAGCCTGTAATAATTCGCTCGATACAAGTCGCTTCTAAATTTGTACCGCAACTTGCGTCTAGTTGTAAGCCTAAAGTATTGTTATCAAGAGAGTTTACGGTAATCCAAGGGTGAGCCCTGTTTTCCCCAGTGTCTGGTTCAACTGTGCTGGTTATTACTGCTTTATTTCCCATAAAAGTTGCATCTGTAGCATTGCTTGGGATTCTAGTAGCAAGCGCTTCCCCTGCTTTCCATTGGTTGTCGTTGGTTCTTTGGAATAAGGTGGCATTTGTGGTTTCACCACTGCGCATTGAAATCGCTAGTAGATCACCGTTTTTGGCAAGAGCCGTAATGCGTTGGTTTCGATTGTTATTTGGAATGTTGGTTAAAGCGGCATTTGCAGCTGAAGCTAAAAGAGCTGTAGCGGAGAGTGCGGTGGTATTTAAACGCATCGTGAGTAATCCGGTTGTTTTTGATTATTAAAAGTGTTGTTGGTCTTATGGGGTAACAATTGTGCGCATCATATAATCTGGTCTACATCGGATCAATCTCTTGTTACAAAAAACCGTTTTCACGCTTTTGCCTAGCAATAAAGGGCGTAAACAAATTCCAAAAAAATGTTTCATTGAAAGGCTGAAGTGCTCTCGCTAAGATGCGCTCGAATAGAATAATGCACTTCTAATAAAGCAATAAACAATAAGGTATTTAACCATAAGGTATTAAGACATGACGTTTCCAATTAACGTTCATCCCAAGGCTTCTAATAACTCGCCAAATGCGCCGGTGGCGGAACGCTCCGAAGGTTTTATGGAGGAACGTGTTGAACGATTTGGTTCGAGGGATTTAACCCAACTTCCTAAACGTCATTTAGACCCTGTGGCCGCATCCACATCGCGTCTACCCTCTTTAAAGTCAACGCTGATTCAATACGTTCAGCCTTTAACGGATGTTGATCCTCATTACGCATTTCAACAATGGAAAGCAAAAATAGAGCAATGGGCACAAGAGGGTTCTCACCAAGAGAGCGGAGATCTTGCTGCGTTAGAGATTGCCAAAGACAGAATTCTTGAAGCTGCGGAGCAAAAAAATACGTCGCTCTCTTTAAGTGACTTGGGTATTAAACAGTTGCCGCCTGAAACCTTCAGCCAGTTATCAGCGTTGGAAAAAGTGGATCTTAAAAATAATGCACTGTGTGCGTTGCCGAAGAGTCTTTTTCAACTTCAAAACCTGAAAGTCTTGTCTCTAAGGAATAACGAATTAAAGACGCTATCCTTCAAGTTTTCTGCGTTGCACTCCCTAGAAACCCTGTCTGTAAAAGATAATCCTTTGGGGGTTTTTGAACAGGCTTTTATTGGCTCATTAAGCATAGGTCGCTCACGCATAGGTCCTTCAAGTCTAGAGGGGGAGGGTATGAGCAAAACGCAGCAGCGGCGTTTTGAATCACTTGCCTCCGCTTTGCGTGACGCGAAATTTAAGCAGCTTCCCTCTAAGATGCTGTCGCTCAATCAAATTACTGATTTAACTCAGAATGCTATGGATATTGATGGTATGGCCTGGCCTGTGGTGTATCAAGAGGGCTTGTTTGAGTTATCTGATGTGATGCAATCATGGGTTGAATGCGGTCATCCGGGTGAGTTACAGGAGATTTTGGATAATCTGTATGTGCCTCAAAAGCCCAGTGATCTTCAGTTTCAATACGAAGTGATGTTGGTTAAGCAGGGTGTGTTGACATTGGGTGATGTGACGGCGCTTCTGGGGCAGTTTAGAGCACAGAGCCAAACCTTTGAGGATGTCGTGCGGGCAATGTATTTGATGGACCATGCCTGCGCCGCCGGAGTGCTGCTCAGCACTCACTTTGTTGATGAACTTTATGGATTAATTTGTGACGTCTCCCATCGTTTTCAAGATAAGCCGAATGATCTAATGGCGTTGTATTCCCTGGTTAAGTGGTGTGGAAATGCGGCGTTATTCGACCAAAAAACGACGAATGATCTGATCTGGAAGTTAGAACAAATTTTTAAAAACCACGAGGTTGATCAGCGCCTTAATTATTTGGAAGAAAACCAAGCAAAGCTGTTTGTTGCTTTATCTAGCGTGAATGATCGGTTATCGCATTGCATTGAAAATTTTCAACAACAAGCGGATCTGTTTTCTAAAAAACTGCATCAGCTGACAGAAAAGCAAAACGAACTTGAAACGACGCAAGAAGAGTTGATAGACACCATGATTACGATTGGTAAGCGTATGCGTGTTGCCCGATTGGCGAAAACAGCGCTTACCGGAGGAGAGGTCGTTGTGAATGCCATTCCTTTTGTTGGCCCCAGTGTTGGTGCATTGGTGAGGTGTTTTGGAAGTGCTGTCAAATCTGCCAAGGCAGGTGATTTTTTAGGGGCGTTGTATGAGCTTAAAAAATTACCCAGTGAGGTTGATTTTGATCATGCTGAAACCGTTCAGGATTTAACGTTGAGAGATGTGGCGTCGCGTTGCGATGTAGAGGTATCGGTCTTGCCGGAGTATGAGGCTTTCAATCTCACCGTTGGGGAGGTTTTTGAAATGATTGATCAAGGCAAGGAAGCTGTGATCAGTGAACAAGTTAAACGGATTGAGCAGTTGTTTTTAGGGATTCGAGAGCGAAGTGAAAGCAGCTCTTCTTCTCAACATTCAATGGGGGATTCTCAACATTCAACGGATGCCGATCCACTGGTTGGGGCAACAGTTGATCTTCCCAACTCATTATCCACTCAGGGCAGTCATTTAACCGCCACCGATTCAACTCAAAGCTCAAAGTGGGCTACGTTCGTTAAAGAAAACCCTGTTATTGTTGGGCTTCTAGCAGCCTACTTTATGGGGTTTTGGACGGCATCGAAGCTTCAAAGTAAGAATTAGCGCGCTTTGAGCGTGAATGCTTAACCGGCCTCTTGGTCGGCTTGTCGATTATAGTGGGCGATTGTCAGTCTTGCTCCAATGGCGGCCGAAATTCCTGATGCGATCACGCCGGCAATGACGATTCCTGCAATAGCTCCTGGTTTAAGGCCTTGTCTGCCGTTGTTGTTATGAGTTTCGCTGTTTTGAGTTGGCCTAGCCGTTTGCTCGCTCGTTGGTTGCAGGGTGGGGGTTTTTGTTGAGGCTTTGGTTGGCGCTGTTGTTGTCGGTTTTGTCATTGACGGTTCTGATGTTTTTTCATTGGTTGCAGCAGAAGGCCAATTTGAGGGGCGCCAGCTCGGTGGCAGTGATTCAAAGCTTGGTACGGCAGAGGGGTTTTCAGAGGTAGCTTGCCCTGTTGTTGGGGCTGTTGTTGAAGGCGATGCCGTTGAAGGTATTGTCGTTGAAGGTATTGTCGTTGAAGGTTCTGTGGTTATCGGGCTTGGTTTTTGTGATGGTGTGTTGCTGGGTGATGATGTGTGGCTCGATGAAGGGGCGTTGCTTGGACCTTTGGAGGGGCTATCGCTCTGGTGAGCGCTGGGTGTCGCGCTTTTTGTGTCGGTTGGTGTTGAGCTTGGTGTGTTACTGGGGGTTGCCGAATGATTTTCAGTTGGGTTGTGGGATGGGGTTTCAGTAGGCAATGTGCTGGGTGAGCTGCTGGGTGTCTCGCTGGATTGATCGGATGGCATTTCTGATGCGAAGCTGAACGTTGGCGAAAACATTGGTGCTCTAGTTGGGCTTGCAGAATCAGGGCCATCGGATGGCATCTCAGAGCCGGGGAGTGTGATGTGGTTCAGTCGGCGTAGATCAGTCTGCCCGAGTTGATGGGCTTGGCCTGTTATGAAATGGCCTCGTAAATGATTTTTTAAATGCGCGTTTTGGGTGATCTTGCGTTGTAAGGTCGCGGTTTGGGTTGGCTGTGTTGCGGTGTTTTGGGCGGATGCGGCTGTTGGTGCTCCTGATGTGTCGCTGGGTTTTACCGAGGGCAGATTATCTTTCAACAGATCTTCGATATCCTTGAGGGATTGCTCTCTTAGATGTTTTTTCTGTGTGTTTCCGGGTTGTTGATCTTTGGTTGGAGAAGAGCCTGTTGCGGTGTTTTGGGCGGGTGCGGTTGTTTGTACCGCTGATGTGTCGCTGGGAGAGTCATTCTCTTTACTGAACACGTTTTCGATGTTTTGTAATGTATCCCTTTTACTCCCTTGGCTTATGAAAGAGGATGCTTCTCTTAGATTTTTTTCCTGTGTGATTCTGGATTGCGGACCTATGGTTGTTGAAGAGCCTGTTGCGCTGTTTGAGTTTGGGGGGGCAAGCAAAATGAGAGTAAGTGAAAAGAAATTCATTTTAGGCTCTTTTTTTATGTTGGTTTATGGAATTGTTTTTATTCGGCTTTGTTCAATGACTGAGTGTCAAAATTGAACGAATAATACTCTCTACATTGAGAGGAATCAAGGTGGGCGTTTTGGGTGAATTTGTTGTTTTAGGTGGGGTTAATGGGGTTGGTTTTTCGAATCATTGACGATCAGACGCTGCCTCAGTAACGATTGGACGGTGTTGTAATAACGATTGGACGCTACTAGAATAACGATTAGACGAAAGTAACGTATTGATTAAATTGGATATTATGTCATGTACCCTCGTTATGCAGAGCAACAGGTTAAAGAGGCGTTGAGTGATACGCCCGTGGTTTTTATCATGGGGCCGCGCCAGGCAGGAAAAACCACCTTGGTTAAGAACTTGATAGCGGAAATGGGGGCAGAGGATTGGACCTACATTACTTTAGATGATCAGGCTCAGTTTGAGCTGGCTCAGGCGGATCCCGTCGGGTTTATTCGTCATTTACCGCCGACTCGTATTGCTTTGGACGAAGTGCAGCGCTTGCCGGAGTTGTTTGTTTCTATTAAACAAGCGGTTGATGAGCAGCGCACTCCCGGGCGTTTTTTAATGACGGGGTCTGCAAATGCATTGTTGCTGCCTAGATTGTCCGATTCGCTTGCAGGGCGAATGGAATCGGTTCGTTTAATGCCGTTGTCTGAATGTGAAATTGTCGGTAAACAGCCGACTTTTTTATCGTTGTTGGCGGCACAACAATCGCCTCAAACGGATACCGTTCGAATACGAGAGCATTTGATCAAGCGGTTACTGACAGGTTGCTTTCCGGAGCCATTAGAGCGTGTCAGCGAGCGTCGATCTCAAGCGTGGTATCGAGAGTACTTGAATACGCTGATTCAGCGGGATATTCAGGATTTGTCTCATATTGATCACCCTGATTTGATGGGTAAGCTACTCAAGCTTACGGCATTTTATGCAGGTAAGTTGGTGAACCTTGCCGAATTGGGCAGTAAAGTTGGGCTTAACAAGCAGACCATTAAAAAATACATGGCGTTACTCGAGCAGTTATTTTTAGTTGAGCAGCTGCCTGCATGGCATTCAAACGAGTATAAACGTTTGGTTAAAACACCTAAGCTGCATTCTATTGATACGGGGTTGTTGTGTGCTGTTCGTGGCCTTAATCGTGATCGTTTATTGAGTCAGCTTGAAGACTTTGGGTCGCTTTTAGAATCCTTTGTGTATAACGAGTTGCGTAAACAAGCTACTTGGATGGATGAGCCGATGCGTTTTTATCATTATCGAGATAAAGACAAAATGGAAGTCGATATTGTGATTGAAAATGCGGTGGGTGATTGTTTTGCTATTGAAGTTAAAGCAGCATCGACTTTATCAGCTAAAGATTTTCAAGGCTTAAAACGGTTTCAAAATGTTTCCGGAGAGCGATTTAAAATGGGTGTGTTGCTTTACGATGGTGATCATACAACAGGGTTTGGGGAGAATCTTTATGCCGTGCCGCTGGCCGCTCTTTGGAGTTGATGCTATTTGTTTGTTGGCACGCTGCGAATATCGATATCAATGGCTTGCAATAAAAATTGCATCCCTAAAATAATGGGAAGGGCGGAGAGCATCACGGTGCCGGCGGAGTTTAGGGTGTCTTGCAGCGAGCCGAAGATCCAGTGGTAGGTGCCGAAGCCGGTGCCGAAGGTGAGTAGGGGTAAGGCCAGCAACAGATAGATCGAGGCCATATTAAAGTCGTATAAATAGTAACGATAAAAAATCCGACGCATCAGCCCTTTGATCAGTTTCGGTGGAAAATCTTTGATGATGCTCCAAATGCGTAGATTGCTGTGTTCGTTGAGGTAACGTGCCGGGATCGGGATGTCTTTGACGACTTGGCGGTAAATGTTGAGGTGAATCAACATGTCGGTTTCGAAAAAATAACGCTTGGCGATGCGGCGTAACGGCAGTTGCGCTAAGGTCTCTCGGGTAATCGCGGTGTACCCATTGGTGGGGTCCATCAGGTTCCAATAGCCGGAAACCAGTTTTACTAAAAACGATAAAAAGCTGTTGCCGAACAAACGGCTTTTTGGCATTTCTTTGAGTTTTTCTAAATCATAAAACCGATTGCCTTTGGTGTAGGTGGCTTCGCCGTTGAGGAGAGGTTCGATTAGGGTGGGGAGGTAGTGGCTGTCCATCTGATCGTCGCCGTCCATTTTAATGATGATGTCGGCTTCGAGGGCGAGGGCGCGTTCGTAGCCTGTGATCATGGCACCGCCCACGCCTTGGTTTTTGCCGTGTCGGATGATCTCACCACGGTGATCCAAATACTCTTTCGCAACTTGGCCACTGCGCTCAGGGCAGGCGTCATCGATTATTAAGATGTGGTCCAGGGTGGCCGGGAGCGTTTGAATGACTTGCGCAATGTGCATCGCTGCTTTGTAGCAGGGGATGATGACCGCAATTTTTTTGTCTTGGATCATGATTGCACGTTTACCCTTAGAGTTATGGTGGGCGTCATTCCGCACGTGATGCGGAATGCAGAGCTGGAGGCACGGGGTGGGGTTTTGTGTGACAGGTTGTTAGGCGTGCTTACCCCTGGATGCTGAATCAAGTTCAGCATGACGTTCTTTTTAAGTTTTGGTGGTTGATTAATGTTTGTTGGTTGAGAAGAGTAGGCGGTTTTTCTTCGTATGATCGGAGTCGTCATTCCGCACGTGATGCGGAATCCAGGGCTGGAGGCACGGGGTGGGGTTTTGTGTGACAGGTTGTTAGGCGTGCTTACCCCTGGATGCTGAATCAAGTTCAGCATGACGTGTTTTTTAGGCTGTTTAGTCTGAACCTGATTGAGTGCCATGGGAGCATTTGTTTTATTGATGATTGTTTAAATAAATCATTGTTTCTTCAGGTAATAATAGTCCAAAACAGGTTTGTGTGTGGGTGTTCTGTCAAACACTTTCGTGACTTAAATGTCATTGTTGAGTATTATGTTAGGTATGATTTTTTTAATAAGTATGATTTAAATCAAATAGAGCGGGTTATGACCATACCAGAGCAATTTGATTCAGATGGTTTTTTGCCTTCTGGAGATTACGAAGCCACTTTTCCTGAATTGCGAGAGTCGATACTGGTAAAAGGAAGCGCCATTTATCCAGGTTGGGATGCTGAATGGCGGCTTCATTTAGTCAATAATTTGGAAATTATGGTGCAGCAGCTGTGGGGTGTTGGCATTACGGACATTTTTGCTGATGGTTCTTTTGCTGAAGATAAAGAGCATCCGAATGATATTGATGGTTATTTCGTTTGCGACAAACTGATGCTTGCCAATGGTGATTTAGAGCGTGAGTTGAATCTTCGTGACCCGCATAAAGTTTGGACTTGGGACCACAAAAACAGGAAGCCCTATTTCGGAGATAAAAAACAGTTGCCCATGTGGCACCAATACCGCGTTGAGCTTTACCCACATTATGGCCAAGGTTGCGGTATTTTGGATGAATTTGGCAACGAACTTGATTTCCCCGCTGCTTTTAGAAAATCACGCCGAGCTCATAGGGCAAGGGGTATTGTCAAAATCATAAAGGAGTGCACGATATGATTAGAAATGAAGATGAATATCAAGAAGCTGTCTCCCGTATGAAAGTGGAGCGGAAACGGATTGAAGACCAAAAGGCCGATCTTGGAAAAGAGGGGTTATCTGCTGAGCAAATTAAGCGTCTTACAGACCCACTGCTTTCATTTCATCAGCAGCTTGTTGATGATATCGATAACTATGAAAGATTAAAGCGTGGTGATTTTGATGTTCTGAATAATCTGCACGGAATCGGGCGAACGTTGATTGGGGTACGCATATACCTTGGATTATCGCAATCAGCGCTCGCTGAGAAGCTGGCCGTGGATCAGTCTCAAGTCTCTCGAGATGAGCGGAATGAATACCACAATATCTCTGTCACTCGATTACATAAAATTCTAGATGTGTTCAGTGCTCTTGGTGTTACTTTAGTCACTCATGTTAATGTCAATACCCCTGCAGGGAAACCGCCATTGGCAGCATGAAGTTTCTGATGTTACGTGTATGTATTTCCAATCACGGATACACATTCCCACGAATGCGCCAGAGTTGGTATTGCGGCGTGTTCGCTTCTAGTAATTCAAAATAGGGTGTGGTTTCTTCTCTTAAGAATAGTCGATTGAAGGTCGAGCGGGCGATTTCGTTTGACATCGCCGCGCCATAACCGCGTTGCGGGTGCCACTCAAACACAAAGCGTTCGGAGTCTTGGTATTGCGGGCGCATCGCGGGTGGCATTTTGTAATCGGTCTGCTGGCATTGCCCGTTTTGGCACGCCCCGATATGTGCAAACGAATGGGTGGTGCCGCTGTTGTGTTGGGCGACGCCCAGGGTGGTGTTAATCATCACTTCGTCGTTTTGCAGTATCGGGCCTTGTGCTTTGAGATCGTGAAACCATAAATAAAACGGTAACCCAATTGTCTCGCCGGTACGTAAATCCAGGTTGCCTTGTTTGAACCAAAAGACGGTGCGGATCATGCGTTCATGCAGGAATAAGTACAGTGGACGCGGGGTTTGAGGGTATAAAAATCTTAGCCAATCTTCGGCGTTGGTGAGGGTGTCAGAGGTGGGGATCTCCCCTTTGCGTAAGCCCCGCGCTAAGATCCGTTTGCTGTGCTCGGGCGGGTGTTGTAACACCTGTTGTAATAGTTCAATGGCGTCGATCGGTGATTCAAATAACGGGTACAGGCTGCGAATGTCCTGCGTGGCGTAAAATTTCATAAAGTTCGCACTGAAGGTCAGGTTGTCGCTGGCGAGTGGTAAATACAGATAAAACAGCGTCTCGCCACCATCATCAAATTCACCATCGGCAAAGGTCGCGCGATTTAAGTAATAATGCACTTGATAACCGAGCGGCCAACTGGTCCAAATGGCCGCTTCAGGCTCATCGGTTTTTGATAAGCTGCCCTTTAAACCCTGCATGGCAATGCGGTGATCTTCAACGGCCGGCTTGGTCAGCTTCAACGTCAGGCGTTCGTAATTGGCCTCCACTCCAATCATCGTCATCGCTATTATTAATAGGCCGTTGAGTTGCTTGGCCTTATCAGTCACGGCTAATTGGTAGGGCTTGAACTGGCTGAGTTGTTGCAAACTGTAGGCGGCACCTAAGGCTAAGATGGGCGCGGAGAAAATCATAAACCGATTGCCGGCCACCAGAGGCGCAAAGCACAAGCCGATCGGCATCCCATACACCCACAGTCGGACACCGTTTTTTGCCGCCAAACCCACCAAGCCGATCAAGGCCAACAACATAAGTAAAAAACTGCCGGTGGTGTCATTAATGAAGCGAAGGGGGCTGGCCGCTGTGAGTTCGGTGACGTCTCCTAATAACGGGAACACGCTGTGATTTAAGCCGAGTAAAAAATTCAGGTAAGTGAACATTTGCTGGTGAAAGCTGGCGAACGTGAGCAGCCAGAGGCTGCTTAGAATAATCAATAGTGGCTGATGTTTTTGTTTGAATGCTTTTCTGTGTTTAAGCCATTGTTGACACATAATGATGGTAAGAGGCATTAAGCCAGAGAGCACGGCGACGAACACGGCGGTGTTCCACCAGAGCGCAAATAACAGAGTGCTGATGATCAAGGCACCTAAGGCGATTGCATTCAGGCGATGATTGGAATTCAATGCTCGGCTGGCCAGCCAGGCATTAAGACACACCCAGACCACATTCAAACAATCGGTATCAAAGACACCAATACGGCTGCGCACCACATAGGTATAAGAAACGATGGCCAGCAGCCCGGCCAATAGAGCGTAGCGTCGATAGAGATTGAGCCCGCGTGCCATACCATAGACGACAAACGCCAACAGGGGTGCGAAGATCACCGGCATAACAATTGCGATTCGGTCGATTGGTAATCCGGAGATTTTAGCTATTATGGCGGCCAGGCTTGAAGAGAGCGGTGGAATGCTGGGGCGGTTTTTGCCTCGGGGTAAGTGGCGTTGTTCGTCTAGGCTATCGTAGTTATCTGTCATCAGATCTTTGGCGGCGATTAAGTAGTAATAGCTGTCGAAGTTTGCCATCTTGAATTCGCCGTCTTGCTGATACACCTCAGGCATGCTTTGCCAGGCGGGGTAGTCTTCCATGCGCAAAAACGCCCCGAACAGATAAATCGCAATAAGAGTGCTGATCACGATGAAATGTTGGGTGTTGCTCGAAATCTTCATGCTTTCACCGCCATAAAGATTTCAAACAATGTAAAGGGCGCCACCAGGCGTTTGTGTTGGGTGATCTGAAAGTGTTTGGCCGTCAAGGTTTTGATCTTGGCGATGTTGGTGTGGTGGTACTCGCCGTGAAACTCTTTGCCGGCCAGTTTGCGACCTATTTGGTATAGCCAATTTTCAGTGGGGCCGGAAACAATCAAACAGCCGCCGGGTTTTAACAAGATTTTAAAGCGGCGTAAGGCGTTGTCGAGATCATCAGCGTGTTCTAACACATCCAGGGCGGTAATGGCATCGAAGGTGTTTGGCTTCAATGTCGGATGTGTTAAATCTCCTTCTAACCAACGTATGTGTTCATCAAACGCAATGTGTGCCTTGAGGGTATTGAGTGGGCTTAAGTCGATGTCGAGACCCGTGATCTCAAACGCTTGGTTTTGCATGAGATGGCAAAACACACCAGAACCACAGCCAAAATCCAATAGGTTGCCGCTGGTTTTCGAGTTCAGAAAAAACTGTTCTGCGATTTTCAGCCGTTGCCAGAACAACCAATCGATCAGAGGGTTGGTGTGGGCATAAGCGGGAAAGGCCGCTTCTGATAGTGCGTGTGTGGTGCCGTTTTCTAAAACGCGTTGCAAGGTCTGTTTGAAAGTGTGCTTGGTGTGCTTGAAGTTGTTTTTGATGTATTTGAAGCTGTTATTGTTGTGCTGCAAGGAGGTTGGTGTGCGTGAGGTCATGGTTTTAACCTCGTTTGTATCATGCGCTGAATTTGCATCAGCATGGGGTCTTGGGTGGGTAGGCCTTGTTGTTTGAGTTGTTGTATCACTTGATTGACATCTTGCTGGGCACCTTGGTGGTTGCCTTGTTGTGCGTAAATAAAGGCTCGCTTTTTGAGGGGCATGGTGTCTTTAGGGGTCAGCTCAATGATGGCTGAGAGCAGTGGAATCATGTCATCGAAACGTTGTTTGGTAAAATACAGATTGCTTAAACCGTTGAGGCTGTCGAGGTGATTGGGGTCGATCGTGAGTGCGGTTTTATACGCTTGTTCAGCGGCTTCCGGTTTGTTTAAGCGGAGCGATATCATTGCGAGGTTGCCATAGGTCGGTGCGGTTTTCTCATACGCAATGACCTTGTTGAAATAGTCTTCGGCTTTTTCAGGGTTCTCATCGGCTACTAAAATGCCCAGCTGGGTATAGAGGTAGGCGTATTTGGCCGGGTCGAGTCGTGTATCTGGGTTGTCGGCGACGATTTGGAAATCGGCTTTGGCTTCGGGTAACAGGCCTTGCTTGAAATAGAGCGCGCCGCGCATGCCATAGGAAAACGTCGCGGATTGGTGGCTGAGGTTATGGCTCCACACGGAAATGGTGTCTTGCCAAGTACTGCGTTGTTGTTTGGCGAGTAAAGCGAAGCCCATGATGATCAGTCCAAACAGCCATAAGGTTTTGTTCAACAGCGTGCTGGGCAGTAAACTGAACAGCGCAATCCACACGCCAAAGCTGGAGAGGTAAGCGTAGCGATCCGCATAAGGCCCTAAGAACTGCGTGAAGGGGGTGGTGTGTAAAAGAATATTGCCGAGGTAAAATAAGCTGCCAAACAAAAACAGTTTGTTGTGTCGGAACAACCACAGCGTCAGGACGGCTAAGGGCATCAATGCGTAGCTTAGGTAAGTGAACAGACTCCACAGGTGTTCTGGCCAATCGTATTGAATGCCCAGTTGCAGAGGGGCCAGTAACTTAAAGGGGTACCAGATCAGTTGTGCGGGGAACAGCAGTCTCGGATCATAATCATATCCTGGGAAACCGCTTTCTCCGCCTCGAAAAAACAGGGCCACGGCCAAGAAGGCGATGGCGATGATAATGAAAGGCAGTTTTTCGAGCGCCCATTGTTTAATGAATTGTTTAATGAATTGTTTAATGAATTGCGTTGGGTGTGCGGATTTGGTTTGACGAACAAGCAGGTCGGTTAGGATCAGCACGCCGACGAGGGGAACGATCTGTACTTTACACAGCGCGCCTAAGAAAAAATACAACACACTGAGAGCATAGAGTTTTAGAGCCTGTTGATCGATGTATTGCAGATAACACCAAAACGCGCAGAGAAAAAAGAATGTGAACCACAAGGTGCTGAGAGTGGAGATCCACATCACGGATTCGACCATCAGTGGGTGGACAGACAGCAGTAAGGCAATGAGTAAACCTTTGGTGCGGTCTTGAAACAGGTGTTGGGCAATTAAGAAATACAATACTGTGTTGGCGAGATGCAGTAACAGCCCTAGGGTGTTGAGCGCGGTGGCGGTTTTGCCAAAGAGCGCGATCAGCAGTGCATTGATGAAGGTGGTCAGAGGCTGATACATGCCGACCACGGGTGTGGTGAAGATCGCCCAGATGTTTTGCAGCGTCAGTGCTTGTACATTGGGGTTTTCATAGACCTGACCGCCATCGTCAATTTCAATAAAGCCATAGCCCAAGCCTTCCCAATAAATCCAGCAAGCGGGAATCAGCAAAGCGGCGGCGATCAGCAGTTTTGAATGCAGCGAGTTAACGGCTGCGTTTGTTTTCATCGATTTGTGCGCGTCCAAGTAAAGATCGATGACATAGTATAGTTCCAGACGGCGCCAACGACAGCGCCCGTGGCGCCGGCGAACAGCCAAGAGAAGCTGTGCTTGACCAGTAAGCTGGCAAAGCTGATGTTGATCAGGGCACCGATGCTGCAGACGATGTAAAAGCTCATCAAGCCAAACAGCAATGACAGCCCCTGTAAGCGTTGATCGCGGTAGGTGATGATGTTGTTGAGTAAGAAATTGGTGGTCATCGCGGTGAAGGTTGCGATGCTTTGCGCCAGAGTAAAGTGCGTCAGGCCAAAGGCTTTGAGCGACGCTAAAACGCCCAGGTGTACGCCGACGCCGCTTAAGCCGACTAACACAAACAACAAGAAGGTAATCGGGATCAGGCCGTGGGTGAGTTTGACGAACAGCATTTGTAAATACTGCGCCACCATCATGGCGTCCAGTTTGCTGCTCCCAGCGTGGCGAGCGCGCATGGTGTAAGGGAATTCTTGGATACGCAGCGGGTGTTTAGAGGCGCTGACAAGGTCCACTAAAATTTTAAAGCCTTGGCCGTAGAGATGTTGAAAATTGTCTTGCAGTGCGCTGCGTTTAAACGCAAAAAAACCGCTCATCGGGTCGCTTAAGGTGTGGATCTTGAGGAGGCGACTGAGTTGGTTGGCGAGTCGGCTGAGTGTGGCTCTGGGTTTGGAGAGGGCGCCGATGCTGGCGTTATCCATAAATCGGCTGGCGACGGTGAGGTCGGCGGTGTCGTTTTTCAGGGCGTCGAGCATTTGGGGCAGCAAGCGTTCATCGTGTTGTAGGTCGGCGTCCATCACCGCGACAAAAGGCGCTTGGCTGGCGAGGAACCCTTCGATGCAGGCGGAAGATAGTCCGCGACGGTTCAAGCGTTTAATGCAGCGAATGCGTCGATCTTGTTGGCTTAGTTGTTGAAGGGTATCGGCGGTGTGGTCGGGGGAGTTGTCGTCGATGAAGAGGATTTCCCAATCGATGCCGTCGAGGGCTGGGGTGAGGCGTTTGAGCAGGGGCTCGATGTTATTGGCCTCGTTGAACGTCGGGATGATCAGGGCGAGTTCGGGGCCGTTGTTGTTGCCTTTTTTGTTGCCTGAGTTATTACTACCATCGTCGTTTGTATGGGTATTCATAACATGCTGGATTATTGCAATGCAGTTGCAAGATCGTCATGCCCGACTTGATCGGGCATCCAGGGGTAAGAACGCATGACTTTAAATTTGGCACTGTTTTTTGAGTATTCCATGTCATCCCTGTTGAGTGGTTTCGTTCCCTGGACCCCAAATCAAGTTTGGGGTGACGTGTTGAATGAGCTCGGCGGTTTGAAATAATCGTATTACTTTAAAAACTGTAGCAGTTTTCACTCAAAAACTGAAAATCATTTGAAAACCCAGCCCGCTAGAGTCTGTATTTGTAGTTACCCAATTTGTTAACCGCCCAACAAGTCCTCTTCCCATAGCTGCTCACAGAAAAGAGAAATAGGCATAATCTCGATCCCGGTTTCTGTGGTGCGATAGGCCTTCTCATTGCATACAATGATTTTGCGCTCCAGTTTTATTTCTTCATCTAAGGCGAGCAGCGGTTTGGTATCTTGGGAAGAGACTTTACCCGTGCCTTTCACCTCAATGGCAATGCGATCATCGACGATAAAATCCACTTCCAAATTAGAATGGGTGCGCCAGAAACTCAGGGCTACCTCTTTGCGTTGATATTCTTTTGCGGCTTGTAATTCTAAAAAAACAAAATGCTCAAAGGTTTTACCGTATTCCGGAGTGCCGGGTTGAATGCTTTGGCGTCTTGCCATGGCGTGAGCGACACCGATATCAAAAAAATAAATCTTTTCCATGGACGCTGTTTTGCGACGAGAGCCTCGTTTAAAAGGAGGCAATACATGAATGATCAGGGTGTCTTCTAAAATTTTGACGTAATCTTTGATCGTTCGTGGCGGCACTTCCGCGTCGTTGCCAATTTTGGTGTAGTTAATTTGTTCGGCATTAAAGTGGATGGCTATATCCAAAAAACGGGAAAAATTTTCAATGGATCGAGTTAAGGCCTCGGCTTGGATCTCTTCTCTTAAATAAGCGCCAACGTACGCTTTTAATTCTTCCCAAGCGATTGGGGAATCTACAATACCTGGTAAGCCGCCGACTTCCAGTAAACGGGATAGGTTGTCGTAGCCGATCTCATGGCTGGTCAGTGGATAGAGGTGAAAAAACAGCGCGCGGCCACCGAGTAAGTTCGCGTTGCCTCGCTTGAGTTTGCGCGCGCTGCTGCCGGTTAATAAAAAACGACAGTCTTTGTTGTCGATGAGCCACTGCACTTCATTCAGCAGTGTGGGCAGCTTTTGAATTTCATCGATGATCACCAACTCACCCGGACTGACTCTTTCTCGTAGTTGCTCAGGGGTTGATAAAAGTGTGCGAAAAACATCTGTGTTAAGCAGGTCTATGTATTGAGCCTTGGGGAAGCGTTGGCGTAATAACGTCGATTTCCCTGCTTGTCTGGGCCCTAATAAAAATAAAGACTTGTGATCAATGTAGGGGTCGAAATTTATAACTCGTTGATACATAGGATGTTTTTTAGATTGAGGGTGTTTTATGGACTCTGCCACGGAATTTCCATGAAAAAACGTGACAGAGTCCCGTGCAATCGAAATAAGTGTAATGGAAATAACGCGGTTCGCAATATCGAATCGGACATTACTCTCTACCCGCCAGCCACTCCTCAAACTGCCTTTCCGTTATATTCAGACCAATAATGGCGCCTGTGTGTAATTGACTTAAGTCTGCCAGTGTCATGGCGGTGAATTTTTCAACATCGTCAATATTGTGTTCTTGCCCATAGTTTGCAATCCATGTTTCGGCTGCGGTGCCATGCAGGTCTTTTTTGATGATTTGGCCCATCACGGTTTTGCGGTGTGATCGATATTGAATGCGGAAAGCGTCAATTTCTCCTAATGATTGTTTTACTACGCCGTATTGTTTGCAAGACTGAGCGTACGCCCAGGTGAACAGTTCCAGTAAGGGTGTTATGTCATTCAGCTCATAGAGCGTGATAATGGCTGCGCTGTAATCCTCTCGCGTTACATCGGTAAAACTTAAAGGGCACAAATTATGTTTAATAAAAGGGATATTGCAGCTTAAACGCGACGTTCTTTTGTTCACGTCTTCAAACGCTTGTAAATAAGATAAATGCGCCAATAAGAAAAAACTTTGTTCGAATGGGTCGTTGATTTTTTTTGCCTTAAGCAAAATCAATTCAAACAATTCTTTTAAAACATGGGGATTATTGAGTGGTTGATAGGTCGATTGGCCTATGGAGACGTCAATGGTACGAATGTTACCGCAGGCTTCGGGGTTGCCGAGTAAGTCTTGAGACAGCAGATGATGCACATTGCGAATGGTTAGGCTGTTCAGCTCAATATCTTGAGCGTTTTCTACCAAGAATAAAATGGCTTCTTTGTGGTTCATGATCATCACGGTTTCTTCTTGAACCTTATCTTTGGCAAAAGTGCCTTCTTCGATCAGTTGTTTTGTGTCAAGCAGGGAATAGGTGTTGCCCTCTAAGCGACTCGAATGGTAAGACAAATCAATTAAGAGTCGTTGCGATATTTGTCGGGCGTAGGTGCCTGCGGCCAGTTGCTTATCAATGCGTTTGCCTGCGTCAAAGAGACGCTGTCGCAGGCTGACTGGGACATATTGGCTCTGGTTCGGGACATAAGTGTCTAGAAATTCACGCTTATAGGACACTTTTTCCCGTGCATAGAGGGGAGTTTTAAGAGTTTGGAGTGTTTTTCGGGCTTTTTGGCTGAAAATAGGTGCCAAAGTGTCCTTTAAATGTCCTTTGTTTTCGGTTGTTGCTTGTTCTGATGCAGTGGTTGCTTGTTGTTGATTTGGGGGTATTTGTTGTGGGTAATAGCGGGTATTTTTGAGTTTACCCTTTCTAATAATTTTTCCGCTTTCAGAGAGTGTGGTTAGTCTTCTTTGTAAAGTTTTGTTTTGTATGGAGAAAGTAAGTATTTTAGCAATGTTGCTTTTGGTTAACCCATCCGGGCTTTTATCCAGAAGCGCGATGATTTCAGCTTCTTGTTGGGTGATGGTTTTAGAGGTTGGCATGCTCGCAATGTCCTATAAATGTCCTTTAAAGCAATATGGTGCATTTATAGGACATTTATGGGACATATTCAAGAGAGCGACCTTTTCAAAGCTAGTTATGTCGATGATGTTCCCGTAGGGGCCGACCCATATGTCGGTCTTTTTTATTTGGCTTTTTCGTCATTTCGTCATTCTGAACTTGATTCAGAATCCAGGGGTAGGTGCTCATAAGTGACGCATGAGTAATTGTCTCACTCTGTGCCTCCAGCCCTGGACCCCAGATCAAGTCTGGGGTGACGTGCTTACTTTGCTGTGTGCACAGTTGGGGTCTGGGGTGACGTACTTTTATGGTTTGGAGTGACAAGAACCCGACTATCGATAATTCTCTTTGATGTGAATGAACATATCGATGCCGCGGTAGGCGCCGAAGGAGGCGATGCCTTGTGGGTCTTCTGGGCCATTGCCGCGGAAGTCGTACTGTAGATGCGGAGTGGCTGACAGATCCAGTTTCATCAGCACTTGACCTGACTGGAAGACATTGGGCGTGACCGTGGTATCCACAGGGCCTTTGGTGCTGTCTGCTTCATCATGCAGGGTGATGATGGCTTTACCGTTCGTGAATGTTGTGACGGACGTTGTGTATCCGAAGTTCAACGGAGAGGCGGTCAACGCTTTGGGCGAGATGTTGGGGTTCGTTAGATCGTGAGTGACCGTGAAATTGGGCTGACAATCGTTATCGTCCTCGTTGATCACAAAGCCGGTACCGTCGAAGTATTCGCTGTTGACCACCATCTCCAATGGATAGAGTTCGGCGCCAGAGGCGTGATCGAGGGTGATACGACCGTGGCGAATTTCAATGGTTGGGTTGTTGATGGTGGCAAATGTGGGTGTGCCGGCGGAGAGGCCATCGCTATCGGTCAGAGCGGTGCTGGTGCTTAAGTTGATGGAGAAGTTGGCAGGTGCTAAGGGTGACGCGCCTTTGGCGTAACCGATTTGTGCGCCACTCAAAGTGTATTCGGCTTGACCGGGTGTGCCTGCGGCAAAGTCACTGGAAACTGTAAAGCTGCCTTGGATACTGGTGCCCGTCAGTGCTTGGCTGCCGCTGTGGCTGGCGGTTAAGCTGGTGGGCATGGTGGCAAAGCTGCCTTGGTAGTTTTGCGTGATGACACCATCGGCGTTTTTAGCGGTAATGGTAATGGTCGGTGAGGTGGCGTACTCGATGTCTTGATCGTAGTAACCAAAGTTACAGCTGCCTGTGCCGCCGTTGTTGGGGTAGGCAAAGGTCGGGCTGTTGGTGGTGACATCAAAGCTGTGCGGCGTGAAGCGGCCTAATTGGGTGGCAACCCCGCTGGCGTTTTCAATTTTGCCGACAATGTCCGCGCTTTGAGTCACACCCACTTTCATGTATCCATCGGCGGGGGTGTCGTCATCGACTAACTCGGCCACCAATTCAATGGTGCCGACTTCGGAGTATTTGAAGGTGCCGGTGTACACGCCATCGCTGAGGCTGAACGGCGTGACTTCATTGAGAACGCCTTGCACGCTGCCACCAAAGCCGAGATCCGTGGTTTTCAGGCGCACGGTTTCGTGGTTGTCAGGTGTGCCGCCGCCTTCAAGACCAAAGCTGGGTAATAGGTCTCCGGTCAGTGGGCCAGCGCCATCAGGATCGACGCTTAAAGCTTTCACGTTAACCGTGAATGCGGTGCCGGCTACGCCAAAGACTGAGTAATCGGCGCTGCTGCCAGGTACTGGATCCTCAGGCGTGTAACCATCAACCTCCACAACCAACTTGTCGGGAATCGAGGTCAGTGTAGTGCTGCCAGTAATATTGGTGGTGTTGTCTTCGGTTTCAAAGTCTTTATCACTGAAGATCAAGTTCACTCGACCGACGTCTTTGTAGCTGAACTTATATGGGCCCGCTTTACCGTTAGAGAAATTCAAGCTGAGGTTAGTGGGAGCCCCTGAGTTGGTGCTGATCGCATTGCCATCAAAATTAGGGGCCACATTACCGACGCCGGGTGTGTTGTTATTGGGCATACTCTTATACATGTGGACTTCGACGGTCTGGGTGCCATCATAGGTTTCAATGATGTCGCAGCTTTCTTCGGCGTTTTCGTTATTTGGATCAATGCCGTAGGCGGTCACATAAATATCGATTTCAGTGCCGGCTTTGATATGATAACCATCGCCTTCATTGGGGGTGCCGGCTGGGGTTTTGGTGGTGCCATTGTAGGGCGCGCCGGTAATGGTGAACCCTCTTGGTGAGAAGATTAAGTCGTCATGCGATTGATCATCGGTAATGGAGAAGTCATCGGCGTGCTTGACGGTGACGTCAACGAAGTGGTCGTTGTTGCTGCCTTCGGTGTAATCCAAGGTGAGTTCGGCAACGCCGTTATCCAGTAAGCCGAAGGTGTATGTGGCTTTACCGTCGCCATTATTGTTCTCAAGCGTGCCTTGCCCGCCCGCCCAGGTACCAATACCTGTGCCGGTATCTAAGAAGACTTTGCCAATGAAGTTGGGAATTTCAACGTTGTCTTTGTCCATGGCTTTGATGCGAATGGTTTTGGGTGCCGCACACGTGATACCGAAACGATCTCCGTCGCCGTACTCGACCGTAAAGTGATCCACTTCAACGCCATCCAACGCTGTGCCGGTGCTGCCCAAGCAGGTGCGCATATCCGGTTGGGTAAAGGGTTTCCAGCCAGTCATATTGGGTAGGTTATTGATGTCGGGTTGTTTCCACTCGAACTTCATCATGTTATCGCCAGGGTACGCGATGTAATCGATGCGCACCGGCACCATGGTGTTTTCGCTGAGGGTGACGACTTCGGTTTCAATCCAGCGCTCGGTGGGCTCGGTTTGCCATTCTTCGGATAACAAGATGCCGTCCACCCAGAGGCGCACGCCGGCGTGGGCTTGAATGCGGAATTGGTGCTCGCCGGTGGTGGGAATGTAGACCAATCCGTTCCAGCGTGCGGTCATTTGATTGTTATCGAAGGCCGCGCTGTCGATGATGGGATCGGCACCCCAATGATGGTGCATGATGCTGTCGACTTCGCTGGTGCTGTACCCTTTAAAGCCACCCAACGGATGCCACCAGGGGTATATCGCGCCGGCGGATTTTTGGTTGAAGTAGGTGGCGTAGAGCCCTTGCGCGCTGGCGGGTGGCATGGCCATCTCCAAGCTTTGACCGAAGGCTTCGATGGTGTGGGTCGCTTGGGCATTGAGAGCGGTATCCAAGGTCAACTCGACTTGGCGCGAATGACTGGTGGTGGCCGCCAAAGTGGGTGCGAAAGCACCGCCATTGACGATATAACGGCTCAAGTTCGTGGCTTCACTCTTCTCGCTGTCGGTCACGATCGGATCGCGGAAGGTCAGCAAGACTTTGTTGGGCGCGTCACAGAATGGGGTCAGGGTTTCGACTTGGTTCAATGAGCCCTGACAGGTTTGCAGGTATTGAGACGACAGCGGACGCCAGCCATAGCTGCCACCACCGGTTGGCATGTACACCTCAACTTTAAATTCGGTGTCTTCTTTACCTTCCCACAGATCCATGCGTACGGGTAACTGCTGACCTTGGGTGAGGCTGATCTTATCGGTGGCGTCAAATTCGTAGACCACGGGGCCTGAATCCATCGATGTGGGTGATTCCCAATTGTCTAACCAAAGAATGCCGCCGGCCCAGAACCGAAAGCCTTGGTCTTCGTTCACAGTGACTCGGAACTTGTAGCCATCGTAGGCCTTCGGTGCTTTGAAGACACCGCTGAAGCGTGCTGAGAAATCGTCTGCTCCTATGCCTGGAATACTTTCATCAATGGTCTTGAACAAGCGAGGCTGCCAGATGCGTGATTGCGTGGCGCCGGTGAAGTAAGCGCCGGGTACTTTGCTGCCGGATTCAATTTGATCCCAGAATAATTGTTGCAGGCCACGGCCATCTTTTGCTGGGTTAAAGAAGTTGATGGTCTGGCCGAGTGCGGTGACTTCGTGTAACGCGCCGGCCACTAATGGATCCTGAGTTTTCAATACCACGATGTTTTGCTGGCTTGGATCTAAGTGCTCCATGCTGACCACAGTGTTATTGATGCCGTTTTGGGTCACGGCAAAGGTGGTTGCATCCGCTGTGGTCAATAAGAGTTGAGGCACCTCGGATGAGAAGTGCAGATGAATTTCATAGTCGGATCCGCAGACTGCGGCCGCTTGGTTCAATTGCATCGGGAAGTCGCCGAATTCGGGTTTGGCCACGCAGGTATTTAACGCGGCTGGGTTACCGGAATTAGCAATGTTGGGATCGTACCCTGGATCATCAGAGCCTTTGATGACTTCCCACGTACCGCCTGGGCGTTTCCATTCGAGTTTGATGCTGGCTTGGCCGGTGGCCTCGAAGTACTCGACGCGGATGGGGTAAGGCTCGTTTTCGGTAAGCGTGACCGGATTGCTGGTGGCTTGTTGGGTGCTGTGGGTGCCCCAGTTATCGACCACGAGATCGCTGTTGATGTACACGCGAGAACCATCGCTGGAGGTGGTGCGGAAATAATAGGTATCGGGTTTGCTGGCATCGACCTTAGTGGGTGTAATGAAACCGTTCCAAATGACAGAGAAATCATCGCTGCCCATGCTTTCGCTGTTGACCACAGGTGAGCCGTTGGCCCAGTCATAATCCAGGTTGCCGGCGTTGTCGACATTACCTGAGACGGCTTTGAAATCACCATTGGGTATCAGCTCGCGGTTACCGGAGAACAGGCCGCCGGTGTTCCATTTCAGTTTGCCGGCTGCGGTTCCGGTGTTTTGATCGAAGAAGTTGGCCACCAATCCTGGTTGTTGGGCATTGGGTACATAGATATCCAGGCTGTCTTCACTGACATTGGTGGTGGTGACGTTGACTTTGCTGCCTAAGTTGAATGGATCGGTTTTCAGTAAGACTTCATGACTGGAAATCAACAGAGCGTCATTGACCGCCACCTGGCCAATGCCATCGGCGATTAAGGTGTAGTTGCTGATGTCGGTGGCCGAGGTGGGCTCAATGCTTTGTTTGAAATCAAGCACTAACTGGTTGTTGACCTCGCAATAGGCAAAGCCATGTGAGAGCGCGGGGAATTCACCACGACAGGTCGCCATGTGTTCGCGGGCAATGGGTTTGAAGCTGCTGGACGTGCTTTGACGCCAGCTGAGTTCAAAATCGTAGTTTAGCTCTTTCGCTGCAAATTCTACGTGGACGGTCGCGTCTTGGCCGGCTTTCAACTGGAAGGCGCTGGAGATAAAGTTACCCGAGACGCTGGCCGCCCATTGATCGAGTACCAACTGGCCATTGACCCAAATGCGGGCTTTACCCGTCAGCTGTGCATTTAGTTCAAAGAGGCCAGAGGTATCGGGTTTGAAGACACCGTCCCAACGGCTGGTGAAGTGCTGTTCGCCAGTACCTATGGGGGCGGCCGAACCATAGCCGCTGGTGTTGTTCAAGTCGATGCTGGTATCGATGCGGGGTAACTTGGTGCCTTTCCAGTACTCATTGGCGGTGTTGCCCATTTGGTTGAAGTAGGTGCCGCTGAGGCCGTAGCCATCGTTGGTGGGCAT
>CAZECE010000077.1:0-53565 GCA_964510525.1 uncultured Pseudomonadales bacterium | reverse complement strand
GCCGCCAAAGTAAATTGCGACACCACCAGAACAGCCCCATTAATTTGCTGCACATTGCAATTCATTCGCTGCTGCTCATCGGCAAACATCCGATACTGCAACACACGCTCCGCCATGCGGGCAATGCGCTGCTCCGTGTCCGTTGTTAATAAGGCCGCAAAGACCAACAGCCCCTGATCGATTGATGCGATGGTCTCACCGGCCACCGTAACAGAAGCCGAGCGAACGCGCTGCAATAAGGCGCGCACTAGTCGTCGCTGAGCAATTTGGCAACCTCATCGGTTGCCCGCACCAAAGCATCGACCATGTACGGCTCGCCGGCGGAATGACCTGCTTCGCGCACAATATGCAACTGAGATTCAGGCCAATGCTCGTGCAGCTCAAATGCCTGCTCAATGGGACAAATCATGTCATAACGCCCATGAACCAAAATCGCCGGAATGTGTTTGATTGCCGCCATGTTGGCCAACAATTGGTTTTCTTCTAAAAACCCATTATTCATAAAATAATGCGTTTCAATACACGCCAAACTGGATGCTACATGAGGCTCAGTGAAATGCTCTAATACCGTATGGTTCGGACGCAGCGTTGCACAGACTCCTTCCCAAGCCGCCCAAGCTTTCGCGGCCCCCATTCGAGCCAACTCATTGCTGCCCGTCAACAATTCATGGTAACCCTTCACCACATCGTCCCGCTTATTCTCCGCCAACGGCTTAATAAATTTCTGCCACGCATCAGGGAAAAAACGGTTAGCGCCATCGCGATAAAACCAGTCAATGTCGTGTTGTCGGCACAAAAAAGTACCGCGTAAAATCATGTGCTGCACACGCTCAGGAAAACTTTGCGCATACGCCAACGCCAAGGTGGCCCCCCAAGAACCGCCAAACAACACCCATTTATCCACCTTGCAATGCTCGCGGATTTTTTCAATATCGCGCATCAAAGCCCCTGTATGATTATGGGTAAGCTCCGCATGGGGCAACGATCGACCACAACCCCGCTGATCAAACAAAATGATGCGATACTGATCTGGATCAAAAAAACTGCGATGATACGCCTGACACCCAGCCCCAGGGCCCCCATGCAAAAACAACACAGGAATCCCATCTGGATTACCACACTCTTCAACATACAACGTATGTGGCTTGTCTACTTTGAGGGTATGAATCGAATAAGGCTTAATGCTGGGATAAAGAGTGTACAATATTTGCACTTCCTTGTGTTGGTACCTACGTTAATACCTGTATTACCAGTAATTACTGGCTATCTTCAGTATTAGTAATAATAGTCAATAAATCCGTTCCATCGCTACTGATTCAGCAAAAAAGCGCACAAAGCCCAGTTGAAAAGCCGCGCCTAACGACTTAACTGGAACGAGACTGGCGTTTACGCTCATGCTCTTTGAGTAGCTTTTTACGCAAGCGGATGGATTTGGGCGTCACCTCAACCAACTCATCATCCTCAATGTACTCCAACGCCTGCTCCAAAGAAAAACGTATTGGCGGTGTCAGTAAGATGTTCTCATCCGATCCGGCCGCACGAATATTAGTCAACTGCTTAGCTTTCATCGGGTTCACAACCAAATCATTATTGCGACTGTGCTGACCCAAGATCATGCCTTCATAAACCGGCACACCCGGATCAATAAACAAGCGCCCTCGGTCTTGCAGATTAAACAGCGCAAACGCCACGGATTTCCCTTGGCCGTTCGCAATCAAGACACCATTTATCCGCTTAGCGACTTCGCCAACAGCAGGAGCATAATGATCAAAGGTGTGCGTCATGATGCCGGTGCCCGATGTTAGGGTTAAAAACTGCGTTCGAAAACCAATCAAACCACGAGCTGGCACAATAAAATCCAACCGCACCCGACCGCTGTTATCCGGTACCAAGTTCTTCAACTCAGCACGACGCAACCCAAGCTGCTCCATCACCGCCCCTTGGTGCTGCTCTTCAATATCAATGGCCAGCTGTTCAAAGGGTTCGTGAATTTCCCCATCCACTTCTTTGGAGATCACCTCAGGGCGCGACACACCCAACTCATAGCCTTCACGCCGCATGTTCTCGATCAACACCGACAAATGCATTTCACCGCGACCAGACACCTGAAACTTATCCGGGTCGTCCATTTGTTTGACCCGCAAGGCCACATTGTGGAGAAGCTCTTGCTCTAATCGCTCTTGGATATGACGCGACGTCAAATAATCGCCCTCTTGGCCCGCAAAAGGCGAATTGTTCACCTGGAATGTCATGGTTACCGTTGGCTCATCCACGGTCAACACAGGCAAAGGTTCGACAACCTTTTGATCGCACAGGGTGTCGGAAATTTTCAAATCATCGACGCCGTGAATACAGACTATTTCACCCGCTTCAGCTCGCTCCACAGGATTGCGGTCTAAGCCAGAATACCCCAGCACTTGCTGGATTTTGGCATTACGCTGCTTACCATCCGCCCCCACAACCGTCACCATATGAGGCGGCTCAATAAACCCTCGTGTAATACGGCCAATACCAATGACCCCCACATAACTGGAATAATCCAATGCGGAGATTTGCATTTGCAGGCCACCTTCCACATTGACCTTAGGGGGCGGCACCGACTCAACAATGGTGTTCAATAAAGGTTCGAGAGTTTCTTGAAGGTCGTCTTCTTCCAAGCCTGAAAGCCCTTGCATGGCCGAGGCATAGACCACCGGAAAATCCAATTGCTCTTCCGTCGCTCCCAACCGGTCAAACAAATCAAAAATCTGATCAACCACCCAGCTGGGTCGGGCGTTTGGTCGATCCATTTTGTTGATCACCACAATGGGATTCAGGCCTTTTTGAAAGGCTTTTTGGGTGACAAACCGCGTTTGCGGCATGGGCCCTTCCACGGCATCCACCAACAGCAACACCCCATCGACCATCGAAAGCGCCCGCTCCACCTCACCACCGAAATCCGCGTGCCCAGGGGTATCAACGATATTAATCAAATGCCCTTGCCAATCAATTGCTGTATTTTTAGCCAGAATTGTAATGCCACGCTCCTGCTCCAAAGAACCGGAGTCCATCACTCGTTCATGTTCCGAGGCTTTGCCACTGAGCAGACCGGCGGCTTTTAATAATTTATCAACCAAAGTGGTTTTGCCATGGTCTACGTGGGCAATAATCGCAATATTTCGGATCGACTTGGTATTTTGAGTGGCGGTATTTTCGGGGGAATTAGTCACAACAGAAGCTCAACAGACAGGTTAAAATAATGAGCGCGGATTCTATCACAGACATCGCTGAAAAATCGATCGGCTTAACCCAACAAACGCCTAAAAAACAACGCACCAGAAACGCACCAAAAAGGTGCCTTAATACCAAAGCAGTGCGCAGGCGGCTGGTTTGGCATTGGTTTTCATTTTCCTGTACCCTTCTTGCACATTCATTGCAACTCAAATAGCAACCCGAATTTTTTTAACCTTTGATTAGATAGATCAGGAGTCCTATATGTCTAACAAAACGCAGCAGATGATCTCAGAGAATGAGGTCAGATGGGTCGATTTACGCTTTACTGACACCCGCGGTAAAGAACAACACGTGTCTATTCCCACCAGTGAAGTCGATAGCGAATTTTTTGAACTGGGTAAGATGTTTGATGGCTCTTCGATTGCTGGCTGGAAAGGCATTAATGAATCCGACATGATCTTAATGCCCGACGATGACACCGCTGTGATTGACCCCTTCACCGACGACACCACCCTGAACTTGCGCTGCAACGTCGTTGAGCCCAGCACCATGCAAGGTTATGGCCGCGACCCACGCTCAGTTGCATCCCGCGCCGAAGACTACCTAAAAAGCACCGGCATTGGTGACACCGCTTTTTTTGGTCCTGAGCCTGAGTTTTTTGTTTTTGATGACGTGAAATGGCACTCCGATATGTCTGGCGCCATGTACAGCATCCGTTCGGAAGAAGCCGCCTGGGCCTCAAAAGACGTATTCGAAGACGGCAACATAGGTCACCGCCCGGGCGTTAAAGGCGGTTATTTCCCCGTGCCACCAGTGGATTCAGCTCACGACTTACGTTCAGCCATGTGCGCGGCGATGGAATCCATGGGCTTAAAAATCGAAGTACATCACCATGAAGTGGGTACCGCCTGCCAAAACGAAATCGGTGTAGCCTTTAATTCATTGGTGAAAAAAGCCGATGAAGTGCAAATTTTAAAATACTGCGTGCACAACGTTGCTCACGCGTATGGCAAAACGGCGACCTTTATGCCAAAGCCTTTGGTCGGTGATAACGGTTCCGGTATGCACTGCCACCAATCCATTTCGAAAGATGGCAAAAACATTTTCTCCGGTGACGGCTATTCCGGTTTGTCTGACGCTGCTCTTTATTACATCGGCGGCATCATCAAGCACGCGCGTGCGATCAACGCCTTTACCAACGCTTCAACCAACTCGTACAAGCGTTTGGTACCTGGTTTTGAAGCGCCTGTAATGCTGGCTTATTCGGCTCGAAACCGTTCGGCCTCAATTCGCATTCCTTACGTCAACAGCCCGAAAGCGCGTCGTATTGAAGTGCGCTTCCCAGATCCCACCGCCAACCCTTACTTAGCCTTTTCTGCGATGCTAATGGCTGGTTTAGATGGCATTAAAAACAAAATCCATCCAGGGGATCCCATGAACAAAGACCTCTACGGTTTGCCACCCGAAGAAGCTGCGGACATCCCAACTGTTGCTGCTTCGTTTGATCAAGCCATTGCGGCATTAAAAGAAGATCATGAGTTCTTAATCCAAGGTGATGTTTTCACCAAAGACATGATCGACGGTTACATTGGTTTGAAAGAAGAAGAAATCGAGATGTTAAACATGACCACACACCCCGTGGAATTCCAAATGTACTACTCGGTGTAATGTCTTTTATAAGGCGTTAAAACCTTCTTTTGAAAACTAAAGCGGCTTATAGCCGCTTTAGTTTTTTGGGGGTTATAAAAATAATGAGGTGCTTTATTTAAATAATTACATTAAAATCCTGGTTAATTAATAACCATAATATTTACGTTCCCCAAAAAGCATATGACGCCCAACTCTCCCCAACTGTTTGCAATTAAAAGACAACCATTATTTTCACCGCCGAAGGAAGAAAACGACCATTCCCCAACACCTGTAAAGCGAAGACGCACCTCTGAAAGCCTTCGCAACCCAGCAGGGCAGAGTTTTCTATCTAATATTCAATCGCTTGAAGATGGTTTGCTTTCTGATAAACCAAACCTTGGAAATAAACCAACGGCTCTCTGCTCCTCACCTAGCACGCCTGTTAAAGAGCAACCCAGTACACCTCAAAAAAGCCAAGCTTCAACGCCGACTGCCAAGACCCCACCCACCAATGAAAATAAACCTCGCAACGAACATGACCCCCAGTTCAAGCGTGTAGAAATTCAAAACAGTCTTGCATTGATGTCATTAAAACACCTTGGCACTGGGAGTATTTCAAAGGTATATCTCAATGAAAACTCCAATGTTGTTTTAAAAATCCCTTTCGATGGCGGCACTCGTATACCCGATGAAATTGCAGAACCCAAAGCGATTTACGGAAAAAATGGAAAAGAAGAAACTGTTTTTGATGCCATTCAAATTTTCGCAAAAGAACTGGCAAATGAAATTAATGGTGAAAACTCTAAAAAATCCATCAAGGTCAACCTGCATATCCCAAAATCAGAACTTCGCACCATCACGGGAATGGAAGGGAGAAGCGGTGACTGGCAACGTCATGAAACCAACCAAAGACTACTTCCTTCCAAAAAAATGCTGTGCATCACATCCAAGTTCTGCTCCGGAGACTCCTTTACATCGGAGGATGAACTGAATAACTCAAAACGTTTCTCAGATCCTGAAAAAAAAACCATTAAACAGACCCTCAAACAGGTACAGTCAAAATTAAATGCTCGACTTCAAGAAGCAAAAAACAAAAACCAAGGCTGGATTCCAATGCTGGACTGGAAACCGGATAACATTAAAATTGAAAAAACGGGCGATGGAAAAATAAAAATCCACCTAGTTGATCCCGGTGGCGATTCAACAGACTTTGCCGAAAAAAATCGCATTGGCTTTAATGAACAAGAAAAACTGGCCGACGGACCAGGAAGCATACTTGCTAATAATAATGGCTTATGGGACACCTTCTTTCAAAAAAAATAACCTATACTAATAAAGCCTAAATTCAAAAATGAAGTGCATAACTGAAACTGACCTACGAACAAAGATGCCAGATTGAAATACTAAATAAAAGCAGTTTGTAACTATTCAGCCCTAGCAAGAAGTTGATCAGCCGTTGAACGCCAGAATGTAACCATCATTCAAAGTTGCCAGTTTAGGTCGAATTAATGAAATCGACCGGATCACCGGGAAGTGTTCACTGAACTGTGTCAAACCAACGTTTACAACCAATGAAAGGGTATTGAAAAAACATTTTCAGTTAACTGCCTTACCCTGCTATCACGACAAATCACCAACCCCAGTGGACAATTAAACTCAGAAACAAACGCCTTCAAGGTTCTCAGATGCTTGGAGCGAATTGTTTGTGTGTGCTTGATTTCAATCGGCAGCAATCCCAGGTTGCTTTCTATAATCAAATCCACCTCGGCACCACTTGCCGTCCGGTAAAAATACGCTTGATAACTCACGCCGACCATATCCAAAGACAATAGAATATTTTGGATCACCAAACCTTCCCAGCTAGCTCCTGACTTCACATGTGTCATCAATTGTTTTTCCGAGCCGACTTGAAGCAAGTGATGCAACAAGCCCGAATCTCTAAAATATCCTCGCGGGCTTTTAATCAGGCGCTTAGTGGTATTCGGCAAAAAAGGGGGAAGTAAGCGCCATAAAAAAGTACCCGTCGCAATCCGAACATAATCTTTGATCGTAGGTTGTGAGACATCAAGCACTCCCGCCATCGCCGCGTAATTGAGTATGTCGCCAGAGCTATTGGCAAGCAACTCAATAAATCGCCGAAACCGAATACCATTGATGGCCGGAAATAACCGCGCAAGATCACGCTCTATATAGGTTTTAAAATACTGTTCGCGCCACACTGCTGGGAATCGTCCGGCCTGTCGAATCCACGGCTCAGGATAGCCTCCGTTCAACCAATACTGATTGGACAATACAAGATGTTGCTCAGCATGATCTTGTACACCCGATTGTTGACACACATCGCTTGAATGAGCATTCATGTTATTTGCCAACACCTGAATACTTAACTCTTCTTGCGCCAGTAAATCAGCAACAGCGCCTTTTGAGTTGGGCAAAGCAGGCCCTACATCACCCGCTCGACTCTCGCTGCCAAGACAGATTTCCCTGTAAGAAAGCGGACCAATTTCGATAATACCCACGCGACCCGCCAACGACTCCGATATATTTTCCAGTAAACTCGGCGAGCTGGAACCTGACAACAAATACCGTCCATAGGAGTCACGATGTCGATCAATTGCCACTCGCAACGCACTAAACAACTTCGGCATTAGCTGAGCTTCATCAATCGCAATGGGTCCCTGTTGTAACTGCAAAAACAAATCGGAGTCTTGATCAATTTGATCAAAATCAGCACGCAACTCAAGATCAAAGAACTGCCGAGTGCCCCCTTCGGAATATTTTCTCAGTAACGTACTTTTGCCCGTCTGCCGGGCACCCACTAACACCACGCAAGGGAAAAAGCTGAGGTACTCTTCGATTAAGGTTTCACACTGTCGATTAATGATCATAATGGTTAAGATTAGCAAGAAACCCTGCAAATCTAAAGGCGAAGCTTAGATTTGCAGGGTTTCTTGGGTTTTCAGAGCTGATTACGCCTGAAACTTTTGAATAATGGCTGGATTCAGCACCATGTTTTGATCGCTGAGCTTGTGGCCACGCCATCTAACATTGGACGAATTACGCTTCTCGCGCTTGCATATAGGCCAATTCCGACAAACTGTGATACGACTGCGAATGTCGTTGAAACGACAGATAGGATTGATAAATACGCTCAGCCAAATCGTTAGTCTGCGAAACATTTTTGACCACGTCTTCAGACGCCACCTGTAAGGCTTTCAAAACCGACTCCGGCATCGGCCGCACATCGACGCCGTGCTCGTTAATCAACTCTTCTAGCGCCGCATGATTCCGCGCCGTGTACTCATCCAACATCAATTGATTGACCGCCCGCATCCCAACTTCTAATATTTTTTGATACGGCTCAGGCAAGGTCTCAAACACACCTTTGTTCACGATGAACTCCAGCGTCGCTCCGGGCTCATGCCAACCCGGGTAATAATAGTATTTCGCCGCTTTGTGTAACCCAAACGCCAAATCGTTATATGGCCCAACCCATTCCGTGGCATCGATGGCACCGGTTTGCAACGCGGTGAAAATCTCAGAGCCCGCCAAAGTGACCGGCACTCCTCCTAAAGCTTTCCACACTTCTCCGGCCAATCCGGGGATGCGCATCTTCATGCCTTTGATGTCTTCAATGCTATTGATCGGTTTGTTAAACCAACCCGCCATTTGCACACCGGTATTGCCTCCCGGAAACGGGATCAAATTAAACGGCTGATACAGCGATCGCCACAACGTTAACCCACCACCATAACTCAACCAACCATTCATCTCTTGTGCGGTTAAGCCAAAGGGCACCGACGTAAAAAACGGAGCGGCTGGCAGCTTGCCCTTCCAGTAATACGCCGACGAATGCCCCATCGCAACCGTACCTTGAGACACCGCATCAAAGACTTCCAACGCCGGCACAAACTCCCCGGCCCCATAGACTTGAATCGTGAAATTGCCATTAGTCATATCAGCCACATACTCAGCCAACGTCTCAGGCGCTCGCCCCAACCCAGGAAAATTTTTCGGCCACGAGGTCACCATTTTCCAAGAAACCTTCTCTTCCAGAGGGTTGGCCATTAAGTCGTCCGTCGAATTTTCACCACACCCCGACAGCGTCGCCGCCCCCGCCAAACCAACGCCTGCGGCCCCTAACTTGCCGACAAAACCCCGTCTTTTCATAAACACTCACTCACTGACGTTAATTTCGCATACTGTAATACTAACCACTTACTGCCCTGGCCAACAAAATTCACTTGCACTCGGGCATGAGCCCCCGTGCCTTCGAACCCCAAAATCGTGCCTTCACCAAAGGTATTGTGCCGCACCCTTTCACCCAGTTGAAAACCGCCCTCAGAGACCGCTGATGTCGCCATTTTAGGGGATGTTTGATAAGGCGCCTGAGAAGCTGAAGACTGTCGATACGACGCCGGGCGTGCTACAAAACTTTTTGGTCGCACCGCCTCAATCAGATTGTCGGGAATTTCACGGATAAAGCGTGACGGCATGTGCATTTTGTCGCGGCCATACACACGCCGGCTTTCCGCATGGGTGATGAACAGCTTTTGCATCGCCCGCGTGATCCCCACATAACACAAGCGACGCTCTTCTTCGAGACGCGACACATCATCAATCGATTGCGAACTGGGAAACACGCCTTCTTCCACGCCCACCAAAAACACCACTGGAAATTCTAACCCCTTGGCGCTGTGTAACGTCATTAACTGCACCGAGTCTTGATCGGCATCAGCCTGTAAATCGCCTGACTCTAAAGCAGCATGATCCAAGAAAGCGGCTATTGCGGCATGAGTCTCGGCTCTAGTGCCTTCTGCTGCACCCTGTGCCGCATCGCCCTGCTCAATAGACGCCACATCATTAAATTCTCGCGCGGCCGTCACCAATTCTTGTAAGTTTTCAATGCGGGCTCGACCTTTTTCACCCTTTTCCTTTTGATAGTGCTCAACCAAGCCTGTGCGTTGAATGACAAACTCGACCGCCTCTGACAACGTCTGGTCTTGCGCGTATTGCGCCAGCTCTGCGACCAAATCGATAAAACCCGCCAAAGCCGAACGCGCTCTCGAAGGCAGCTCGGCCCCAGTAATCAGTTGCTGGGCCGCATCAAACAACGAAATTTCTAACGTGCGCGCACGTTCACGCACCAAATCTAAGGTTTTACCACCAACCCCTCGGGTGGGTAAGTTAATCACTCGCTCAAACGCCGCATCATCCTGACGCGACTGCATTAAACGGACATACGCCAAAGTATTTTTAATTTCGGCCCGCTCGAAGAATCGAAACCCACCATAAATACGATACGGCAATTGCGCTCTGAGCAACGCTTCTTCCATCACACGAGATTGCGCATTAGAACGATACAGGATCGCCATGTCCTGATAAGACCGACCTGCCGCCGCCAACGTTTGAATTTTTTCCGCTACATAGCGAGCTTCTTCCAATTCATTAAATGCCGCATACAGCTCAATGGGATCGCCTTTATGGCCGTCTGTCCACAACTCTTTGCCTAAGCGGCCACCGTTGTTGGCGATGACCCCATTGGCGGCTTGTAAAATACAGGCGGTCGATCGGTAATTTTGTTCCAAACGTACGGTTTCATGAGGCTGGTAATCACGCCCAAACTGGTGAATGTTTTCAATTTTAGCGCCGCGCCAGCCATAAATGGATTGGTCATCGTCCCCCACCACGGTGACATCGATTTGATCCGCCGCCAACAACTTTAACCAGTCGTATTGAATCGTATTGGTGTCTTGAAACTCGTCCACCAACACATGCTGAAACCGGCGCTGGTAATGCGCCAACAAGTCCGGGCATTTCATCCACAACTCTTTAGCGCGTAATAACAAGTCCGCAAAATCCAACATGCCCGATCGTTGACACAGGGTTTCATAATGCTGATAAATCCGCACTTGAGTTTGCGAAAACGGATCATGCCCTTGCGGCACCTGTTCCGCACGACGGCCTTCGTCTTTTTGCTGATTGATAAACCATTGCTGCTGACGTGCCGGCCACTTTTCTTCATCCAACGACAACTCTTGCAGCACCCGCTTCACCAAACGCAATTGATCTTCAGAATCTAAAATCTGGAATTGTTCCGGCAGCCCAGCTTGTTGCCAATGGGTGCGCAGCAAACGGTGCGCAATGCCATGGAACGTCCCCACCCACATGGCCTGAGTGCCATAACCCATCAGCGCTTCAATACGAGCGCGCATCTCACTGGCCGCTTTATTGGTAAAGGTAACAGCCATAATTTGATGCGGCTGCAAACCCTTTTGCATCAGCCAGCCCATACGATGAACTAACACACGCGTTTTACCACTACCAGCACCCGCCAACACCAACAAATGCGGCGAGGCAGAGGTCACAGCCTGAGCTTGGGCTTGATTAAGCCCGGAAACTAAATCTTGAGTCATCATGGCGGCTGATTGTAACGGAATCAGAAGGTCGTCGCACCTGTGCTGGCATCCGAACATTGACTGCGCAGAACTGAAAACAAATCCCGCCCAACCCCTAAAGGCGCTGCTTGCAGATGATCGGGATGACTCACAATGCGCTGCTGCCACTCCGCCTCAGGGACATCACAATGCAAAACGCCGTGCTCAGCGTCCAGCTCAATCAGATCACCATTATGAATGCGCGCTAAACCCTCACCTTGCAAAGCTTCTGGCGTGCAGTGCAAAGCCGCCAACACCTTACCAGAAGCCCCCGACAACCGACCATCGGTCAATAACGCAACCCGAATACCCTGATCCTGCAGGCTGCTCATAATGGGCATCAACTGATGAAGTTCTGGCATCCCATTCGCACAAGGACCTTGATAACGCACCACCGCCACAAAATCCTCCGTCAACTCCCCCTGTTGAAACGCATGTTTTAATGACACCTGATCTTGAAACACACGAGCCGGCGCTTTAATAGCCCAATACTCAGGGTCCACCGCCGAGGTCTTGACAACAGCCTGCCCTAAATTCCCCGACACCACACGTAAGCCGCTGCTTGGCAAAAACGGTGCCGCGACTGGGCGCAACACTGGATTACTCTCAGCAACCGGTTTTCGACGCGCCCCATACTCACTAAAAGGAATACCGAAAGCCGTTTTTACCTGCCCCTCATCAGAAAAAAGCAATCCAGCTGACAACAATTCACCCATACAGGTTTCCATGCCACCTTGTTCGTGGAAGGTATTAACATCCGCCACGCCATTGGGATACACGCGAACAATGAGCGGCACCACCTGGGCCAGGTCCGCAAAATCTTGCCAAGTCAGTACCAGACCACACGCTTTAGCGATGGCGACCAAGTGCAAAGTATGATTGGTCGAACCGCCCGTTGCCAGTAACCCCACGACAGCATTGACCAGGCTGTATTCATTAATTACCTCATACAAACGGATCGGCTGCTCCGCCTGCATTTGTTGAGCTAATAACGTCAGCGCTTGCTGAGTAAAGGCATCACGTTCAGCTGTCCCAGGATTCACAAAAGACGCCCCCGGTAAATGCAGCCCCATAAATTCCATCAACATCTGATTGCTGTTGGCCGTACCGTAAAAGGTGCAAGTACCTGGACTGTGATAACACTGCATTTCAGCGTCTAACAGTTCAGACTCACCCACCTTGCCCTCCGCAAAGGCTTGACGAATTCGACTTTTTTCAGGATTCGACAAACCACTCGGCATCGGCCCCGACGGCAGAAAAACAGTCGGCAAATGGCCAAACTGCAAAGCACCGATTAACAAGCCCGGCACAATTTTATCGCAAATCCCCAGTAAGACCGCTGCATCAAACATCTGATGAGACAGGGCAATCGCGGTGCTGCGAGCAATGGTGTCACGGCTGAACAAAGAAAGCTCCATGCCCGGCTGCCCTTGGGTCACCCCATCACACATCGCCGGCACACCGCCTGCTACCTGAACGCTGACGTTGTGGGCTTTTAATATCTCGCGAATTTTTTCGGGATAATCGTGATAAGGCTGATGAGCTGAGAGCATATCGTTATAGGCCGTCACCACGCCGACATTCTGCCAATCTTGTTGAATGAAACGCTGCTTTTCATCCTCACTTAACACCGCCACCCCATGAGCGCTGTTCGAGCACGAGAGCTTACCCCGCTGCACATCACCAGAAGCCATTTGCTGCATCAACCGAAGATAAGCGCTTCGTGTTTGTTGGCTACGCTGTTGAATGCGTGTAACAACGTCGACCAATACCGGATGAGGCTCAACCATACTGTATCCTTACCGTTAAACAAAAAACTATGAACGAGTATGAGTTACCGTGAGATACGATGAACTACACAGTAGCTGCAATCAGCGTTACAATCCTGAACTTTAAATCAATTAAACATTAACAAAGAAACATTAACAAAGTAGAAGATTACCATGAGTGGAACCCTGTTTATCATTTCAGCTGCCTCTGGAACAGGAAAAACCAGTTTAATCAAACAACTGGTCAGTACGCTGGACGCCATTGAAGTCTCGATCTCGCACACCACTCGCAGCAAACGCCCAGGTGAAGCCGATGGCATCAACTACCATTTTGTTGATCAAGCCGCTTTCCAAGATATGTTAGGCAATAGTGAGTTTTTAGAACACGCCGAAGTATTCGGCAATTGGTACGGCACATCACAAACCTGGGTTACCGATCGCCTCAAACAAGGCCAAGATGTGATTTTAGAAATTGATTGGCAAGGCGCCCAACAGGTGCGCAAGCTGATCCCCGAAGCCCAAAGTATTTTTATTCTCCCCCCTTGTTTGGAGACGCTCAAAAAGCGTCTTAACCAAAGACAACAAGACAGCGACTCTGTCATTCAGCAACGACTCTCCGAAGCCCAAGAGGAGATTTCGCATTACCCAGAATACGACCATTTAGTCGTCAACGATGATTTTGATCAAGCCGTTCAAGAGCTGGAGGCTATCATCACCGCTTCGCGTTTAAATATTCATTCGGCTTCAAAAACACTGCGCCCTTTGATAGAGCAGTTATTGGCGTAACATAACCACGGTGTGGTCCAACTCACAGCCCCATGACTTTTAATAGCTCCTGCCATGGAAAGACATCCACACCATCAATTGTTTTCTTAGAACTCCCCATGTAAGCAACACAAGAGCGGTGTGCAGCTTGATGATAGAGAGCAAAACTTTTCAACCCTGACAAATCAGCAGCCCCAACATTCTGAGAGGCTTTTAATTCAATCGCCCAAATTTCTCTATTTAACTCAACAATAAAATCCACCTCAGCTCCATGCGAAGTACGATAGGCACTGACTTTAATGTCGAGATCCTTTGCCTGAGCGGAACACATTAATTGTGAAAAAAACAGATTGTCAAACAAACGACCAATGCGATCGGCTGAGAGCGTGAAGTTTTTTAGCAAACCGTTCAAAACACCATTATCAAAGAAAAAATACCGCGGATGCTGAACCAATCGTTTGCGTACGGATTTTGCAAAACTGTCCACTCTATGAACAATCAACGTTTCTTCAAGTATTTCAAAGTACCGACTAGCTGACTGCCGGCTGATTTGCGCTTGCGATGCCAGCTTAGTCATGTCCAAAAATTCCGTAACCGAAGCCGCTGCAATAGAAAGAAAACGAGCAAACCCCTCTACATTTCGGGTTAACGCTTCGGCCTGTATTTCTTCTTTTAAATAAGTGGCGCTGTAGGTTGTTAATGTTTTTTCTCGATCACGCTCAGAGTCTTCCGTGTAAATACCTGGAAGCGTCCCCGTCATTAAAGCCACTTTTTCATCTACTTGATACCCCAATTCCGCAACAGACAATGGGCCAATGTGAAACGTATGGATCCTGCCAGGTAATAAATTGGCTTGCCCTCTTTTCAATTTTCGAGCACTGGACCCTGTCAGCAAGAAACGCAGTTCTGGATGGTAATCAATAAGATGCTGAATGGTATTCAGCAAACTGGGTAAGCGCTGAACCTCGTCGACAAAAACAAGCTTCGGCTGAGACCCTGCAATTCGGCTTTCTAATTCAGAGGGATTTTGAGCAAAAGCCAGATACTCAACTTCACGGGACAGATCAATCACCAAGTCAGCCTGATGCTGCCTAAAAAGTGTAGACTTACCTGTCTGGCGAGGGCCCAGCAAAAAAATGCTTTTTTTTGACTGTGCCAATAAGGGCGTTAGCGACCTATCAATCATCATCCGGGCATATTACCGTGTAATTTGCCCGGATAGCAACAAGAAAAGCAAATTCCTTCCAAATCAGACAGTTAATAAAAAAGTAAAAAAATCGATATTCCGCGTTTTAAAGTACTTTTAAAGAGGCTTAATGAACCTTAAAGAGTTTCACGGGCTTTTTTTTTGCACTATAATCGAGAGTTCTTGTGATTTTGGTTCACATCATTGAAAAAAGGATAAGAAAATGGCTCGTATTACCCAAGATGACTGCTTTGAAACTGACCCTGGATCCAGCCGTTTTGATTTGGTTTTAGTCACTTCAAAACGCGCTCGTCAATTAGCGGTTTATGGCAAAGACCCACATGTCCCTTGGAATAACGACAAGCCCACAGTCGTCGCACTTCGCGAATTTGCCAAAGGCTATATTGATAAAACGGTTCTGCTCGAAAGCGACAACACAACCTCAACGGTTTAAACCTTAGGGTCTTGGAACATGCGACAGGACCCACTCCAATCGTCCTTGGTGTCTCACATTGGTTATTTACCGGACGAACAAAAGTCGCTCATTATTGATGCTTACTATTTTGCGCGCGAGGCCCATGAGGGGCAATACCGTCGCAGCGGTGAGCCCTACATCACCCACCCAGTTTCAGTCGCTAACATTCTAGCTGGCATTCAAATGGATGCCTCGACCTTGACCGCCGCATTACTGCATGACGTCATCGAAGACTGCAACATTTCCAAAAGCACCATTGCCAAACAATTCAGCCCCAGTGTGTCTGAAATCGTCGACGGGGTCAGTAAAATCACTGCCATTGAATTTGCCTCCCAGGCCGTCGCTCAAGCGGAGAACTTCCGGAAAATGATGCTGGCCATGACTCGAGACATTCGAGTCATCATGGTGAAACTGGCGGATCGATTACACAACATGCGCACCCTCAGTGTTTTGAACGCCGCCAAACGCCGTCGCATTGCCACCGAAACCTTGGAAATTTACGCCCCCATCGCCAACCGGTTGGGCATGAACGACTTCCGAGTGGAATTTGAAGACTTAGGTTTTCGTGCCCTCTACCCAATGCGCTCCCAGCGCATTCAACGTGCGGTGCAACAAGCGCGCGGCAACCGCACTGAAATTATGTCAATCCTGACCCAAAGCATCATCAATCAACTTGACGAACAGCACATTGAAGGCCAAGTCCAAAGCCGAGAAAAACACCTATACAGCATTTATCAAAAAATGAAATTGCAACGCAAGTCTTTCATGCAAATCATGGATGTATACGGCATTCGCATCATCGTGAACAGTCTGGATGATTGTTATCGCAGCCTAGGCTTAGTGCATAATCTTTACAAACCCATCCCCGGCCGCTTTAAAGACTACATCGCTTTACCCAAAACCAACGATTACCAATCCATTCATACCACCTTGATTGGCCCTGAAGGTGTGCCAATTGAAGTGCAAATTCGCACCAAAAAGATGGAAGCGATGGCCAACCACGGCATTGCCGCCCACTGGCGATACAAACACCTTAAAACCAACGACAACGAACCACAAGAAGCGCCCATCAGCACCCGCTCCTGGTTAAAGGCCTTACTGGATTTACAAAAAAACGCGGGCAATTCATTAGAGTTCATTGAAAACGTTAAAATTGATCTGTTTCCCGATGAAGTCTTCTTATTTTCTCCCAAAGGCGATATCTTAGAATTACCCAAAGGCGCAACCGCGGTCGACTTCGCCTACGCCATTCACACCGACATTGGCACCCATTGCATCTCCGCCATCATCGACGACCAGCCAGCCCCCCTCAGTACGCCACTTGAAAACGGTCAGTCGGTACAAATCAATACCTCAGAACAAAGCACGCCTCAAGCCAGTTGGCTGAATTTCGTGGTCACAGGTAAGGCCCGAGCACAGATTAAACACTTCTTAAAAAACCAACGCCAAGCGGAATCCATTGCGCTTGGCAAACGGTTATTAAACAAAGCCTTTGCCGCTGAAGGATTTGACTTCGAAAAACACACTCAAAAAACCGGCGATGCCTTGGCTAAAAACGTGGGCGTCACGACCCTAGACCAATTATTAGAAGACATTGGCCTGGGTAAACGCATTGCCCCCATCGTAGCCCAACAATTGATATTACAAGAAGAACCCACACACACACCAATCAGCGCCCCCCTCACCATTCAAGGCAGCGAAGGTTTGGTCGTGCAGTTCGCTAAATGCTGTAACCCGATCCCAGGCGACAGCATCATGGCGTACCTCAGTCCTGGTCGAGGGTTAATCGTACATGTTGATGCCTGCCGTAACATGACCCGAGAACAAGAAAATAACCCAGAAAAATGCCTGACCGTTAACTGGGATACGGAACAAACCGCTGAATACAGCGCTTCTTTACGCCTAGAAGTCTTGAATCAAAAAGGCGTACTGGCCTCTGTTGCAAATGCCATTGCGCTTTGTCAAGCCAACATAGACGCCATCAACATGGCCGAGAAAGACATGGAAGTCAGTGTACTGCATCTAACTGTCTCGGTTCGTGATAGAATCCAGCTCGCACGCATCATTCGCCGACTCAGGATAAATCAATCCATTGCCAAAATCACTCGAATGAAAGGCCAATAAACATGAACAAAAAAATCATTCATACCGATCAAGCGCCCGCGGCCATTGGTACGTATTCACAAGCGGTGTTATCTGGAGAAACACTTTACCTCTCAGGTCAAATTCCATTGGACCCGCAAAGCGGCGCGTTAATCAGTGACGCCATCGAACCCCAAATTCATCAAGTCTTTAAAAATCTGGCCGCCGTTTTACAAGCCGCTGAAAAAAACTTTCACCACGTGGTTCAACTGAGAATCTATTTATTATCGTTAGAACACTTTGGATTAGTAAACGAGATCATGGCTCAATACGTTCCTGAACCTTTTCCAGCACGCGCAGCCATCGGTGTCAGCCAACTGCCCAAAGGCGCCCTCATTGAAATCGAAGGAATCGCGCACTAAAACCACAATTAGAAGAGCAACCTCATGACCCAGTTAACATTCCAAGACATGATTTTGCGACTGCAAAATTATTGGTCGCAACAAGGTTGTGCCATTATTCAACCCTTAGATATGGAAGTGGGCGCAGGCACCTTTCACCCCGCAACCTTTCTAAGAGCCATCGGACCGGAAGCCTGGTACAGCGCCTACGTCCAGCCCTCCAGACGACCCACCGATGGTCGTTACGGCGAAAATCCCAATCGCTTGCAACATTATTATCAGTTTCAAGTCGTTCAAAAACCATCTCCAGCCAATGTTCAACAACTCTACCTAGAGTCGTTATACGACTTAGGGCTAGACCCCAACATCCACGACATCCGCTTTGTTGAAGACAACTGGGAATCCCCCACTTTGGGCGCTTGGGGATTGGGTTGGGAGATTTGGCTCAACGGTATGGAGGTCACTCAATTTACGTATTTCCAACAAGTCGGCGGCATTGATTGTTTTCCTGTCACCAGTGAAATCACCTATGGCTTAGAACGCCTTGCTATGTATTTACAAAATGTAGACTCTGTTTACGATCTCATTTGGACGCAAACACCAACGGGCCCTTTAACGTACGCAGATGTGTTTTTACAAAATGAACGCGAACAATCGACCTACAATTTTGAACTGGCTAATACCGACAACTTATTCGACATGTTTAACGCCCACGAACAACAAGCCAATGCACTGATTGAAAAAAACTGTGCGCTCCCTGCATACGAACAAGTATTGAAAGCGTCTCATGTGTTTAATTTGTTAGACGCTCGACACGCCATCTCCGTGACGGAACGTCAGCGCTACATCCTGCGCGTGCGCAACCTAGCGCGTGCGGTTGCGCACGCTTATTATTACTCTCGTGCGCAACTGGGTTTTCCCCTTGCCAACACCCAAGACATCAAAGAATTTGAGCACCGCTTTGCGCCTAAGACCCAATCGGCATAACAAAGCCAAGGATAACCAATGACCTTTACCGACGACTACTTATTTGAATTGGGTACCGAAGAACTGCCTCCTAAGTCTTTAGTCACCCTGGCCAATCAATTTGCCCAATCAGTCGAGTCACAACTGCAACAGCACCAAATAGCCTTTAAACAGATCACGCCTTTGGCCGCGCCCAGAAGGTTGGCGCTGCTGATATCTGAATTAGAGCATCAACAACCCACTCAGAAAATTGAACGTCGGGGCCCGGCTATAAAAGCGGCCTTTCAAGACGATGGCAGCCCTTCGAAAGCAGCACTCGGTTTTGCGAAATCCTGCGGTGTTTCGATAGACGAATTAGAAAAGCACAGCACCGACAAAGGCAGCTGGCTGTATTTCCGCACCGAACAACCCGGACAACCTACCCGGCAACTCTTGCCCAAAATAATCACGCAAAGTTTACAACAACTCCCTATCCCAAAACGCATGCGCTGGGGTAATCAACTGGAAAGTTTTATTCGTCCCATACACTGGGTGGTCTCTCTGCATGGAGAATCCCCTGTTCCCATCACCCTTTGGGAACATCACAGCAGCAACATCACGTATGGACATCGAGTGCACGCCCCCAACCCAATCACGATTCAAAGCGCTTCAAACTATGAAGCGCTTCTGGAGAGTCAAGGGTATGTCCGAGTAGATCACCATAAAAGACGACAAAAAATCAAAACCGACCTGGAAACCGCTGCTGCTGAGTTAAATGCAAACATCGACATACCCGATGATTTGCTGACGGAAGTCACCGCACTGGTGGAATGGCCGGTGGTGTTCATTGGCAACTTTGCGCCTGAGTTTTTACAGGTTCCAAAAGAAGTACTGACCAGCACGATGCAAGCACATCAAAAATATTTTTCTTTACTGGATGAGAACAACCAACTTCTGCCCAAATTTGCGATGGTGGCCAATCTGGAAAGCACTGATCCTTCAGCGGTCATAGCGGGCAATGAAAAAGTCATTCATCCCCGCTTCAGCGATGCCCAGTTTTTTTATCAACAAGATCAGAAACAGCCGCTTGAGACCTTCAATCAATCGTTAGAAACCCTACTGTTTCAACGCCAACTGGGTTCGATGAAAGACAAAGTCCTGCGCGTCCAAGAACTGGCGATCTACCTTGCTGAAATGTTGCAAGCCGATGCCGAAACCGTGTCTCGAGCGGCTTTGTTGTGTAAAGCCGATCTTCCAACCCAAATGGTGCAAGAATTTCCTGAACTGCAGGGCATCATGGGCGGGTATTACGCACAGTTAAGCGGCGAACCCCAGGCCGTATCAAAAGTGATTTCTGAACACTACGCGCCCCTCAACATGGACGGAGCCATTCCCAGCTCACTAGAAGGATGTTGTGTTGCTTTAGCCGATAAGCTGGATACCTTAGTCGGTATTTTCAGTACCGGACAATTACCAACAGGGGACAAAGACCCTTTTGCACTCAGGCGGGCCGCTGCTGGGGTGATAAAAATTTTATTACACACCCAACAAAGTTTGGATGTCATGGCGTGCTTAAACTTCTCACAAAGCTTATACCCTGAAGCCAATGACTCAACACTGTTAATACAACTACAAGAATTTTTTGAAGCACGCTTTCCGGCTTTCTACCCCAACCTACCAATAGAAACAATTAATGCGGTTTTGACGCTCAAACAGCTAGACCCCTACGACATTGAATTACGCCTCAAGGCACTGACCCAGTTTCAACACTCCGATGCCTTACGATCACTCAGCTCGGCCAACAAGCGCGTGAATAATTTATTAAAGAAAGTCGATGTTTCAGAACTGCCCCCGGTAGAAAAAGAACGCTTACAACACCCTATTGAGATTCGATTACTGGATCAAAGCCTAAGCTTGCAGCCGAAAATTAAAGAATATTGTTTAGAAAAAGCCTTTCCATCGGCTTTAGAAGCATTAAGTCATCTTAAAGATACAGTTGATACTTTTTTTGATGAAGTGCACATTATGGTGGAAGATATTACATTGCAGCAACAACGGTTAAGTTTGTTAAATCTGTTGCGGCAACTATTTTTATCGGTCGCCGATATATCAAAACTCGCCACAGACAAATCCTAAACAAACCGTCTGTTTCTGATTTTCACAAGGGACTCACTCCTCAGGTAAAAAGGCACCCACAAAATGGATTTAACAAAACACATTATTTTGTTGGATCGTGACGGTGTCATCAATCAGGACTCAGATCAATATGTTAAGTCAGCAGCTGAATTCGTTTTCTTGCCAGGCAGTTTGGATGCCCTAGTTGCGTTAAAAAAAGCGCAGTTTTCCATTTATGTCATCACCAACCAATCAGGTATTGGTCGTGGCTATTTTTCACAGCACGTGTTAGCTGAGATGCACAATAAGCTGCAACAAGCTTTATCTCCGTTCAATGTGCAATTAGATGGGTTTTATTTTTGCCCACACACACCGGATGATCATTGCGATTGTCGAAAACCCAAACCAGGCATGTTGGACCAACTGAGTAAAGCGCATCAACTAGACCTTACCGGTGTCCCCTTTGTGGGCGATGCCAAACGCGATTTACTGGCGGCCAAAGCTGCCAAGGCGCAACCTGTTTTAGTTAAAACCGGTAAAGGGCTCAAAACCATCAAGGACCTTGATGATTTACCCAATACCCCAGTTTTCGAGAATTTATTGGCATTCAGCCAACACGTCTTGGGTGAGCCATCATGAATCCCTTTTATATACTGGTGTTAGCCCACCGAGCACTTTGGTTTTACATTGGCTACTTTCTCGTTACGGTCCTTTATGCCCCTGTATGCTTGGCGCTTTGCCCTCTCCTTCCCCGGTTAGCACGACACAAGATGATTATTCTCTGGTGCCATTTTGCGTTGCACTGGGTACGCATTTGCTGTGGCGTTCGTTATGAAATTTCTGGTTTGGAGCACAAGCCTAAAACCCCGTGCGTGATCATCAGCAAACACCAAAGCCCCTTTGAAACTTTTTTACTCCAAATGTTGTTCAGCCCAATGGCCACTGTCTTAAAAATTGAACTGACTCGTATTCCCTTGTTTGGTTGGGCCATGAAATATTTAGAACCGATTGTCATCGACCGCAAAAGAAAAAAAGCTGCATTAGAACAAGTCGTCGATCAAGGCAAAACAAAAATCGCCGAAGGTTTTTGGATTTTAATCTTCCCTGAAGGTACCAGAACGCCTTCAGGACAATCTTCTCGATTTTCAAAAGGAGGCTTTGTTCTAGCGAAAGAAATTGGTGTCCCCATTTTACCCGTGGCTCACAATGCAGGAGACCACTGGGTTGCCAAAGGTTTTCTCAAATATCCAGGCACCATTCAAGTACAGTTTGGTCCGTGTATCGCAATCGAACCCGAACTGAAAGGCGTTATGAAAACCACTTCACAGTGGATGTCGCAACAGCAACATCTAATCAGTGAAAAAGAGCGGACCGCGGACACCGTCATTACGATCAGCCCTTAAATCACTCAAATAAACGCACTAAACATCCAAGTTAGAAACCAATAAGGCATTGGTTTCAATAAATTCACGTCGCGGCTCCACCTGATCTCCCATAAGAGTCGTAAACAGCTGATCGGCCGCAATCGCATCTTCAATTGTGACTCGAATCATCCGCCGAGTATCCGGATTCATCGTGGTATCCGCTAATTGTTCGGGGTTCATCTCACCGAGACCCTTGTAACGCTGAAAAGAGTGTCCTTTACGTGATTCTTGCAACAACCAAGAGACGCCTTCTGAAAAGCGCTCAATAGGATACTGACGCTCCCCTTTACTAAAGTATGCCCCTGGCTCCAAGAGATCATCCAATCGATTCGCCATTTGCTGAATCTTAACCACATCTGAAGAGAGCCAGAAGTCGGTTCCTAATCGGTACGTTCTTGGAAAGCCATGCTGTATCTCAATCATTTCAATTAAGAATCGCCCAGATTCGCCTTCAGGGAGAAGCTGAAACTTACATTTCTGCCCCACTTGCACATGCTCGGAGACCTTTTTTAACAATCCTTGTGACCAAGCCTCCATAGAATCTTGATTGTCTAGCGCCTCCGCTACCTTACCAGGCGTTTCAAACAAGCTTTCAATCAATACCTCTGGGTATCGTTGCGATAGCCGCTCCGCAATCTCACGACACGCCATGTAATCCATCATCAGTGATTCAAAGGCTTCTCGAGAAATAGGCGGCGCCTCAGCATTTACATGCAAGCCCGTATCATCCAGAACACTTTGAATTAAATATTCTGATAACGCCGCATCATCTTTTAAATAACGCTCCTGTTTGCCTTTTTTTAATTTGTACAAAGGAGGCTGGGCAATGTATACATAACCTCGCTCAATGATCTCAGGCATTTGACGAAAGAAAAACGTCAACAACAGCGTCCGAATATGCGATCCATCAACGTCAGCATCCGTCATAATGATGACATTATGATATCGAAGCTTATCGGGGTCGTATTCATCTCGACCAATGCCACAACCTAATGCGGTAATCAAAGTGCCCACTTCCGCAGAAGATAACATCTTGTCAAAACGCGCTTTTTCGACATTTAAAATTTTACCTTTCAGCGGCAACACCGCTTGCGTCTTGCGGTTTCGTGCCTGCTTTGCCGAGCCCCCTGCAGAATCACCCTCCACTAAGAACAATTCAGACAACGAAGGGTCTTTTTCTTGGCAATCAGCCAATTTTCCTGGCAAGCCCGCAATATCCAACGCTCCTTTACGTCGAGTCATTTCTCGAGCTTTTCTGGCCGCCTCACGTGCCCGCGCAGCATCGATTATTTTCTGAACAATACTTTTGGCTTGTTGTGGATTTTCCATTAAATAATCATTTAAATACTGAGTAACCGACTGTTCAACCGCAGGTTTCACCTCAGAAGACACCAATTTGTCTTTTGTTTGTGAAGAAAACTTAGGGTCTGGCACCTTCACAGAAATAATCGCCGTCAACCCCTCACGCGCATCATCACCAGAAGTTGAAATTTTTTGCTTCTTAAAATACCCCTCACTTTCCATGTATTGGTTCAACGTTCGCGTTAAACCACCACGTAACCCGGCTAAGTGCGTACCCCCATCCCTCTGCGGAATGTTATTCGTAAAACAAAAAATATTTTCTTGATACCCTTCATTCCACTGCAAGGCCAGTTCGACACCAATACCATCGTCCTTTTTCAAAGAAAAATGAATCACTTCATTCAATGGAGTCTTATTTTGATTCAAATATTCAACAAAAGCCTTTAAGCCGCCTTCGTATTCAAAGACCTCCTGATTTGATGAGCGCTCATCAACCAAGACAATTCTGACACCCGAATTCAAAAACGATAACTCTCGCAACCGTTTGGCTAAAATATCAAAACTAAAGTGGATATTACTAAAGGTCTCAGCACTGGGTTTAAAATGACAGGTTGTTCCTGTGCGATCCGTATTGCCAACGGCAGTAAGCGGTGCCTGAGGTGTCCCATCGTGGTAGGTTTGCTCCCATATCTGACCGTCTCTGTGAATAGTCAACTTTAAGGTTGAAGACAGTGCATTTACAACCGATACACCCACCCCATGCAGACCGCCTGACACTTTATACGTGTTGTCATCGAACTTACCACCAGCATGCAACACCGTCATGATCACTTCAGCGGCCGAACGCCCTTCTTCTGGATGCATATCGACAGGAATACCCCGGCCATCATCTTCTGTTGTAATGCTTTCATCGCTGTGTATCGTCACTTTCACTTCAGAACAATAGCCTGCCAAAGCCTCATCAATCGAGTTATCAACAAGCTCAAACACCATATGATGCAAGCCACTGCCATCATCTGTATCACCAATGTACATTCCGGGTCGCTTACGAACCGCATCTAACCCTTTTAATACTTTAATGCTCGATGAATCGTATGTGCTTTCCTGAACAGGCTCGGATGCCGCGTCACCTTCATTTTCACTCATATCGTTTTGCTCACTCATAAAAAACCCTAATGCAGTTATCCACAGTTTCTTTGTTTATCCACCGACTTATTCACTTCCTAAATCGATTACGCCCCATATTTTTGACTTACCTACGATTAAAAATAAAGTTACCCACATTTATCAACAGAGATCTCCACATATGGAAAGGCTTATTCATTCAGCTAGGTCACCCAAGTTGATGTTGTTCCACATGGAACAAGCCTATTTCGCTATCTGGGTAGTAATCACGAACCACATCATCAAATGTTATTCCGGATGCAATTACTTGTACCTTCAAATCTGAAAGCAACCGATAGACAGAGCGACGGTTCTCTTCATCCATTTCAGAAGACAAGTCATCCAATAACACCACGGCTTTATTGATACCCTTTTTCAGCAACACGTTCAATTGTGCCAGTCGCAACCAAACATTGAGTAATTTGCGAAAGCCACGAGATAACGTCTCCTTAGCTAACTGACCATCGACTTTAATTTTAAGATCCGCGCGATGGCAGCCGTAATGCGAATAACCTTGTTTAAATTCCTGTTCAATGCCTTCGTCTAATAATTCTTCCAATACCCTGTTTACCGGCCATCCTGGGTAAAGATCCAAAGACAACTCTCGTTTAAATTGAAAATAATGCGCGATATCCTCAATCCCCTTCAATAGTTTTTTAAAATACAGATCACGATAACCCAAAACTTCCAAGGAAACATCACACCACAATTTATTCCATAATCTAAGCTGCTGTACATCAGAATGCCCTTTAAGCAGTGCGTTTTTTTGCTGCAAAGTTTTCTCTGATTTTTTCCAGCTATCTAAAAACGCTGAATTTTCATGAAAAACACCCCAATCTACAAATCTGCGTCTTTCCAAAGCCGTCCCATCAATCAAATTACACGCATCAGGCGCCAACACCTGTACCGGGAGCTGTTCTGCGAGCAAAGACCGTGAAGTTACCGAGTCACCATTTAATTTAACAACAAACGTATCATCAAGTGCCTTCTTAACACCAACAAAATGATTCCAATCACTTTGTTTACCAAATGAAGCCGTAATTTCAAACGAGCTTTTCTCTTTTTGGATGAGCTGACGCCAGCGATTGGTTCTGAACGATTTCCCTAAAGATAAAAAATAAACCGCCTCTAATACCGAGGTTTTTCCTGTGCCATTGTTTCCTATGATAAAGCTAAGGGGATTCCTAAAATCAAATTGTGTATCAGTCAAATTGCGAAAGTTTTTAAGACTCAACACCCCAATCGACATAAAAATTAAGCGTCTCTCAGCACATTATTACAGTTTGAGAGGCATAATTAAAAACGTTCGCCTGGATTCGTTGGCATCGTCGGATAAAATCAAACTTTTACATTCAGCATAAAATGTTCCATAAACAAGCTGACAATCCGATAAACATGACAGCGCATCCGTTAAGTAGTCAGCTTTGTAAACCACCTCAACTGAAGGCCCCTCATACTCCAGCACCAATTCATCATCCGCTGTTTCATGCTCTTTATTACACGCTTGTAAGTGAAGTTTATTATCTGACAACGCAAACATCACCGCTCGCGTTGATTCATTACTCATCACGGCAACACGGCTCAAAGATGCTTTTAAATCCGAATGTTTCACGCGAAACATAAAAGACTCGCCTTGAGGCAAAGCCGAACGATAGTCAGGGTAGCTCAAATCAATCAAACGAGAACAAAAAACAAAATTTTCAGAAACGATTTCAATCTGATTACCACTAAAAATAAGTTTTGCATCCACATCGGGTAATTTCATGAATTCTAAAACGGTTTTGCGAGGCAGTATCACTTCAACATCACCTAACGACGCATTATCAATCGTTTGATCAATAACCGCCATGCGGCTGCCATCGCAACCAACCGCTACCAAATGATCATCAAACGATTTGAGCAAGACTCCAGTAAGAGAGGCTCTAAAATCTTTAAGGCTTGCCGCAAACAAAGTTTGCTTACAAAGATTTTTCACAATCTCAAGCGGTAAACTGATGTGAGTACCAGAATCCACCCGAGAAAAACGTGGAAAAGCATCCGCCGGCTGCGTCAAAAGCATAAACTCACTGCCATCAGCATTGATTTTCAAACTACCAGACTGCAACTGTATTCTGGCGTCAGACTGATCAGGAAGCACCTTAAAAATATCGAAAAGCTTCCGAGCTGAAACCGTAAATATAACCGGTTCAGTAACGTCAACATCAGACATCACATAACTCATTTCCATCTGATTATCCGTTGTGGTCAAACTCACCCCATCAACGGACGCCTCAAACAGAACATGCGATAAAATTGGCATCGTATGTTTACGTTCAACCAACCCAACCAGCATCTGCAATGCGCTAACCAAAGAACCACTGGTTAAAGTAATAGCCACAAACACTCCTTCATACCGTTCAACATTACGTCGTTAACATCCGAGTTAAATAAACAAAATCTTGCTCAACTTCTTGATCAGCCCCTCTGAGTTCCGCAATTTTACGGCAACCGTGCAAAACCGTGGTGTGGTCTCGACCACCAAACGATTGCCCTATCTCAGGAAGACTGTGATTGGTTAAGTCCTTAGCGAGCGCCATCGCCACTTGTCTGGGCCGAGCAACAGACCGGTTACGCCGTTTAGACAATAAATCAGCTGTTTTAATTTTGTAGTATTCAGCGACGATTTTTTGGATATTATCAATACTCACCTGACGATCTTGAATGGCCAGCAAGTCTTTAAGCGATTCTTTTACAAATTCCAGCGTGATCGGCTTACCCGTAAACTGAGCATTGGCAATCACTCGCTTTAAAGCACCTTCCAACTCACGCACATTCGAACATATTTTTTGCGCTATAAAAAAAGCCGTTTCATCTGAAATCGGCATTTTTGTTTGCATCGCTTTGTTTTTAATAATGGCGACACGCGTTTCGAGTTCAGGAGGTTCGACCGCCACCGTTAAGCCCCAACCAAATCGAGATTTTAACCGCTCCTCGACACCCGTAATTTCTTTAGGATAACGATCGCTCGTTAAAATCATTTGCTGGCGCCCTTCCAAAAGCGCATTAAACGTATGAAAAAACTCCTCCTGTGAACGCTCCTTACCGGCAAAAAACTGGATATCATCAATCAATAATGCATCAACTGACCGATAAAAGCGCTTAAACTCACTGATCGCATTGGTCTGAAGCGCTTTCACCATATCCGCCACAAAACGTTCAGAATGCAAATAAACAACCCTTTTTCGGCCATTTTTAACCAAATAATTACCTACAGAGTGCATTAAATGCGTTTTACCAAGCCCAACACCTCCGTAAATAAACAACGGGTTATAAGCGCCCCCGGGATTTTCAGCTACCTGTAAAGCAGCCGCTCGACCAAGCTGATTCGACTTACCCTCAACAAAAGAGTCAAACGTAAACGACTCGTTCAAATTGGACTTAAAATCAGCCTTACCCACCAACGCAACCGGTGAGTCGGAAACGGCATTTTTAGAAGCCGATGGCTGCTGCTGGGTCTCAATACTGGTTTCAACCTCAACAGAGGCAACACGTGTAACTGAGTCCTTAACAGTTTCTACAGAAGCTGGCGCATCTGATTTTGCTGGCAGAGTAGAATGATTCGCCACTTGGCCTTTTTCAACCGGTGATCTTTCGGCTTGTTTTTCTTTTCTAACAACCGAACCAATCTTCATAGCAACAGAGCCATCGAACCCTTGCTCATTCAACAACTCAATAATTCGTTTTAAATATTTATCTTTAACCCAATCAACAACAAAACGATTTGGGGCAAGCAAACTCATGCCACCCGCCTCTTCAACCCCTTGAAGCGGACGAATCCAAGTATTGTACTGCTGATCGGGAAGTTCGTTTTGCAAAAGCTGCAAACACTGCGCCCAAATCAAACTCATAACACTCCCCAAATTACACGTATCCTTGGAATGCTATCAAAAAAAACCCCTGCTGTTGACGACTCTTTTCACTCAAAACACGAAAAACAAAAAAAAGGCTGTGGATAACCCACCCAAAAAACCGTTAGCAAACTTGGCACAACCCTATAAAACATCGCACACCTGAAAAGTATCCACATTTATCCCCAGAGTTATACCCAGCTTCTCAATGAATTTACAAACCCAATTGATAACAAGGTAACCAATTGATTTATAATTAAATAAAACACCTATACACAGAAAAAGAGCCCCTTAATAAATAACAATAAAAAGAAATATATATAAATAAAATATTAATATATCTAACTTAAGGAATACCCAAGCGTGAAACCAAAATGATCTCTCTGACAAACCACTTTCTGAATAGTCGCTTTACCATTTGTGTCCTTAAAAAAAATCTCTTACAATCGCTCCCACAAAATTTAAGGGAAATCTCGAAGGAAAATATTCCATGAAAAGAACATTTCAACCAAGCACCCTAAAACGAAAAAGAACACATGGTTTCAGAGCCAGAATGGCCACTAAAAACGGTCGAAAAGTTATCAATGCTCGTCGAGCAAAAGGTCGCAAACGTTTGTCTGCATAAAACCACTCTTACGCAATTCCCGTTAAAGCAAAAAATACTCGATTTTAATTATTCAATAAGATTTTGAAAGCAATTCATCGTATTAGAGACAAAGATTGCTTTGACCAGGTATTCAAAAAAACCGATTGCAAAGTTAAAACCCATGCCTTCACTTTGCTTATCTCACGACACAGTCACACTAGAAATCAACTTGGATTTATTTTACCCAAAAAGCACATCAAAAAAGCGGTTCATCGTAACCGTATAAAACGACTGACCCGTCAATATTTTGATCATAACCTTTGTAAAAACTTAAGCGTCGACTTGGTCTTGTTAAGTCGTCCAGGTATCACTAAGCTTTTGCGCGAACCCTATGCTACAGCAGGCTCAGATAATTTATTAAACACAGGTCGTTGTGGATGTGTGTGGACTCAGCTTCATACGCTTTGGTGCCGATTTAATACTCACTCATGGTATGTTGAATTACAGAACAGCAGGGAAGGTATGGATGCCAGCTAAATTACTGAGTCGAGCAATCGTTTTGCTGATCCGGTGTTATCAACTGGCATTTAGTGGTTTTTCTCATGGTTGCTGTCGTTACCATCCAACTTGTAGCGAATATGCATGTCAGGTATTAACCAATTACGGGCCAATTCAAGGCACATACTTGTCAATTAAGCGGCTCCTTTCTTGTCATCCTTGGGGTGGCGGAAACCGAGTAAAAGAGAAAATTACGCCTGATTTGTAGGCGATATTTAAATAAAAGCAGGGTTTATTTAGTGTTTTTAAAATGGGAGTCGAATGTATTATGACTATAAACGGCTGGAGTATGGCTCGATTTGCCTTAATTGCCTCATTGTCAGTAACCGGGTACTTGTTACTGATGCAGTGGCCTGAGTTTCAACGCTCTTTTCAATCCAGTACACATTCACTTGAATACGCGAACAAAATGGGCCGCGAACTACCGCATAATTCGATTGGCGTTGAGGTGCCTGAATTAACAACACCGGCTGCCAGTTTAGAGCCAGGTAATACCGCCGGGGATGTTCCTACGGTTTATTCACAAGACCAGCTGCCGGATCAAGGCGGTTTTAACGGGAGTACTCGAGGACAAATAATCTCTGTTCAAACGGACGTACTTAACATTGAAATTAATACGTTGGGCGGAGATGTGGTCATGGGAAGTCTGCCAACCTATCCTGTCTCTTTGGAAGAGGCCAATCAGCCAACCCCTCTTTTGAGTGAAAAGTCACCTGTATACGTAGCGCAAAGCGGTATTATTGGGCAAACCGGTTTCGATTTAAATCTGCCTCAGCGCCCCGTCTTTTCCTCTCCAAATAAAACCTACCAGTTGGAGTTTGGTGCATCTGAGCTAACGGTGCCTATGACGCTGACCTTAGACGATGGGATCTTGGTCACCAAACGCTTCCATTTTTTCAGGGATTCTTATTTGATTAAAGTGTCCTATGAAATCACCAATCAGGGGGTTGATCCGTGGTTGGGCTATTTGTTTGGCCAGTTGAAACGTGATAGCAGTCCCGATCAAGGGGTAGCCTTTTCAGGTTTTGCGTTGCCAACGTATTTAGGAACAGCGTATTGGACCGAAGAAAAAGCCTATAACAAATTAGGTTTTGATGATATCGCCGATGAGGCTGAGAGTGGCCGTCTGGCATTAGATCAGCGCGTAACAGGTGGATGGTTGTCGATTATCCAACATTATTTTTTAACCGCTTGGATACCTCCTAAAGACGAGGTCAACCACTATACCGCCAGGCAAAACAAGGAGGGACATAATTTAATCGGTTTTACGACCCCTGGATTTTATGTTCAACCTGGGCAAACGGTGACACGATCAGCGGAATTGTATATTGGGCCAAAATTACAATCACGATTGGAATCTGCTGCTGAAGGTCTTGAATTAGCCATTGACTACGGCATGCTGTTTTTTATCTCCAATATTCTTATGACCACATTATCCTTTATTCATGAACATGTCGGTAATTGGGGGTTGGCGATCATCCTTCTGACCTGTTTAGTAAAGTTATGTTTTTATTACCCATCCGCGATGAGTTATCGCTCGATGGCGAAGATGCGTAAAGTACAGCCCAAAATGACTCGGTTGAAAGAGATGTACGGAGATGACAAACAGCGGTTTTCGCAAGAAATGTTAAAATTGTATCAAAAAGAAAAAATCAACCCCGTCGGCGGTTGTTTGCCAATGTTGTTGCAAATGCCCGTTTTTTTAGCTTTATATTGGACCTTAATGGAAAGTGTTGAATTAAGACAGGCTCCGTTCTTGGGTTGGGTGCAAGACTTATCTGTGATGGATCCTTATTTTGTGTTGCCTTTATTGATGGGCGTGAGCATGTTTGTGCAAATGAAGCTAAATCCAACTCCGCCAGACCCCATGCAAGCGAAAGTGATGCAGTTTATGCCCATTATCTTCACGGTGTTATTTCTATTCTTTCCGTCGGGGTTGGTGTTGTATTGGTTAACGAATAACGTATTGTCCATTGCTCAGCAGTGGTGGATTACACGTGCCATAGAAAACGCTGCGTAAAGATTTTTTAGAAAAACATGTCATCCGGACAGCTCGACGAGACTGAGGTCTTCCAAGATACCATTGTGGCCATTGCGACCGCACAAGGTCCGGCTGGCGTGGGGATTGTGAGGTTGTCAGGCGGCTCAGCCGTAGATATCGCCAAAAAGTTGGTGAAAAAACCCTTAGAGTATGAGCTTAAACCAAATTATGCGCGCTTAGTTGACTTCATTGATCCTGAAGGTGAATTAATTGATCAAGGGATAGTGTTGTATTTTAAATCCCCTTTCTCCTTTACAGGTGAAGATGTGATTGAGTGCCAAGTTCATGGAGCGCCAGTGGTGCTGACTCACTTGGTTCAAGTTGCGATCGCTTATGGGGCACGTTTGGCGGATCCTGGTGAATTTTCTAAGCGCGCGTTTTTAAATGGCAAGATGGATTTAACCCAGGCCGAGGCGGTTGCTGATTTAGTATCCAGCCAGTCAAACGCACAAGCACGAGCTGCACTGAGAACGTTAAAAGGTGCATTTTCAAGCAAGGTCCAGCTGTTGAGTGATGCTTTGGTTGCCTTAAGAGCAGAGGTGGAAGCGAGAATTGATTTTGTCGATGAAGCGCTGGATTTTATGTCTGTTAATCAAGTATCGCAGAAAATTGAGCAAATCATTTTTCAAGTCAAGCGCTTGCTCACAACAGCTTCTAAAGGGGTCAATCTAACTCAGGGGGTTCAAGTGGCATTGGTTGGAGAACCGAATGCCGGGAAGTCGAGCTTGTTAAATCGTTTATTGGGTTATGATCGAGCCATTGTCAGTGAGTACGCCGGCACCACCCGGGATACATTGTCAGAAACAGCATTAATTTCGGGTATTCCATTTCGCTTTGTGGATACGGCGGGACTGAGAAAAACCGACAGTAAAATCGAAAAATTGGGCATTGAGCGAACCCATGAAGCGTTAAAAGAAAGCGATTGCATTGTCTCTGTACATGATCTGACGGTTGGTTTGAATGCATCAGAATCGATGAGTCAGAATGAATTGAAAAATGATGAGCGTGTCATCTGGGTATTAAACAAATCAGATTTGGTTGGCGAGGAAGCGGTTAAGCAGAAAGTGGAACAACAACAACTGTGTTCCAATAGCGATTTGTTTAACAAAAAATACGCAGTTGTTTCAGCGTTATCCGGTTCGGGTCTTGAGGATTTAGAGCGGGTATTGGTAAATCAAGTGAATGGCCAAGAAATGGCGGCTTGTGATTTTTCCGCTCGAACACGGCATGTAGAGGCGCTCAATCGCTGTGTGCTGTATTTAGAGCAATCCACTGTGCAACTCGATGAATCCAGTTGGGATTTGTTGGCTGAAGACTTGAGATTTGGCCATCAAGCGCTGCAGGAAATTACAGGCACTTTCTCTTCAGATGAGCTGTTGGGTAAGATTTTTTCCAGTTTTTGTATTGGGAAATAGTGCTTTTTATCCACAGGTTGATCATTATCCTGTAACGAGTTAAAAACTTGGGGGCTACCGCTTTAAATTTGGCGGTTCAACCAGTAAACTGGCGCAACTTTAAACGTTTTTAACGGCCTTTGTGGGTTAAATAAACGGAATTAAAGTAAGAGTATTGCAACTATCCACATTCATACACAGAGTTATGCACAGGCCGGTGGAAAAGAAATTTCTTTATATTTCAAAAGGTTTAGTTATAAAACTCGCCCATCACCTAAAGGCTTTATACACAAGAATGTTGAGTAGATCATGAACGTAGGAACGGAGTTTGATGTAATTGTTGTAGGTGGTGGCCATGCAGGGGTTGAGGCGGCCTTGGCGGCGGCTCGCATGGGCAGCAAAACCCTTTTGCTGACGCAAAATATCGACACTATCGGTCAGATGTCTTGTAATCCAGCTATTGGTGGTATCGGCAAAAGCCATCTGGTCAGTGAGGTTGATGCCATGGGGGGCGTTATTGGCAAAGCCGCTGACAGGGCTGGTATTCATTTTCGAGTGTTAAATTCTAGGAAAGGCCCGGCCGTACGGGCTACGCGAGCCCAAGCGGATCGAAGTCTGTATAAAAAAGCGATTAGAGAATGTGTTGAGTCAGCTGAAAACCTCAGCATATTGCAGCAAACCGTTGAAGATTTAACGGTATTAAATGGTGTTGTGTCAGGGGTAACGACTCAGCTAGGCCTCAAGATAAACGCCAAAGCTGTTGTACTGACTGTGGGCACATTTTTAGCTGGTTTGATGCATGTGGGGCAGCAGCAGCATTCTGGTGGGCGGTTGGGGGATAAAGCATCCAACCGTTTGGCGGAACGGCTGAAGGCATTAGGCTTACCTGTGAGTCGACTTAAAACCGGCACGCCACCACGAATTTCGGCCAAAACCGTTGATTTTAGCAAAATGGAAGTTCAGCACGGAGACACGCCCTGCCCCAGCCTGTCTTCCTGGTGTCATGAGTTTCAGCCGAATAGGCAAATTCCGTGTTTTATCACCCATACCACACCCGAAACGCATCAGATTATTGTTGATAATTTATCGAAGTCAGCAATGTACAACGGTGCGATTGAGGGCGTTGGACCACGATACTGCCCTTCAATTGAAGATAAAATCGTACGTTTTGCTGATAAAAACCAACACCAAATCTTTGTGGAGCCAGAAGGTTTAGAGGTTGATGAGCTCTACCCTAATGGCCTGTCAACCAGCTTGCCTTTTGATGTGCAATGCGATTTCATTCATTCCATTCCGGGGTTTGAGCAGGCCCATATTACACGCCCGGGTTATGCCATTGAATACGATTATTTTGATCCTCGGGCGTTGCAGTATTCGTTGGAAACTAAGGCGTTAGAAAATCTTTATTTTGCTGGCCAAATCAATGGTACGACCGGTTACGAAGAAGCTGCAGCACAAGGTCTGTTGGCGGGAATTAATGCGGCCTTAAAAGTGCGAGGCGAGCCTGCTTGGTGGCCAACAAGGGATCAGGCTTACTTGGGGGTTTTGATTGATGATTTGATTCGTCTTGGCACCCAAGAGCCTTACCGCATGTTTACATCGCGTGCAGAATATCGACTGCTGTTAAGGCAAGATAATGCGGACGCGCGTTTAACAGAAAAAGCACGTGAGTTGGGGTTGATCAGCGACCAAATTTGGGCTGAGTTTGAATATCGTCAACAGGCGGTTCAAAACGGCCTATCGTTATTGTCAAAAAGATGGGTGCAACCCGGGAGTTCAGAAGCAAAAGCCTTGTCTGCTAAATTGAAAAAAGAGTTGGTTCGAGAATACTCATTGGAAAATCTATTAAAACGTCCAGAAATAACCATTGAGGATATTTGGCCCTATCTTTCAGCAGCGGATGTGTTCAGTGACCTGAAGTTTTGTGAGGGAACGGATTGGCGTGCTGCCCCCAAAATTACCCATTTAGTGAAGTCACAAATTGAAATTCGAGTGAAATACCAAGGGTATATTGACCGCCAAAGCGTTGAGGTAGAAAAATTACGCCGTCAAGAATCAACAACTATCCCGGCTGACTTTGATTACCACCGAGTAGTGGGTCTGTCGACAGAGGTGTTGCAAAAATTGCAAGCTGAAACACCGTTGACCTTGGGGCAGGCCAGCAGAATTCCAGGCGTAACGCCGGCTTCGATTTCCTTGTTGGGCATTTTTTTAAAAAAGCACGAAGTCGCAACAGGGGTACTAAATAAGCCAGACTTGACAAGCTCATGTGTGTCTTAAAATGACCATTGATTGGTATGACAAATTGCGTCATGATCTGGCATTGTTACCTTACAGCGTGGCAGATGAACAAGTGGCTCAGTTAAAAGCGTTTGTCGAGCTCTTGAATAAGTGGTCATCCAGAATCAACATAACGGCGATAAAAGAGCTTGAAGAGATTGTGACAAAGCATATCTTAGATTCTCTGAGTGTTCGTTCTTTTTTACCGGCAGTGGATTTACCGGCCTTAGAGTCAAAGTGTGTGATGATTGATATGGGGACCGGTGGGGGGTTGCCTGGAATTCCATTGGCTATTATGGAGCGGAATAGACCTTGGGTATTGGTTGATTCAAATGCTAAGAAAATTCAGTTTTTACGGCATGTTTGTGCGCAGCTACGGTTGGATAATGTGGTATTGAAACATCAACGAATCGAACAGTTAACGCGCGCAGAACTCAATCTGACGGAGAATACAGAGTTAGCGTTGATCAGTAGGGCTTTTGCGCCTTTGCAGAAAATGCTGCAGTATGTAGAGGGTTGGTTGCGCCCTGGGCAGCTGCTCTATTTAATGTTAGGAAAAACTAACCTCGTAAATGAACAAGAGCACCCAGGTTATCAGTGCATTCACTCAGAAGCCTTAATAGTACCCGGTTTAGCCGCTTCAAGGCATTTATGTATTTTAAAAAAGGACGCAGAATGAGTGGCGCCAGTGGTGTAAAGCAGGAAACGTCAAAACAGTTGAATTTGGAGATCAGTGTTGGTTGAAATTGTTGCTATTACCAACCAAAAGGGGGGGGTAGGAAAAACAACCACCAGTGTGAATTTGGCGGCATCTTTGGCGGCAACACACAAACGGGTGTTGATGATTGATTTGGACCCTCAGGGCAATGCCACCATGGGCTCAGGTATCAATAAGATGCAGATTAGCAACTCCGTTTATGATTTTTTGGTTGAAGAACAAGAGTTAACATCGGTTGTACAGGACACAGAATACGGTTACCAGGTCATGCCGGCCAATGGTGATTTAACAGCGGCAGAGGTTAAGTTACTAGAAGAGATTGGCCGGGAACAAAAGCTGCAAAGGTTATTGGCTCAGTGCGACGACAATTTTGATTACATATTAATTGACTGTCCTCCTTCGTTGAATATGTTAACAGTCAATGCTCTAACCGCTGCAAATTCTGTGGTGATCCCGATACAATGTGAATACTATGCATTGGAAGGGTTAGCGGCACTGCTTACTACGGTTGAAAAAATCAAGCAGTTTGTTAATCCGAAGTTGCGAGTGGAAGGTTTGCTGCGGACAATGTTCGATCCAAGAAACAGCTTAAGCAACGAGGTTTCAAAGCATTTATTGGGGCGATTCCCGGAGTGGGTATTTCGCACCGTTATTCCACGCAATGTGCGATTGGCTGAAGCCCCCAGTCATGGCATGCCTGTCTTACATTATGATAAGAGGTCACGGGGGGCGGTTGCTTATTTAGCGTTGGCGGGTGAACTGTTGCGACGTGAAGAGCAAAGAAAAGCGGCAATGGCGCCTGTGGCATTGGAGGAATCGGAATAAATGGCTAAGAAAAAACGCGGCCTGGGTAAAGGGCTGGATGCCCTGTTGAGTTTTGATCAGCCTGTGTCAGAGGTGTCTGTTTTTCAGCACTCTGAGGATGTTGCCGTTGACGAAAATGAGGATTTCCAGTCATGCAATACGTCGGCGGATAAAGAGCCTACGCAAGCTAGCAAAGCAGCAGCTGAGCAAAATTCCCCACCCTCTTTAAACCAAGTGCAATACTTGCCCATTGAGTTTTTGGAGTGTGGCCAGTTTCAGCCTCGTCAGCAGTTTGATCAAGAAAAACTGGCGGAATTAGCTCAGTCGATCAAGCAGCAAGGCATGATGCAGCCTATTGTTGTGCGCTCAATGGCACATCAGCGCTATGAAATCATCGCGGGTGAGCGGCGATGGCGAGCGTCACAGCTCGCCGGATTGGATAAAGTCCCGTGTTTATTGAAAGCGCTGTCAGATGAAACCGCTTTGGTTATGGCGCTCATTGAAAATATGCAGCGCGAAGATTTAAATCCGATTGAAGAGGCGATGGGTTTAAAGCGGCTTCAAGAAGAGTTTGACTTAACTCATCAGCAGATTGCTGATTCAGTTGGTAAATCCAGAGTTGCGGTCACCAATTTATTGCGATTAAATAATTTATCTGAAAGCGTCAAAAGTTTATTGATGGTCGGTGACTTGGAAATGGGGCATGGGCGCGCCCTGCTCTCTCTACCCGAAGGTCAGCAGCTGCCGATGGCGCGAACGGTGATGCAAAAGCAGCTTTCAGTTCGAGAAACAGAAAATTTGGTTAAGGTCACCTTGGCCGAAAAAGGGCCTAAAAAAGAAATACCAACAGATCCGAATTTGGTTAAGCTACAAACTGGGCTTTCCGAAAAATTAGGCGCTAAGGTTAAAATACAGCATGCGAGCTCAGGCAAAGGAAAATTATTGATTCACTATACGTCTCTTGATGAGCTGGATGGTATCTTAGCCCATATTCAGTAGTTGGCTATCTTTTGTGTCTAATAATACTTTGAAGTTTAATAACTATACGAAGTGAGCGTGCTCCATGTCCCACCCTGCTCCACTCATTGATAGTCGATTTCAAAAAATTCTCCTACTGGTACAAGGGGGGTTATCGCTGCTTTGGTTGTTGCTAACGGCATTTGCTTGGCCCGCTGTCTTTGAGGTGGTTTTTCAGGCGGTATTGCTGGCATTTTTAGGTTCCGCGGTCATTCTTTGGTTTGGCTTTCGCTCCAAAGGCGTGCTGGGAGCTAAAAAAATTGTTCAGGGACTGTATTTAGGGTTTTTATATAAGTTTTTTCTAATTTTTGTGGGTATAATGTCGATCGCATTTTACGGGGCGCTGGACACCTCTCAGTGGGCAATGTTTTTAATTGCCTTTGGATCGATGCAAGTTTTCCCTGTTTTTGTAACCGGGTTGGTGCTGCATTTCACCTATGATCCCCATGTGAACCAATGACAAACGTAAGGCAACGTTAAATTAAAGGCAGCGATAGTTTTTATGGCAGGTCCAGGACAAACTGATTCAGAAATCATAGCTCATCACATGCAAAATCTGACCTATGGGTACTTACCAGATTCAGGTTGGGGGTTTGCTCATACGGCGGCTGAAGCAAAAGAGATGGGGTTTATGGCAATCCATGTTGATACCATGGTTTGGTCTGTGGTGCTGGGTTCGTTGTTTATTTTTTTGTTTAGAAAGGCCATTAAAAACTTCAGTGCGGACAAACCCGGTGTTCTTCAATCAGCTGTCGAAATGACCATTGAGTTTGTTGATTCCAGCGTAAAAGATGGTTTTCATGGTGCTAATCGTTTAATTGCGCCGTTAGCATTGACCGTCTTTATGTGGGTTTTATTTATGAATACCATGGATTTGGTTCCGGTCGATTGGATACCCTCTTTAGCAAAAAGCATGGGTATTGAATACATGAAAGTCGTGCCGACAACCGACTTAAATGCAACCTTTGCCTTATCATTGGGTGTGTTTTTCTTGATTATTTATTTCAGTATTCAGAGTAAAGGCTTGGGTGGGTTTTTAGGTGAGTTGTGTTTTAAGCCCTTTGGAAAATGGATGTTGCCTTTTAACTTGTTGCTAGAAGGCATTACTTTATTAGCTAAACCTTTGTCACTCAGTTTGCGGTTGTTTGGTAATCTGTTTGCAGGCGAATTGGTTTTTGTTTTAATTGCCGTTTTAATTCCCTGGTACTTGCAATTTTTCTTGAGCGTACCTTGGGCTGTCTTTCATATATTGGTGATTTTGCTGCAAGCGTTTGTCTTTATGATGCTGACCATTGTGTATTTGAATCTGGCGCATGAGGCTCATTAAGAAAGCGGTAAAGAAGAAACGGTATCTTTTCATTGAATTTATAACCTAGGAGGAAAAATGGAAACCGTATTAAGTTTTAGTGTGATTGCATCAGCGATTATGATTGGTACAGGTGCGTTTGGCACGGCATTAGGTTTTGCTTTGTTAGGCGGTAAGTTTTTGGAAGGTGCTGCACGACAGCCAGAAATGGTGCCTATGTTGCAGACTAAGATGTTTATTGTAGCGGCGTTGATTGATGCCATCTCAATGATCGGCTTAGCAATTGCTTTAGTGTTACTTTTTGCCAATCCTTTGGTAGCTTTGCTCTAAGCAAACGATGCCAAAGTAAAGGTTAAAAGGAGTCAAATTAGGAGCGTGTCATGAATATTAATATGACTCTTATTGGTCAGTTAATCTCTTTTATGATCTTTGTGTGGATATGCAAGCAGTATGTTTGGCCACCCATTATTAAGCATATGGAAGATCGTCAGTCCAAGATAGCGTCGGGTTTGCGAGATGCTGAAAGGGCTGAGCATGAGCTGAAGATTGCGAAAGAGAAAGCGCAGGACTATGTTGTAGAAGCAAAAGCTCAGGCAGCTAAGCTTATTGAACAAGCCAATAAGCGATCTTCTCAACTCATTGAGGACGCTAAAGAAAAAGCAAGCGTTGAAAGTAAACGTATCCAAGAGCAGGCTCACGCTGAAGTTGAAAAACAAAAACAGCAAGTTAAGGAAGAATTGCGAGGCAAGGTTGTTGCTTTGTCAATTTTGGGTGCTGAGAAAATTCTTGAGCAACAAATTGATGATCAAAAGCATCGGCAAATGTTAGGCAAAGTGGCTGAGAGCTTGTAATGAAGCTTATGCTTATTATCGCACTGAAAAAGGTTGAATTTGCAGTATGTTAGATCCTCAGACTTTAGCAAGACCTTACGCTATGGCTTGCTTTCAGTATGCGCAAGAAGAGCAAAAGTTAGAAGATTGGCTGATGTTTTTGCAAGTCAGTGCAGCAATGGTTGCTGAGCCAGGTTTAAAGGGCTGGTTTGAAAGTCCTGTGATAGCCAGTAAAAGACGCGCCTTTTGGGAAACACTTCTGAGTAAAGAGGGTTCGGTTGGGCAATTTAACTTCATTGAACTCTTGGCTGAAAAAAAGCGATTGTTGTTAATTCCCAGTATTCTGGCTGAGTTTGAGAAAATGAAGCTCGAATATGAGTCTTGTTGCCGGGTGGAAGTCACCAGTGTGACTTTATTAAAAGAAGATGAAATCTCGCGTTTTTCAGAGGCGCTGAGTAAGCGTTTGGGCTTAAAGGTAACGATGTCTAATAAGCAAGACCCGAGTATTTTAGGTGGCGCCATCATTCAAAGTGGTGACTTTGTAATGGATCATTCAGTTAAAGGTAAGCTAAAACAACTAGCAGAACATTTGTTAGAGCCTGCTTAACAGTGTGTACATCTTAAGTGTGTACAGCTTAATTGTTTGTACAGTTTAATTATGTGTATAAGGTAACCTTCTCATTCAGAAGATAGAACATAAAGGAAATTCAGCATGCAGCAGCTAGATGCCTCAGAAATCAGCGAATTAATAAAACAACGCATAAAAGATTTGGATATAACCAGCAAGGTGCGTAATGAAGGCACTGTTGTCAGCATTTCTGATGGTGTGATTCGGATCAATGGGCTTGCTGATGTGATGTACGGCGAGATGATTGTTTTTGAAGGCGGCACTTACGGTATTGCGCTCAATATTGAACAAGACACTGTGGGAGCGGTGGTTCTTGGGGATTACCTCAGTATTGCAGAAGGTCAAAAAGCGGCTTGCACCGGAAAAATTTTAGAAGTACCAGTCGGCGAATCTTTATTAGGGCGTGTTGTCAATGCGTTAGGGCAACCTATCGATGGTGCGGGTGAACTTTCCGCTACGGAATTTTCGCCAGTGGAAAAAGTAGCCCCAGGGGTTATCGCAAGACAATCGGTCAGCCAGCCCGTTCAGACCGGATTAAAATCCATTGATGCCATGGTGCCCATTGGTCGCGGCCAGCGCGAATTAATTATTGGTGACCGACAAATTGGTAAAACCGCAGTGGCCATTGATGCGATCATTAATCAAAAAAACACCGGCGTGAAATGTATTTACGTAGCTATTGGTCAGAAACAATCGTCAATTGCCAATGTGGTTAGGAAGCTGGAAGAACACGATGCGTTGGCTCACACAATCATTGTTGCGGCCTCTGCATCAGACCCTGCCGCGATGCAGTATGTTGCTCCTTTTTCAGGTTGTTCCATGGGGGAATATTTCCGTGATCGGGGTGAAGATGCTCTAATTATTTATGATGATTTAACCAAGCAGGCATGGGCATACAGACAGATCTCTCTACTACTGAGAAGACCTCCAGGCCGGGAAGCGTTTCCAGGTGATGTATTTTATTTGCATTCACGATTACTGGAACGGGCCGCACGCGTCAATGCCGAGCATGTTGAAAAAATGACAAATGGAGAAGTTAAAGGCAAAACAGGGTCTTTAACTGCGTTACCCATTATTGAAACGCAAGCGGGGGACGTATCAGCTTTCGTTCCGACTAACGTCATCTCTATCACAGATGGTCAAATCTTCTTAGAAACAGATTTATTTAATTCGGGTATTCGACCTGCCATTAACGCCGGTTTGTCCGTATCACGTGTTGGTGGTGCCGCTCAAACAAAAATCATTAAAAAACTCGGGGGCGGAATTCGTTTGGCATTAGCTCAATACCGAGAATTGGCTGCTTTTGCTCAGTTTGCTTCAGACTTAGACGATTCAACCCGAGAACAGTTGGAGCACGGTCAGCGCGTCACTGAGCTCATGAAGCAAAAACAATACAGCCCGCTGTCGGTAGCCGAAATGGGTATTTCACTCTATGCAGCAAATGAAGGGTATTTGGTTGATGTTGCGCTTGATAAAATTGGTTCTTTTGAAAGTGCATTGCACCAGTTTGTGTGGGCGGAATACAAAGAATTAATGGATGAGGTCAATCAAAAAAGCGACTGGAATAAAGAGATTGAAGAACAGTTTAAAGCTGCAATAGAGAAGTTTAAAAGCACTCAAACTTGGTAGTGTTTGTCTATCACTGCGTAGAATGAATGGTTGTTAGGCTTTAAAAGAATGATTAGAGGTTAGTAAGAGGTTACCAAGTTGCTATGGTTGCGACGAAAGAGATTCGAACCAAAATAACCAGCGTTAAAAGCACGCAAAAGATTACTCGTGCGATGGAACTTGTAGCGGCAAGTAAAATGCGGAAATCGCAAGATCGAATGAGTGCATCAAAACCTTATTCTGAAAAAATCCGTTCTGTGGTGTCGCACTTAGCCAGCGCTTCTACTGACTATTCCCATGATTATATGTCGGAAAGAGACATCAAGCGTGTTGGTTACATCGTTGTGTCATCGGATCGCGGCTTGTGCGGTGGTTTAAATATCAATTTATTTAAAAAAGTTGTTGAGCATAGCCAAGAGTTTTCCGATCAAAATATTGCAACGGATATGTGCCTCTTGGGCAACAAAGCCAGTGCTTTTTTTGCAAGCGTTGGTGGTAATGTTGTCGCCAGTGTAACGGGGTTGGGAGATTCACCAACAGTCGAGCAACTAATGGGGGCCGTTAAGGTCATGCTTGACGCATTCCGGGACGCCAAAATAGACAAGCTATTCATTGTGCATAACGAATTCGTAAATACAATGACGCAAAGACCTTCTGTCTTCCAGCTACTCCCCTTAAAACCGCCCAGTGAAGAAGAAAAGCTGACTCAGCATCGATGGGATTACATTTATGAACCCAATGTGCAGCAGGTATTGGATGAATTAATGGTGCGATATATTGAATCGCAAGTGTACCAAGGGGTTATTGAAAATAATGCCTGTGAACAAGCGGCTAGAATGGTCGCTATGAAAGCGGCAACAGATAATGCTGCCAACATGATCGATGAGTTGCAGCTTGTGTATAACAAGGCAAGGCAAGCGGCAATTACTCAAGAATTAGCAGAAATTGTCGGTGGGGCTGCAGCAGTCTAAAGCCCATAAACGTTAATGTGATTGATTAAAAAAGTAAAATTTTAAGGTTTTGAGGGGTAAGTTATGGCAACGGGTAAAATTCTACAAATTATTGGTGCGGTAATTGATGTGCGGTTTCCGCAAGAGTCCGTACCCAAAATTTACGATGCATTAGTTATTAAGAGTAAAAACTTAACCCTAGAAGTTCAGCAACAGCTTGGCGATGGCGTTGTGCGCGCTATTGCAATGGGAAGTTCTGAAGGCCTGAAGCGTGGTTTGGAAGTTGAAAACACAGGCAATCCAATACAAGTACCCGTTGGAAAAGAAACCTTGGGTCGTATTATGGATGTCTTGGGTAATCCCATTGATGAAGCTGGCCCGATAGGTGAAAAGGCGCGCTCTTCCATTCACCGAAAAGCACCTGCCTTTGCCGAACAAGCCGCTGCGAATGAGTTGCTTGAAACAGGCATTAAAGTCATTGATTTGATTTGTCCGTTTGCTAAGGGTGGTAAAGTTGGTTTATTCGGCGGTGCCGGCGTGGGTAAAACGGTTAATATGATGGAGCTCATCCGTAATATTGCGATGGAGCACAGTGGTTACTCGGTATTTGCGGGGGTTGGAGAGAGGACCCGTGAAGGAAACGACTTTTATCATGAGATGAAAGACTCCAATGTATTGGATAAGGTGGCATTGGTTTACGGTCAAATGAATGAGCCACCCGGAAACCGTTTGCGAGTCGCCTTAACAGGATTGACGATGGCAGAGAACTTCCGAGATGAGGGAAGAGATGTACTGCTGTTTGTTGATAACATTTATCGTTACACCCTTGCGGGTACCGAAGTATCTGCACTGTTGGGCCGTATGCCTTCAGCTGTAGGTTATCAGCCGACGTTAGCTGAAGAAATGGGCGTATTACAAGAGCGGATTACATCGACTAAAACGGGATCCATTACCTCTATTCAAGCGGTTTATGTACCAGCAGACGATTTAACCGACCCATCTCCTGCTACAACATTTGCTCACCTTGATGCAACGGTCGTACTCTCCCGTCAAATTGCAGAGCTAGGGATCTACCCTGCGGTTGATCCTCTAGATTCGACTTCTCGTCAACTGGATCCATTGGTCGTTGGTACAGAACATTACGAAGTAGCCCGAGGTGTGCAATCCGTACTGCAACGCTATAAAGAACTAAAAGACATCATCGCCATTCTTGGTATGGATGAACTCTCAGAGGAAGACAAACAGGTTGTATCACGTGCCCGAAGAATTCAGCGCTTCTTGTCTCAGCCCTTCTTTGTTGCGGAAGTCTTCACTGGATCACCCGGTAAGTATGTGTCTTTGAAAGATACAATTGCTGGCTTTAAAGGTATTTTAGACGGCGAGTATGATGACTTACCTGAGCAAGCGTTTTATATGGTGGGCAGTATTGAAGAGGCTGTAGAAAAAGCTCAAAAAATGAAAGCCAAAGAGGCGGCTTAACGTACAGCAACATTAATCAGGTTCTAGGGACAAAAGCATGGAATCACTCATTCAGTGTGACATGGTCAGTGCAGAAGGCGGTATTTTTTCCGGTCAAGTGGAGATGGTGGTTGCCGCGGGCAGCATGGGGGATTTAGGAATTGCTTTTGGGCATGCACCGTTAATCACGCAATTGGTACCAGGCCCCATTCGACTGATACGACGAGGCACTAACGAAGAAGTTTTTTATGTGTCGGGAGGTATGCTGGAAGTACAACCCAAAGTGGTCACAGTATTAGCCGACACCGTTACTAGGGCGCAAGATTTAGAAGAAGCAGCAGCCGAGCAAGTAAAACAGGATGCGATAAGGGCGATGGAAGGTAAAAAGTCTGAATTAGATTATTCCACAGCAGCAGTGCATTTAGCGCAAGCGGCCGCTCAATTACGAGCCATTCAGCAGATTAAAAAACAGCTGGGTCGCTAGCTGGAGACAAAATTTATGAGTACTCAAGTTGTCATCCTTGCAGCAGGGCAAGGTACTCGTATGATGTCGGCATTGCCAAAAGTGCTACACCCATTGGCAGGCAAGCCCATGTTGTTTCATTTGCTCGACACGGCATTGAGCTTGGATTCAGCCAAAGTTTCCGTGGTTGTTGGTAAGCATTCGGCTGAGGTCGTGCAGTCATGTCAGGCGCATTACAGTAACGATTTAATTACGTTTGTTGAACAAACCGAACAACTGGGAACTGCGCATGCTGTTGCGCAAGTCGTACCAAACATCAAACCCGATGATAAAGTGTTGGTGCTGTACGGTGATGTTCCACTCATTCAACGCCAGACCTTGGTCCAATTAATCGCGCAATTGGGGAAAGCAGCGCTTTCTTTGTTAACCGTCACGTTATCAGAACCAGAAGGTTATGGCCGTATTTGCCGTGATTCACACGGCTGTGTCGAAAAAATTGTCGAAGAAAAAGACGCTGATGCAGATATTCGAGAAATCCAGGAAGTCAATACCGGTATCATGGCGGTTAGCGGCGAGTGTTTATTAAATAACATCTCTAAAATTTCAAATGATAATGCTCAAAAAGAATTTTATTTAACGGATTTAGTAAGTTTTTGCGTCGAAGCGGATGCCATGGTCCTAACATCGAAGGCCAGCTCAATGGATGACGTTGTCGGTATCAATAATCGCGCTCAATTAGCAACGGCGGAGCGAATTTTTCAAGCTCGCCAAGCCAAAGAATTAATGACAGCAGGGCTGGCATTATTAGACCCTCAGCGCTTTGATTTGAGAGGCGATCTCTCATTTGGTCAAGACGTGATGATTGACGTGAATGTGGTGATGGAAGGCAATGTTCAGATCGGCAGTGATGTGTTCATCGGGGCTAACTGTGTGTTAAAAAATGTGGTGATTGGTGATGGTGCCACTATCCAACCATTCAGCCACCTTGAAAAAACGCATGTAGGTGCTAATTGCCAGGTTGGTCCTTTTGCACGATGTCGTTCTGGTACGTACCTTTATGATGACGTTAAGATTGGAAACTTTGTTGAAACCAAAAAAGCACGCATTGGTCAGCAGAGCAAAGTGAACCATCTCAGCTATGTGGGTGATGCGGACATTGGCGAAGAGGTCAATATCGGCGCTGGTACCATATTTTGTAATTATGATGGGGTTAATAAACATAAAACCACAATTGGCGATCAAGTCTTTGTCGGTTCCAATTGTGCTTTGGTGGCTCCCGTTGTTTTAGGTAAAAAAGCGACCATTGGTGCGGGTTCAGTGATTGTAAAAGACGCGCCTGAAAATCGTTTAACAGTGGCGCGAGCCAAGCAAAGCACGGTTTCGCAGTGGAAGCGACAAGGACAAAAAACAGATACTAAACCAGTGAGTTCAGACAATGAAAGCGGACATGCTGAAGGCGATAATCATTCTGAAGTGGCTAAAAACGGCGATCCTGCTCAGCAAGGTATGCCCTCTAGTCATGCTCAAAACGCAGTAGAACATCACGAACCTGTCCAAGATTCCGTCGAAACGACATTGCTCTCTGAGCCAGCTTCATCAATCGAGACAAGCTTATCCAGTGAGCCAGAAAACCAATCGCCTGAGTTAAGTACACCGACAGAAGAAAAGAATGAACAACAAGAAAATGTACACCCAGAAACACACCTAGAAAGTGCACAAAAAGAGCAAGGCAATGTTCCTCCTTTATCTGAACAGTAGGTGATTAATCATGTGTGGTATTGTCTGTGCTGTTGCCCAACGTGATGTAGCGTCAGTTTTAATCGAAGGCCTTAAACGGCTAGAATACCGAGGGTATGACTCCGCAGGCTTAGCCGTATTGGATGAAACGTTAGGTGCCATTTCAAGAAGGCGAGCCCAAGGTAAGGTGGTCGGTTTAGAAACGTTAGTGGCGGATCAGCCGGCAGTGGGCACACTCGGTATTGCACACACGCGATGGGCCACTCATGGTATTCCAAGTGAGCATAATGCACACCCTCATGTCTCTGATACACAAGATCAAACAGTAGCTGTTGTTCATAACGGCATTATCGAAAACTTTGCAGAGCTCAAACAAGAGTTGCAGTCCCTTGGTTACCAATTCGCGTCCGATACTGATACCGAGGTGATTGTCCATTTGATTCACCATTACTTAGCCAACACGAGCGAATTGCTTCAGGCCGTTAAACTGTGCTTGAAAAAGTTGAAAGGCGCCTACGCTCTTGGTGTCATAGCAACGAAAGCGCCAGGCAAATTAATTGCGGCCAGAGTGGGGAGCCCACTGGTTATTGGATGCGGTATTGGGGAAAACTTTATTGCCTCAGATCAACTGGCTTTACAGGCCGTGACGGATCGCTTTATTTATCTTGATGAAGGCGATGTGGCTGAGATCACGCGCGATGAGATCTCGATCTGGGATCAACATGATCAGCCTCAAGTACGACAACGCGTGGCTTATGATGGGATTCAAGAGCAGGCAGATAAGGGCGAGTATCGTCACTTTATGCTCAAAGAAATCTATGAGCAGCCGATGGCGGTGCGTCAGTCGCTGGATCGTTATTTACAAGGCCAAGAGATTGTTGAATCCGCTTTGGGAGATCGAGCTGAATCCATTCTGGATCAAGTAAAATCCATACAGATTGTAGCTTGCGGTACCAGTTACCACGCCGGCTTGGTGGCGCGATATTGGTTTGAACAAGTGGCTGGTATCCACTGCCAAGTGGAGATTGCCAGCGAGTTTCGCTATCGGCAACCAGTTGCGTTGCCGAATACGCTGCTGGTCAGCCTGTCTCAGTCAGGGGAAACGGCGGATACCTTGGCGGCGGTTAAAATGGCTAAATCTTTTGGGTATTTAGCCACCTTAACGATATGCAACGTACCGGGCTCTTCGTTGGTTCGCGAATCGGATTTGGCGTTGATGACTTGTGCTGGTCCTGAAATTGGGGTTGCTTCAACAAAAGCGTTTACCACTCAGCTGGTGGCGATGAGTTTGTTGGTCTTAATGTTGGCGCGTCGTTTTGGGGTCAGTGACGCCGAACGAGCAAGCTGGTTAGCTGCCTTACGACGGTTGCCCACTGATTTACAGTCGGTGTTGGCGTTGGATCATGATTTAGAGCGTTTAGCCGAAACTTTTGGCGATAAACATCACGCTTTATTTTTAGGACGTGGCTCTCAATACCCGATTGCGATGGAGGGGGCGTTAAAACTCAAAGAAATTTCATACATTCACGCAGAAGCTTATGCGGCCGGCGAATTAAAGCATGGCCCATTGGCCTTGGTCGATGACGAGATGCCGGTGATTGCTGTGGCACCAAACAATGAGTTGGTCGAAAAATTATTGGGTAATTTGCAGGAAGTGCGGGCCCGAGGCGGATTATTGTATGTTTTTGCTGATCAAGAAGTGGCTATTGAGGCAGAGGATGGGGTGGTGTGTCTTAAAATGCCCAAGGTTGATGATTTGATTGCCCCAATCATATACACATTGCCTCTGCAGTTGCTGTCTTATCACGTTGCTCTGATTAAAGGGACCGACGTCGATCAGCCTAGGAATTTGGCAAAGTCTGTAACGGTAGAATAAATAGCAATTATATTAGGCTTTTTCTCTTTGTTCTTTCAGCAACTTGCCACGAATGTTGTTGCGTTTCAGCTTTGATAAATAATCCACAAAGAGCTTGCCGTTGAGGTGATCAATTTCGTGTTGGACGCAGGTGGCTAACAAACCCTCGCACTCTTGTTCATAAGGCTTGCCATCTCGATCCAGGGCTTGAAGTAGAATTTGGCTTGGGCGTTCAACGGATTCATAAAAGCCTGGGACCGAAAGGCAGCCTTCATCGTAGGCGTTGGGGACGGCATCCGGAAGCACGGTTACTTTGGGGTTAATGATGACCAAAGGATCGTTTTTATCCTCAGATATATCGATAACAATCAATTGCTTATGTATATTCACTTGAGTTGCGGCAAGGCCAATGCCGGGGGCGTCATACATGGTTTCCAGCATGTCGTCGATCCAACCAGAGACTTGCGGGGTGACCGAGTCTATAGGCTTGGCAATGGTTCTTAGCTTAGGGTCAGGAAAGGTGAGGATATTGAGAATGGCCATGATGATGTCGTAAAGTTTGCTCGATATTCATTTAAATATCCGAGTTTGAAAATTTAGACCTTAGTCTAAGTAGTCTTGCGTAAAAAGCAAGATCTCAGCAATAAGAAGGGCTGATCGCCCATTTTGGGATACGTTTTGTCACAAAATGAGAAATCCGAATGAAAATAGTATCAAGAAGACGACAGAATTTAGCGCTTAACCTCTATTTAGCAAGAATTCTTAGCTAATATAATTCGTAAGGACTTATTTAAACTCAAAATAAAGAAAGTAACCCTTCTGCACTAAGCCAGATAAGGATAACAAGATGCCCAAGATGTTTGGTATGCCCAAGATGATTGGTAGATGTTCGGTAGTGCTCATGTGGTTGCTGGCAACAGGCCTTCAAGCAAATGACGTGCTTCTTCGAGATAGCCACCCGGAGCAACACGTGGTGGTGAAGGGGGATACTTTATGGGGTATTGCTGAAACCTTCTTGAACGACCCATGGTTGTGGCCAGAAATATGGCATGTCAATGAGCAGATCGAGAATCCTCACTTAATTTACCCGGGCGATGTAATCAAGCTCATTTACGTTGATGGCAAGCCTAAGTTAACGGTTGATCGACCTCCGAAAGACGTTGAACGCACGTTTTTATCCAATGGCACTGTCAAGTTGTCTCCAAAAGTACGCTCCAGTGAACTGGATACGGTGATACCCGCCATCCCGCTGGACACCATTCAAAGTTTTTTGGTTGAGCACCGAGTGGTTGATCCTGAATTGTTAGTGAATGCGCCCTATGTTTTAGCGGGAGGCGACATGCACATTGTGATGGGCTCCGGGGATAAGCTGTATGCACGGGGTAAAGTCGATCAGAACTTCACGGCTTATGGCGTGTATCGTGAAGGGGTAAAATTTGTTGATCCAGACACCCAAGAGTTTTTAGGGTTGGCTGCTGAAGAGATGGCGTTAGCAAAGTTGCTAGACGTCGAGAATGATATCAGCACCATGAAATTATTGCGGGTGCGTCAAGATGTTCGAGTGGGCGATTTATTGTTGCCGACCGTGGAACGAAAAGTTCAGTCTACGTTTTATCCAAAATCACCGGATGTCGATATTCGAGCAAAGATCATCCATGTGTTTGGCGGCGTGCGTAATGTCAGTCAATACAGCGTGGTGGTGGTGAATCGAGGCGATCGAGACCAACTGCAGGTGGGAGATGTCTTAGCTGTCCACCGAAAAGGTGAAAAAGTACGGGATCGAAATACCAGTGAGTTGATCCAGCTGCCTTCTGAACGAGCAGGCATTATGATTGTATTTCGAACCTTTGAGAAGGTCAGCTTTGGCTTGGTCTTAAAAGCAGAAAAACCCCTTCAGGTTTTAGACGAAGTCCGTAATCCTTAACGTTATACCAGTAATATCTTAGCGAAACGTTAGGATATTACTGGTATAAACCTTCTTGCTTGAGCTTTAACCCACTTTTCTCTAAATTAAGCCCCTTATTTGTTAGGAGCTTATTATGACGTCTTTCAATAGGCCTTCAGAGAAGAGCGGCTTTTTAGAAGAAGCAGACACTGGAGACTCTATAGAAAAAGCCGACTTAGTCGCTTGCCTCGCGCTGTGGCGCGCGCCAGGGGTAGGACCTGTTACTTTTCAGAGTGTTTGCGATCAGCTTGATAGTTTTCAAGCACTCACAGAAGGGCTAAAGAGAACGGATCTAAAGCTAGGCCTGGCTAAGAAAGCGACCGATTTTCTTAACAGCAAGCCCTTTGAAGACTTAGTGAAAGCCGATTTAGAGTGGTTGGCTGCATCGCCTCAGCATCATATGTTGATAAAGGGCTACCCAGGCTACCCCGAGCAATTGGCGGAGTTGTCCGAATCGCCCGGTGTGTTGTTTGTCGATGGGTCGCTGGATGCTTTAGAAACACCCCAAGTGGCCATGGTTGGGACTCGTAACCCAACCGCCGTGGGCCAACAAATGGCGCGTGATTTTGCCGAGGCTCTAACGACAAATAAGCTAACCGTCACCAGTGGTCTGGCGTTGGGGATCGATGGCTGTGCCCATCAAGGTGCTGTTAAGGCAGGTGGTCCAACCTTGGCTGTCCTGGCCAATGGGTTGGATCAAATCTATCCCAAGCGTCACCAAGGTTTGGCGAAACAAATTGTGGCAACAGGTGGTGCCATTGTATCGGAGTTCCCGGTTGGCATTGCGCCACGCCGAGAACATTTCCCACGGCGTAATCGCATCATCAGTGGCTTGTCCTATGGCGTGTTGGTTGTCGAGGCAGCAGTGCAAAGTGGGTCTTTGATTACCGCACGGCTATCAGGCCAACAAGGGCGTGAAGTGTTCGCTATTCCAGGACCGATACATAACCCAATGAGCCGCGGCTGTCATCAGCTGTTACGAGAAGGCGCGGTCTTAGTGGAAAACGTCAGTGACATTACGGATGTGCTCTATCCGTTGATTGAGCGAGAATTACAAGCGGTTGCAAGGCCGCACACCGCTGAAACTCCGAATACAGAGTCGGCACCCGTACAAGAACCTGTATCGGCGCCGGTAAATTTATCGTTGGCTGAAAAAATGGTGTTGGACGCCATCGAGTATGACGTGACGCCGCTTGATGACTTGGTCGTAAAAGCCAACATGACAACGCAAGAAGTGTTAACGCATTTGATGTCTTTGGAATTAAAAGATCAGGTGATTACCACCGCTGGGGGGTATCAGAAAGTGGTGTCAGGCGGATGAGCGCGCTCAGCTCTGGTCTTAGCTCTGACCTCAGTATTGGCCTCAGGGCTCAGTTGCATCACGGTAGGCAACAGCATGGCGTGTTTGCTTATCCAACGGAAGCGGTATATGGCTTGGGGTGTCATCCTTGGGATGAAGTCGCACTTGAGCGACTGCTGGCCATCAAGCAGCGGGATTGGCGCAAAGGCATGATTGTAGTGGCGGCCAGTTTAGAAGAGCTGACGCCTTTTTTATTGCCACTGAACGAAGAGCTTCGAATCCGAGTATCGAATACTTGGCCTGGGCCCGTGACTTGGTTGCTGCCAGTGAAGCCTTGTGTGCCGGAATTATTGACGGGTGGCAACGAGACCTTGGCGGTTCGAGTCAGTGCACATCCAATGGTGCGCAAGGTGTGTGATGCATTGGGGCCCGTGGTCTCAACCAGCGCCAATCCGGCGGGTTTACCGCCGGCAAAAACGGCGCTAAAGGTGCGTCAATATTTCGGTCGTGCATTAACCTGCGTGGTACCAGGTGCCCTAGGAGCCTTAAGTCGACCGACGCAGATACGACATGGGTTGACGGGCGAGTGGGTGCGTCAATAACCCTATAACAAACCATGGAGAAACCATAAAAGATGCCAGATTTTATTGCCGCGATAAAAACCGCGTACTTGGATACCCAAAGCACGCTCTGCGCTGAGCTGGCGGCGCTCGATGGCAAAGCCACTTTTGGAAAAGAAGAGTGGCAGCGTGCCGAGGGGGGCGGTGGCATCACTCGAGCGCTCAGTGATGGGGCTGTGTTTGAAAAAGGTGGCGTGAACTTTTCGCATGTGATGGGCGAGCGACTACCACCGTCCGCCACGCAAAACCGCCCCGATTTGGCCGGCTCATCGTTTGAAGCCTTAGGCGTTTCCTTGGTGATGCACCCATTAAACCCTTATGCACCGACGTCTCATATGAACATCCGGTATTTTCAAGTGAACCCCAAAAAGGGAGCGCCTGTAGGGTGGTTTGGTGGTGGTTATGATCTGACGCCGTATTATGGGTTTGAAGAAGACTGCATTGAATGGCACCAAGGCGCAAAAGATACGTGCGATCGCTTTAATTCGGGTTATTACCCGCGCTTTAAGCGCTGGTGTGATGAGTACTTTTATCTGAAACACCGTAATGAACCCCGAGGCATTGGCGGCATCTTTTTTGATGATTTGATTGAAGCCGATCGCGACGCTGCGTTTGATTTTACGCTGGCAGTAGCAAAGAGCTATTTGAGCTCGTACCTCAGTATTGTGCAACG
>CAZECE010000076.1:0-5212 GCA_964510525.1 uncultured Pseudomonadales bacterium | reverse complement strand
ATTTAAGAGCGCCGGTATGTTATAGAACAAGTGCATTTTATCAAGCACTCAACCAGAGTGTGCTCATCTTAACTCAATTACAGAAGAAGCTTGTGATAACACGCGTTTTTACCCTTCTACTCCCAATTCCTGTGCTGCTTTGTTTACTGCTTGCTTGTGAACCCGCACCACCTCCTAAAGATATTGCCGAAAATCACATACTGGTAAGTCAAAACTACCTTAAAAATGGCCAAATCAAAGCCGCGCACATTGAAGCTAAAAACGCGGTGAAACTGGCACCCAATAACGTTCAAGCGATACTCGCGTTAATTGAAACCTTAATGATTCAGGACGCTTATCAAGACGCTCTCGAACAGCTTACTAAAGGCCTCAAGCTGTCACCTCAACACCCCACTCTCATGGTGCTCTTGGCAAAAGCCCAACTGAAACTCAATTTATACGAACATTCTCTGGACACACTTAAACAAATTGAAACCACCAACAGCGCAGACAATCTAACCTTGCTTCACGCTGATGCCTTGGTGGGCTTAAATCAACTGCAACAAGCCAAAAACCTACTCATACCGCTCACCTCTCTTGCTGAAACGCCCTCCTCCAAAATAACAGCAGAACAAACCACAACGACACAGGAAAACAGCACGGCTGCCCAGATACGCTTAGCCAAAATATACTTTGAAGAAAACCAATTCGACGAAGCCTTAGGCTGGCTTGAAAACGCGCTCAAGCAAAACCCCAAGTCCATAGAGGGCCTAATACTTCAAGGCAACTACGAGCTCAGGCAGCAGCGCTTTCAGGACGCCGAACACAGTTTTTCAAAAGCACTGCTGCAAATGAGAGAGTTTGACATCATTACCCACGAAAAATACTTGGCCTTAAACGGCATGATTGAATCCTTGGTGGCCCAAAATAAGACCAAAAAAGCGCTCTCATATTCCGAAATTCTGGCCGCATCACCAAGAACTAAAATCATGTCCGACTACCAACTGGCCATGAAACGGTTTCAACAAGGGGATATTTCAGCAGCGGAATCAGAACTGAAAACCTTGATTGATACCAGCCCTAGAATCCCCACACTACAAACCGCTATGGGCTTGGTAAAACTTTCCAAGGGGCAACTTGAAACCGCCGAAGCCCACCTCTCAGAAGCCATGTCCGGCAAAACCTACGCCCACGATGCCCATAAATTACTGGCATTAACCCAAATCAAATTAGGAAAAATTGCCGAAGCGCAACAGTCGGTAGACGCAGGCTTAAAAAACCGCCCTCTTGATGTCAACTTACTGACCATTAAGGCCGCTATTTTGTTGCAAACCGGTGATTTAGAAGAAAGTCACTATCTGTTACAGAAAGCCAATAATCAGCAACCTCAGCATCCTCGATTGCGTTTAGTCATGGCCCATCATGCATTCCAGTCGCAAGACTACCCGCTGGCAGAAAAGCGTTTTACAGCCCTACTTTTAGAACCCGAGATCGCACAAGCCGCATTAAAAGGCGCTCTACTGAGCCGGCACCAACAAAACTTGTCGCCATTACCCTTTTTAGCCAAACAATCACAGCTTCACCCACAAAATACCGCTCTACACTGGGCACATGTCTCTGCATTAAGCGCTGCAAAAGACTTTGAGCAGGCCATTCTTGTTGCCAAAGACCGTCAAACCATTTTCCCTAACCGCCTCGATGTCGCATTGATCCACGCGACGGCTTATGCCAGCCGTGCTCAGCATTTATTTAAAGTCGACGCTGAAAGCGCACTTGAAGATTGTGAAAAAGCCTTAAGTATCTTCCCGCACCATTTATCCGCTATGCAGCTAAAAATCAACATACTGGCCCAGTCCCAGCAAGCTGATGCCGCATTAATATATCTCGAAAAACAAAAAAGCCGTTTTGAGCACAACCTTGATCAGTATCATTTGATGAAAGGCGACATCTTGATGCAACAAGGCACCTGGAACCAAGCCCGTACCGCCTATCAATCCAGCTGGTCAGTCGAGCCTTCTGCAGCAGCAGCACAGAAATACTTCCTAGCCACTCAAAAATTACTCGGCCCACACTCTTCTTCCACAAACTTAACAGCCCAATGGGCACAAAAACGCCCTAACTCTCTGGCCGCTCAAATGGGCTATGCCATCAGCCTGCAAGAATCTGGGCAAACTGCCTTAGCAAAAGCACAATATGAAATATGCTTAGAGCTGGATCCGCAGCAAGTGACCGCCCTCAATAATTTAGCTTGGTTGTTAGCCGAATCCCTTTACTCTCTACCTAAAGCAGAAAACCTGGCCAAACAAGCTATTAAACTGGCACCAGACAATCTGAACGTTTTAGATACCTTGGGGTGGATCCAACTGCAACAAAACAAGCTAGCCGAAGCGGCCAAAAATTTCTCAACCGCTTTAGACCACCGATGGCACGCCCCTCAAGAGATCATCAACCGTTACGTTGCGACACTGCAACGTCTGGGCAATGTAGAAAAAGCCACGTATTTACAAACCAAGTTCATGATGCCATTAACTGATCAAAATAGGCTGCAAAAGAACACACCCAGGTCATGATGCCAAATGCTTTCGATTTATAGCTTAGGTCAGCTGACGGCCGGCGCCTTATATTTTGCTTTTACTCTACTGCTGATGCTGCACCCAAAATGGCGTAAGCAAAGATTTGGCGTGCTGATTGCAGCCACGGGTCTAAACACGGTTTGGCTGTTTTCCAATGAGCTTGCAACCTTTAGTTTTTTAGCCCGCGGCTACATCACTTACATAGAGCTGACTCGACATTTTTTCTGGTGGTGGGTTCTACTCTGCATCAGCGGACTTACCCTAAGCCCAACCAGTAAAGAACATGCAAATTGCAGCCAGCAATCAACAACACGCTGGAAAGGCAAAAATCTCTACTTGCTGTGGATGGCGCTGGGCTTTTTAAGCAACACCCTCAGTTTCTGGTTTCCAGAAACGCACCGACTGCAACCCACTCTCGAATTGGTGTTACAACTGAGTTTTTTGCTAATGGCCATGTGGGGGCTCATTTGGATAGAAAACAGCTACCGTACGGCCTCTGCTAACGCGCTTTGGCAGCTTAAGTTTTTTTTCATTGGCTTGGGTGCCCTATTTCTCTTTGACTTTCTTTTTTACTCTCAAGCCTTGTTATCACATGAGTTATCATCTGGGTTGTCTTCTGAATCGTCTCAGCCAGGGAATGACAACCACTCCATTCTTACGAAAAGCCGCGGCATGTTGAATCTTTTGGTTATGCCTTTACTTGCCATTGCCATCCATCGATACCAACGACATAGCCACCCTTGGATGCCATCACATCGTATCATTTTTCAATCCAGTACGTTGTTTTTAGTCAGCTTGTATCTGGTGTTAATGGGTCTTTCTAGCTACTACTTTCGCTTCATCGGCGACAGCTGGGGAGACTTTATCTCACTGATCTTCATCACTATCGCGACGATTTTACTGGTAGTGGTACTGACATCGAGGCAAGCCCGCGCCGTATTGCAGCAAACCTTGCAAAAACACCTGCTACAAAAACGCTATGATTACCAGGCTGAATGGTCGAACATTACCAACCAGCTCTCAGAGGTATCCAACGACACCGATCAATTAACACTGTATAAAACCGGCCTAAACCTGATGACCGATTTGGTCGAAAGCCATGGCGGTGCTATTTGGATTTTAAACCAGCAAAATTTTTTTGAGTTAAAACACAAAAACAACTTAGCCTTACCTGATTTCATTCCACAAGAAGCGCTTTTGTGGTTGCAAAACACAATCTCAACTCAAACAACATTTATCACAACTTGGCCCGAATCAACCAATAGAAAAGCGCAATGGCCCGATCCATGGAAAACTCTTGATCAAGCTTGGTTAGGCGTTCCCTTAGTTACCCAGCAAAGCGTAAAAGGCTTCATCATTTTAGCGAAACCCAGAATTCAAATAACGTTAGTGCATGAACACTTTGAAATACTTGAAATGGCTGCCCGCCAACTCAGCACTCATATTTTTCAACAAGAAGCGCTGCATACCCTGGCTGAGAATCAACAATTCAGCGCCATGCATCAGATGTCTGCCTTTTTGCTACACGATTTAAAAACCTTGGTCGCACAGCTCGATTTAATCTTAGGCAATGCGCAAACTCATAAACACAACCCAAATTTTATTGACGATTTATTTGAAACCCTTAAACACAGTAACCAAAAACTCCACAACATGATCCAACAACTCCAAACCTCATCCTCCAATCAAACATTACTCGAAGGATTCCAAAACCCACCCCAAGCATCAAATCTAGATTTGGCTGATTTTCTAGCAAAATTGATGGAAAAACCCAACACGTTATTACCCGCCCCCTCTTTTGAGTTACCAACGCCTGGCTTGCTCGTGACCATAGACCCAAACAAACTCGAACAATGCATCATCCATTTAATTCGAAATGCGCAACAAGCCACTCCAGATAATGGCAGTGTGCGCCTCTTTGTCACCCACACAATAAACAGCATCTGCCTTCATATTCAAGATTCCGGAAGCGGCATGAACCAAACCTTTATCGACGATCAATTATTTCAACCTTTCAACAGTACAAAGGGATTAAGTGGCATGGGAATTGGTGCTTATCAAGCGCGCAATTATTTAAGAGCCATTGGCGGCGACCTGATTGTTCAGAGTCAACCAAATAAAGGCAGCCATTTTCAGCTATTCTTTCCTAGATCATTGGAAACCTACACATGACTCAAGCACCCAAACAACTACTCATCATTGAAGACGATCCAGGTTTGTTAAATCAGCTCAAATGGTGCTTTGCAGAAGATATTGAAGTCAGCACAGCAGACACTCCCGAGAAAGCCATTCACCAACTGCGATTAACGCCCCCTCAAGTCATCACGCTCGATTTGGGTTTACCTCCCGACCCTGGTGGAGTGACAGAAGGTTTTGCTTTGCTGAAAAAAATACTGTCTTTTAACCCCGCGTGCAAAGTCATTGTGATGACAGGCCAAGAAAGTCGCGAGCACGCGTTAAAAGCCATCGAACTGGGTGCTTATGATTATTATCAAAAACCCCTGGACCAAAAAACTCTGAATTTTGTGGTGCAACGAGCGTTCAACCTTGCAAGCATTGAGGCTGAAAACAAAGCGCTAAAAGAAGTAACGCCCATCAAACACAGCAACATCATCACCAACAGCCCCAATATGCTGCAATTGTGTCGCACCATTGAAAAA
>CAZECE010000075.1:0-4297 GCA_964510525.1 uncultured Pseudomonadales bacterium | reverse complement strand
TGCAACCATGAACCCAGCACTTACCAAAAAGCTTTTAAAATTGGGGTTATCCACCCTGCTGATCGTGCTGATTTTGCAGTTCATCGACATTCAAGAAGTCTTGATCCTGTTCCAAGACGTCAATGTCTACTGGTTTGGCTTAGGGGTGCTCGTCGTGCTGTTTGATCAAACGTTTATGGGCATCAAGTGGCATATTTTGTTGAGTGCCCTTCGTATTAAAGTACCCATTGCTGTTCCCATTATTGCTTACTTAAGAGGACGCGCTTTTAAATATTTAGTCCCTTCTACATTGGGGATCGATGCTTACAAAGCCTATTACGTTCGCAAATTTCATCCTGAAACCGCGCCTGTGATTTCCAGCATTGTGGTAGAGCGGTTCTTTGGTATCCTTTCTTCGCTGTTACTGGTGATCTTTTTACTTTATTTCTTTGCCGAACCCTTTGATTTCGTTTTCAAAGAATGGATCGGCGTGATCAGTATCGCCGGTATTCTATTGGCGATCATCGGGCTATACACGCTGATTAACAACATCGCTTTTTTTGCCAAGCTCCATTTATGGCAAAAACTGCCAAAAAAAGTAAACCACTTTTTACAACCGGCCTTTGCAAATCTCATCACATTACAAGACAAGCGACCCCAGCTTTACGGCTACATTGGCTTGTCTGTAATAGAAAAGTTCTTCTTTGGCTTAGTCATTTACATTTGCGCCCGCGCGTTAGGGATGGAAGGTGCGTCGGTTTACTATATCTGCGCTGCCACGCCGCTATTAGCGCTGCTCGAACGCATCCCGATCTCGGTGTCTTCCATCGGCATACGCGAAGGTTTATTTGTCGCATTATTTGCCCCAATTGGCATCAGTGCCGCTGAAGCGCTGGCGATGGCGTTATTATTACGTGCCGTGGAAATCACCCAAATACTGCTATTAATAGGCATTTGGTATGTGGATCCGACGCCGCCTCCTACCGATGAAGAATTACAACAGCCGGTTTAACGCTTCGCGTAATAGTGCACCATGCGGTTCAACTTAATGTGTTGCACATTTAAAAATTCTAATTGCCCTTGCGAATCTCTTGCCCGGGAGACGAATCGAACGGCAGGGGAAGTCACATACTGTATCAAGGCTTGTTTTACTGAAGACATCGGGCCTAGCTCATTCACCAACGGATAGCCAAACTGCTTTAAATAGTTTCCAGCCACGGTTTCAAATTCTTGTAAGTCTTGAAGGCTCATCAAAGAACGCCACTTCTCCTTATTTGATGCCATCAAAGGTTTTTGTAAGTTTTCACGATTTCTCGCATCCGTTGCGTAAAGGGCTTCGTTTTTATGGAAGTTCAGCATGTTGTCAGAATACGCCACCCCCAAAACATCGCAGATTTTCTTTAAGTTGGTTTCAGGGTCTGCTAACAACTGCTCATAGTGTATTTCCACATAGTTTTCCGCTGAACAATTGGCCTTTACCGCTTCCATACCTTGCATGTAATCACGCCATAATTTTGCCGCCGCGTAATACGTTTTTGGCCCCATCCGCGCTTTTAATAAAGATCCCGCCACATCACGGCCGTCTCTGATGATGTGCACCACTTTCGCATTGGGAAAATAGCTTTTAATTTGCGGCCAGTAAAACACATGGCCAGGCGATTTCTCCCCCCAAAGTTTGAGCGATTTATCAGGTGCCGTGGATTTAATCAAGGCTTCCACCACCCCCCCCAAACCAGGCGATTGAATCCAGGGCAACACCTCTTCAAACTTGGGTTTTGGTGACCAATAACCGATGACTCGGGTGTTCAACATATCCTTCAGCAACACTTTTTGATTCTCGAGCTGACTGAGATCCCCATAAAATTTCAGAAAAGGGCAAAACATTTTGAATAACAAGGACTCTTGCGGCACAACAAGTTCTTCATGTGCGTCCATCATGCGGCTTAATAAAGAAGTCCCCGAACGAGGGCTGCCAAAAATAAAGAAGGGATTTGCGTTTGCATTATTCATATAACACACAGCCTATGAATCATCGTCAATAAATTGGATCATAGTGAATACATTAGATCGTAGTGAGTAAAATTGTTCGGCATTATACCTGAGCACTTTTCATCAACCAATCTTTCATTTGCACAGAAAAGTGCCATTTGTTTTGCGGCCAGGCACAGTTGCGGTATCATTTCGTCGTTTTAATCGCTCGAATTAAAAGGTAGTCCGAACCATGCCCCTTCGCAGTCACCGCTTGATTTTATTTGTCGCCCTTTTCTTAAGTACCTTACTCAGCCTCAGCGCCTGTCGTGAACCCCAAACATGGGACTCAGTGCCTGAATTTACGGATCTCTGCTCAGATCAACAAGACTGGCAAACCTATCAATCGAGAGTCAACACCGCCAACATTGGGCTGTTCGATGTGTGGGAAACGCACGTCTCTCGTGAAGTAAGCAAAGTGGATCCTTTCGATTACCAACAAATACGTCTAACCGGGCGTTTTCAATCAGAATCCAATAAAACCCTAATCACTCATGGCTTTTATGATGGCCAAGATACCTGGAAAATTCGATTTAACCCGCCTGCAGCAGGGCTTTGGCACTACACACTGACTTGGAGTGATGGTGATAGCCAAACAACGGGACAGTTTAATGTCAGCGATAAAATCAACACGCCAACCCCGCCAATCGCCATTGACCCACACTACCCGAACAAAATGGTGCAGTTACCCAACACCCCCTTTCATTGGGTTGGTGGCCGCTGGATTTCAGCACAATCCTATGCTCCCTGTGAGGTGGCGCAACATGACTTCTTAATTCCCAGCCAGCAATGGCTTTCGGACCAAGCGCATCAGCAACACTTTGATTTTCTGCAATCTGAAAAACACAACGCCGTCTTAATTAAAATGGCTCAATACGCGTTGCTTTCTGATGGAAGCACCTGGGACCTGCCGTGGATTCAACGGGCAGAATGGTTAGTTCGAGAAGCGATGGCGCGCGGCATCTATGTTCAGATCAATCTCTTTGATACTTGGAGCCGTAACAATCAACATAAGTTAATCAAAACCACCAATGGTCCTGACCATCCATTTAATGTATGGGGATCTGAAGAACAACTCCCTTCGAACGAAGACCGTGCGAAAGCTAAAAACTACCTTCGCACCCTCGTAGCACGCTTTGCGGCTTACCCAAACATCATGTGGGAATTGGGTAACGAAATGGAGCACAGCCCTAACTGCGGCGAGTGCTTTGTAAAACTCGCCAATCAATATTATATCCCTTGGATAAAAAGCGAAGACCCCTATGATCGTTTGATTGGATTGTCCGAGAACGTCTGGCAATCAACGAGTGTCGATGTCGGTTTTTTGCATCAAACCAACGCCCATATTTTTGAAGACCTGCCAACGGATCGCCCGTTATTAATGAACGAGCTGGTCCGCAGCGACGACAGCCCTGCTTTATGGCGAGACGAAGTCATACGCGACAAAAATCACCGGCTCGCATTCCGTCGTACCTTTTGGCGGATGTTAATGGTTGGTGGCGTCGGTAGCTTTGAAGCCACGTGGCTGAACATCAGCGACAAGCTCTCGAAGCCCGTACGCAATGTCATGGCCGATCACAAACATGTGGCTTCGTTTATTGAAGACTTAACCACTCAAGGGGCCAACCTCAACGCACGCCAAGTCAATAACACCTGGGTCAGCAGCGATGATCAAACCGGCATTTATGGCTTTACCGTCGAACCCGGCATCTACGCAGCTTACATTCTATTGAGTGAAGATGCCTCTCGCACCCTCACGGTTAATTTACCCAACCCTGATAGCCGCCTGCGCTGGTATCACTCTAAAACAGGGGAATGGGAAGACGCCACTCTTAAGAACCAAACGCTTACACTGCCAAAAAGAGCAAAAGACATTGTATTAGTCGCTGACCAAGAGAACTAACGTATGACAGACCAACTTAATGACCGCGCTCACAAAAAAGGACTGGTTGCCATTACCGGTGCCACCGGATTTTTGGGCCACAAACTCTATGACCACCTCACTCAAGCTGGCTACCGGGTTCGAGCACACAGCCATACCCAAGAGAAAGTGGCCACTTTGGGGAAAACCAATGAGCCCGTGGTTGTTGGTGAAATTGATGATCTAAACGTCATGCAACAGCTGGTTGAGGGTGCCGATTATGTAATTCACACCGTATCCAACTTTCGTGTCGCGTCAGGACCAGCGGATTCGTATCAACGCATTAATGTAGATGGTACAAAGTGCATCTACCAAGCGGCGGTTGCCGCTGGCGTCAAACGCTTCGTTCATTGCTCGACCATCGGGGTG
>CAZECE010000074.1:0-18446 GCA_964510525.1 uncultured Pseudomonadales bacterium | reverse complement strand
TTGGTTACCGCTTTATTCATATAAATAATATTGCGGTCATTATCGGCAAGCATGACATTGGCATTGACTTGTTCGAGCGTTGCTTTAATAAAGTTAGTATCGACAGTGCTTTCTGGTTTAGTAGTCATGATGTTCACTCCGTTGAAATGTTGGTTGTTGAGCTAAATGGGTAGTAAATCTTTATCAGTAGTTCATGTGTAAATGTTAATGTGTTATTCGCAATACAAGAGTTTTTCTATATCCAATAAAAAGAACACTCGGCTTTCTTTCTGACCTATGCCGGTCATGATGTTTTTTTCGCTGGATTGATCATTTTGAGGTGGAGGAGATAGATCTTCTTCTCTTAATTCCTGTACATCACTGACACCATCGACAATCAATCCCGTTTTAATGTCTTGGTGTTCCAGAACAATAATGACGGTTCGATCATCATAAGTTTTATCTTGCATTTTAAACCGAGTTCGGACATCCATAACAGGTATCACCTGACCTCTTAAATTTATAACGCCCTTTATATAGGAGGGCACATCAGGTACTTGGACAATTTTTTGTAAACCTACAATCTCGGTCACAAAACCGATACCGACGCCATAGGCTTCTTGATTGACGTTAAAAATGAGATACATGTGCTCGAGATTTTCTTCATCGAGATGGGCGGTTAGGGCTTCTGCTGTGGTCATGTCTGTAAAGGCCTTCTGATGGTTTGTCTACACAGTGTTTAGCTAGATTTTCTTTACCATTGATTGTAGTAAAGTTTCAGGAATTTTTTCTAAAGAGACTTCTTTTTCTGCAGCATTAAGATTTTTCGCTTCACCAGGCATGCCAAACACAATACAGGATTTTTCATCTTGGATAATGGTGGTCCCACCCGCGTTTTTGCAATTTAATAGCCCTTTAGCACCATCGCGTCCCATACCTGTCATTAGAGCGCAAGCACTGTTTTTACCAACATTCTTAGCAATGGAATCAAACAGAACATCTACGGCGGGGCGATTGAATGATACTTTCTCACCTTCTACTAACTTCACGCGATACTCGCCACCAATGCGTACCACTTCCATGTGATGGTTACCACCTGGCGCTAACAATGCGATACCCGGGTGCAACTTATCGTTATCTTCAGCTTCTTTGACACGTATTTGAGAGATTTCATTAAGCCTTTTAGCAAATGAGTTTGTGAATCCTTCCGGCATGTGTTGCACAATCGCAATGCCAGGCGTTGTGGGCGGAAACTGCGGCATGATTCGAGCGAGGTGCTCGACACCGCCGGTAGAGGCGCCAATACCGATGACTTTATCGGTCGTTTCTTCCAAATGGGTGAAATCTTTACAGGCCTTTTTTGCTGAGTTGGCCGTGATTTGAGTTTCAGCTTTGGGTTGCAGCGCACTCACCTTGGATTTCGACGCGCTCTTTACTCGGTTGATGATGTCATCGGAGATGGTTTCCAATTTATCGGTTACCGATACTTTTGGTTTCGTTATGATATCAACAGCACCGGCTTCCAGGGCTTTAATGGTAATGTCTTTGCCTTTTTCAGCCAGAGAGCTGATGATGATGGTTGGGGTAGGCAAGATGCGCATAAATTTTTTAAGAAAAGATACGCCGTCCATTTTTGGCATTTCGATATCCAGCGTAATGACATCAGGTTTTTCATGCACCAAAATATCCCGTGCTTCATAAGGATCTCGCGCGGTTGCAACCACTTCAATCTGAGGGTCGGATGTCAGAATACTGCTCAGTACTTTACGAACCATTGCAGAGTCATCCACAATCAATACGCGTATTTTCTTCGTCATTTTTGAAAGACTCCCGATCGAACTCGGCGCCATCGTACATTCAGTTCACCAATGGACTCCGTGACACTGGTAATCAGCCACCCGCCAGGCAGCGTGTGTCGATAGAGAGCATCTAGAATCTTTTTTTGAGTAGGCTGATCAAAGTAATACAGCACATTACGAAGAAAAATGACATGAAACTGGTTCTGAAAAGGCCAAGATTGGCTTAATAAATTAAAGCGTCGAAACAGACACAGAGTGGTTAATTGCTTAGACAGCTGATAACAGTCCTTGTTAATTTGAGTGAACCACTTACTTTTTATGGGTTGCGGCAGTTCTTCAACGCGTTGTTGGTTGTATTGGGCTTTTTCAGCGTGCTGGATAACTTTTGGGCTTACATCTGTCCCTAAAAAACTGAATTTATTGCGAATATCTAATAATGAGTGTGTTTCTCCTAACATCATTAAAATAGTATAGAGCTCTTCTCCAGTAGAAGACGCCGCACTCCAGACGCGTAATCGAGTCTCGTTTTCAAAACTGGGCACAATGGATTCAATAAAATATTTGATGTTTTCAGTTTCTCTAAAAAAATGCGTATGATTTGTAGTAGCCGCATCAATGATGTGTGGCAGTAAATCACCTTCATCCGAATGTTTCAGTTCTTCAATCAGCAGTTCAATGGATTGTATTTCCAAACGATGGCACAAAGCTAAGAGTCTTTGTTCTAATACCGACAACTTATGTTCGGGAAATTGGATGCCAGTGTGTTGGCTGATCCAATCTTTAACCCAAATTAGGCTGCTTGGATTGGTGTCTTGGACTTGGAACATTCGGCTGCTTCTGTCTCAGTGTCGTTGCTATTATTCGGTGGTGCTGTAGCTGAGATTTTGGTGGTATCCAAAACCCAAGCGACATCACCGCTAGGTAACAATGCACATCCAGAGATGGCGCGAATGTCTTTTAGGTATCCAGTTAATGGTTTTATGGTGACTTGATATTGCCCTAAAATCCGATCAACAGGTATGGCTAAGGGGCCTGTGAGGGTATGCAAAATAATGAATATGCCTGGCTGATCCATGGATAGTGTGGTGTTTTTTCCATGAATCTCATCCAAACTCTTAATCGGGACTAGCTGATCCCTTAATCGAATGCCATGATATTGATTCGCAGAAGCGGCACTGATGTCCTCTGGCGTTGCTTGAAAAACCTCAATCACATTATCGATAGCCACTGCAAATAAGGCATCGCCATTAGCGACTACCATGGTATTTAAAAATGCGACACTAAGAGGAATAATCAATTGGATTTTAGTGCCTTGACCTTCTTGGCTTAAAATATTAATGCGACCTCGAAGATACGCAATGGTCGTTTTTACTACGTCCATGCCGACACCGCGGCCAGAAAGTTGCGAAACAGACTCTTTGGTTGAAAAGCCGGGTTCAAAGATCAGTTGCCATACTTGTTGATCGCTAAGATGTTGATTTTTTTTGACCAAGCCTTTTTCAATGGCTCTGTTTAGAATGAGTTGTTTATTTAAACCGCCGCCATCGTCCTCAATGGTAATGTAAATATCCCCGGCTTCTTGCTTGGCAGAGAGTCGAACTTTTCCCATGGGATCTTTGTCGGTTTTGGCACGATCTTCAGCTGATTCAAGGCCATGATCAACGGAGTTTCGAATGATATGAACTAAGGGATCGGATAGGGTATCGACAACGACTTTGTCTATCTCCGTATCTTCACCGGATAACTCAAACTTAAATTGTTTTTGAGTTTGTTTAGAGAGGTCTCTTGCCAGTCGTTGCATGCGACGAAAGACGGAATCAATAGGAACCAAACGCAAGCCCGAAGCTAAGTCCTGAAGCTCGCGAATAAGCTGGTGTAACTTATGCGCCGAGTTTTGCAATTCGTCTAATTCGAGTTCTCTCAATTGAGGATGGTGTAAGACTTCATCGGCAGCCAAGCTGAGTTCGCCAATCATATCCATGAGTTGGGCAACACGACCGGCTTTAATGCGAATCACGGATTCGTCTGAATCGGATAAAACGGGGCCTTTTGATGACATCTTATTGCTTCCAATGCATTATGTTAGAAAAATTTAAACGACGCGTTCCACCAAGGTAATTAATTTCTGTGCGCTAAAAGGTTTGACGATCCAGCCAGTAGCACCGGCTTCTCGGCCACGGGTTTTTTGGGCATCACCTGATTCTGTGGTTAAGCAGAGAATTGGGGTCAGTTTATAGTTGTCTAAACCTCGTAAGTTTTTTATCAATTCAAAGCCATCCATGTTGGGCATATTGATGTCGGTGATAACGACATCAAATTGTTCTTCTTTCGCCATGTTTAGTGCTTCTAGCCCATCTTGAGCCGTTGTGACCTCATGGTCTTCATCATCCAACGTAAGTTCAACCATTTGTCTGATGGACTGAGAATCATCTACTGCCAGTACTTTTGCCATTTTGGTTCACCTGATCCTATTTCCCAAAATTTATACTTCATTTGCCGAAAAATTTATATTTCATTGGTCAGTTTAGTTAAAGACGCAATTATTTTTTCAAAGTGACGATCGATCATAATGTTTTGCGTATACAAGTTGGTTAGCCGGCCCATGGATTGATCGAGTAATTGTAAAAAATAATTTTCCTGTTCATCGGTAAGGCATAATGTCATCAAGCCGTTGTGTGTGTCTTCCATTAGTGTGTCCATAACAGCGGTCGTTTCAGATTCGTTGTATTTGAACATTTTCTCCAACTCGTCCATGGCGGCTTTAGTGGAGCTGATAAGATCTTTGGTTAAGGCGATCTTCTGCTCTTGTGACAGTAGGTGGCATATGGTCAATGAACGGGCGTCCAGTACATTAATCAGCGCGCCTAATAAATCACGCAAACGGCCGGCCTCGGTCTCATCGTCTGGGACATCACGAATCAGGATGGAGGCACCGTGTGAGGCGACTAAAACGCGATTAGAAAACGTTTTAAAGCGCCCATCGGTGTTCTCACCACTGTCCACGTGCTCTTTGTATTTGGTGATCAGTTGTTCTTCTAAAGGTTTCTCTTGGCCATCATCGGCAAAAAAGAAATCCCCTTTACGGGTGTGCAAAATAATGCTGCCGTGAACATGAAGTTTTCCAAATACTTCAAACGTCAACGTAGCCAGTGATTCAAAAGAATCGCAATTAACACTGCGGGCCATGAATTCAATGACAGTACCCAATTTATTGGAATCTTCCATGGCATCAAAAGCGGCTTGTTTGGCCTTTTTTGCTTTTTCTTCCAATTTGATGGCGTGATGATAACTTTCAATGGCAATTTGTATGCGCTTCTGAATTTCATCGGATGAATTCTTTTTACTGATTACGTCAAAAGCGCCAGCATCATAACAGTCAATGATTTCTTCCAGGTTATCTGTTTCCAGACTGATGATGATCGGCATGCGTTTGGTTTTTTTATTTTTCTTAAGTTTTTGACAAATTTCAGTGGCTGGGTCTTTTGCGGTGATGAAATTCAGTAATGCTAAATCGGTATCTTTTGAGGTAGCTGTATCAAAGTAGTCATTGCGCTCTTCAATGCAGGTAACTTCGTATTCGTCTATGGGTAAGGCGTTAAGAGCACTGTCTAATGCTGGCTGGCCTGCTCCAAATGAAAGTATGTGATACGGCTTCATTATCAATTTTTTCTCGTTCCAGTTTGCCATTAAATGGAAGACAAAAGTTCGTTTAAAAAGCATAGAACACAGACTGGGCCGATGCGTATAGTTTGTGGTTTTATCGACGCTTTATTTTTATATTTTTTGGCTAGTATTAATGCAAGTAAGTAGTAATCCTTAGTATCTGTATTTATCCCTATGTTTGTTACAGATAAGCATTAACAGAGAAAGCTTTTAATGAAAGTTTTTTCAGTAAAAAGTATTTTCAATTAATGTGTGGTGTCATATGAGTATCAAAAGAAAGTTAGATGTAGGCAGCATAATGACTTCAGTGGTTGTGGTAGCCAGTGTGGTGCTTTTATTGGTTTCATTGTACTCCATTCAAGATGGGTTTGATTCGATTGCTGTTGAAGCTAAAGAAGTGCAAACCAGTGTCTTAGCTTTGTCAGAATCCTTATCTCAGAATCAGCAGCAATTAACACAGACCGAGGCGGCTTTATTAGACGCGAATAAAAAATTATTGGAAGCGGATAGGCGTTTAAAAATACTTTCTAAAAAAACCATAACATTGGATGGTGATATTAGTGTCTTGATGGAAGATCTGAATTGGACACTGTCTTCAAGTTTTAAAAATTCAACAAGTAATACGCTTGATTCCTCAAGTACTCTTGATGCCCTAGAAAACACGCTGGATGAAATTGGTGAAATAAAAACGTCTTTACGTCGAGATACGTTAATTAATGTTGAGTCGGCGGTCAGCACCATGGGCGAATCGGTTGCATTATTAGCTATTCAACAAAACGATCTGGAAAAAGTTAGGCAAGGTATGAAGATGTCCAGTTCGGATTTGGCGACAATGTCGGAAACAACACAATCAATGTTAACGTCTTCTGATCAGTTTGGAGCTAGTATCGCTTTACAAGTGAAACTTATTATGGGCTTTAGTTTGTTATTGGTGATCGTTGTCACATTAACCGGATTTGCTTTAAGGCGTATGATTCTAACCCCTTTAAAATTGACACAGCGTACGTTATTAGATGCAGAGCGAGAAGGGGATTTAACGGTTGAGCTGGTGTTGTCGAACGAAGGTGAATTTACCGATATTTCGAACAGCTTTAATTCCTTTGCGGCAAAGCTGCGGTCTATTTTACTCGAAGTGGATGCCAGTACTTTGGGATTAAATGTGGCTGCCCATCAGACTTACGAATTATCCGTAAAGGGGCAAAAAATTGTGAATCAATCCAGTGAAGACATCGAATCCATTGTCGCAGCTGTGACTGAAATGGCGGCAAGTGCGGAGAGTGTGGCAAGCAATGCCGATGACAGTGCCAATCGTACCCAGGTTGTTGATAGTGAGTTAGAAGACGGTCGAAAAATCATTGGCTGTGCTATTAAAGAAGTGTACCAATTAGCGGAGTACATCAAATCGGCAGAAACCTTGATGGCTAAGTTACTCGTTAAGAGCCAAAACATTGGCCAAGTTGTGGAAGTGATTCGCGATGTTTCAGAGCAAACCAATTTACTGTCATTAAATGCGGCGATTGAAGCCGCTAGAGCCGGCGAACTGGGGCGTGGTTTTGCTGTCGTGGCGGATGAAGTTCGAACCTTGGCAACAAAATCGGCGGAAAGCACCCAAGAGATCCAAGATATTGTCGAAGAAATACAAAAATATTGCGATAGCACGGCTGAAACCATGCGTCACTGTCGTGAAAACAGTGATACAGCGGTATCGGAAGCTCAAAATGCTGAAAGTGCTTTATCTAGAATTAATCAGTCGGTACATGAGATTTCTGAGATGATCATTTCCATTGCTACCGCAGCCGAAGAACAGGCCTCAGTCTGTCACAGTATTGAAAGCAGTGTGGTTGAACTTAATAATTTATCCCATGAGTCAGTTGCTTGCTCAAAAGAATCTGAGCGAGTGGCCGGTGATTTGGAGGCGATGAGCAAAAACCTAAAAGTTAAAGTCGCCCAGGTAAAAGTTCGCTGATAGCGAGCTTAAGGTCGAACACTGTACCATCTGTTTGGTAAACCAGAAGCTAATTTGCCAACATAAAGCATTGCAATTTTGCAAGGTTGCCGATAAGTTTGTTTTTTTTCGGTGATTCACGCTATGCCCAGTAATCTCTACAGCCCAACTCAGAAATGTCCGCTGCAACAGAGTGGTAGCAGTGTTCAGGGTGACATTTTTTCTTCTGTAGACATTGTTTCTTCTGTAGACATTGTTTCTTCTGTTAACAATGTTTCTTCAGTTGATCGTGGCAAACGTATCTCGTTGAAAAGAATTAATTCAGCGGAGAAGCTTGATACCGAAAAGACGGGTCTTTATGGCGTGCCATCTACCTCTATGAAACAACCAAATTCGTCTCAATTTAGATTGATTAAATTGTTAGCCAATGGCGGTTTTGGAAATGTATATGAAGTAAAAAGTGAGTCCTCTGGGTGTCGTTATGCGTTAAAGGTGGCTCCGAAGTTCAAAGATTTTGGTTCTGGACCAATAGAATGGCAGGCATCATTTATAAATCATAAAAATGAACTGGCCATTTTGCCCCTGCTGAAACATCAATTTATAGTGTCTTTTTTTTATGAAGTCATAGAACCCTATCATTTTGCTTTTTTAATGGAATACTTGAATGGCAGAGATCTGGATGTGGTCTTAACCGATACATACCCTCATGGTATGCCAGAAAATGACGTACAGCATGTTGTTAAAGCGATAGCCGATGCAGTGGGTTACATGCATGGTCAGCGTGTTGTGCACCGAGATATAAAACCTGAAAATATCGTGTTAGCTGAATCGGCTGATTCCGACGGTGTTTTTTCACAATATCCAGCCAAAAAACACCGAAACCAAAAAAACACAATCCCGAAGCTTATCGATTTTGGTTGCGCTAAGCACGTTACAGAAGGCGACACCATGAAAACATACTGTGGTTCACGTGAGTATTGGGCTCCTGAGCGATTTTTAATAGCCCCATACACATCTAAGGTGGTGGATGAGTGGAGTTTAGGGCTGGTCATGTATAAGTCACTTTCTGCGTTGAGATTGTATAAAGTGGACGACAAAGATCTGGTTTTTTTTCACCAGCCCGATATTGGGTTTCAAGAAGCCGCTCAGTATTTTGATCGAATGTTTATAAGCAATAACAGCAGGATCGCGAAGCTTAAATCTTCACAACAATCAAAAGATCTCTTAAATCAGCTTTTACAAGTCAATCCAAGGCAGCGGTTGCAGGCGTTTAATCAAGCAGGCATAAACGAAGTGCTCGCTCACCCTTGGTTTCAAGATGAAAGCGTTAACCCAACAGCGTGAGCACACTCTCGATTTGGCTGTTAGGCTCTTCGTCTTTTAGAATATGAGAAATTTTGGTTTTGTCTAATCCCAAGCTTTCGGTATACCATTTAATGTGTTTCCGTGCGATACGCACACCGCGATACGAGCCATAGAGCTCGTAGATGCCTTCAAGGTGTTGCAGAATTAATTTCGAAAAATTCAGCTTTTTTCGCTGTACTGGGTTGTTGAGCTCTGCAAACAACCAGGGTTGACCCAGTGCGGCACGACCAATCATTACACCATCGGCTTTCGTATATTCAAGAATTTTTTCCACTTGTTCAGACGTTTCAATATCCCCATTGGCAATGACAGGGATGTTCACTTGCTGTTTCACTTCCGCAATTAAATCGTAGTTGGCCGAGCCCGAAAATCGCTGCTCTCGAGTACGACCGTGAATCGTGATGAGCTGTATGCCAGAGTCTTCTGCGATCTTGGCAATTTCTACCACGTTTTGATTGTCTTCACAGCTGCCGGTGCGGGTTTTCAACGTAATGGGAACGGGGAGCTCTTTACAAAGCGTGCTGAGTATCTCGGCTACGAGTTTGGGTTGCGCCATTAAGGCGGAGCCTGCCCAGCGTTTGCAGACTTTTTTCATCGGGCAACCCATATTGATGTCGATCCAAGTGGCTCCCGCCTCTATTGCCGCCGAACCCGCTGCTAGTAACGCCTGGGGGTCTGAGCCAGCCAGTTGAATGGCTTTGATGGGTTCGTTTTCGGACCATACCAATCGCGACTGGGTTTTATCTTGGCTCCAGAGCTTGGTATCTGAGGTGATCATCTCAGAAAACGTCAGGTTGGCGCCAAACTCAGCGCATAAGCCTCTGAACACGGCATCGGTCACGCCAGCCATGGGGGCTAGAAAACGGTTGCCGCTCAGTCGATGTGGGCCAATTTGAAGACAGTCTGGCATTTTAATTCTGATACTTTAATTAGGTTAATCAGGATAGTGCTTGTGACTCGGAAATTAAGCGCGCATTATTGTCCGGATTGATGGGAATTTGAATACGGAAGGGACGCATGAATTGGAAAAATACCCCCGAAAATTACGGTTTGATTGCCAAAACCCTGCACTGGACGGTAGCCCTGCTGTTTCTAGGGGCCTATGTGAGTGTTTATTATCGACAGTGGTTTACAGAAGCCAAAACTCCGGAGAACTGGACCGCTTTACAGCTGCACCTCTCTTTTGGGGTGTCCATTGGGGTGGTGGTGCTGTTAAGGGTGCTTTGGCGTTTGATGAACAGGCCGCCTAATGATGAGCCTGGCAGCCGATTGGAACACTTAGCGGCGCATATGGGGCATTTGGCCTTATATGGGGTGATGATCGTGATGCCCATTACGGGCTACATCGGGACTGGTGTTGCGACCGAGTTTTTCTTTTGGTTCGATATTCCGAAATTCCAAGACACGGCTTTGTATGTGGTCTTGGTTGAAAACGGATTGGGTTTGACGTTCGAAGCATTTGAAAAACCGATCGATTTTATTCACAAAAACATTATGGGCGCTTGGGTGGTGTGGCTGTTGATCGCGGGCCATATCGCCGCCGCTCTTTTTCATCATTTTGTTAAAAAAGACCGCACGTTAGAAAAAATGACGGTAAGTAAAAAATAATTACGAGTAGAAAAGAGTGATCAGTCAACTATGAAGAAAGAGGTAAACCAGGACGTATGAGTAACCCCATTATTGCTGACAATAAGCCGACCAAGGTATCGCTGACTAAAGGCGACGAATACTATTTTTGCACCTGTGGTCGCTCGGGTAACCAACCCTTTTGCGATGGCTCGCATGCGGGGACCGAGTTTAAGCCCAAAGCATTCACCGCGGAGAGTTCGGAAGACGCCTATTTATGTCAATGCAAAGCCACCGCCAATGCGCCTTTTTGTGACGGTACCCATAAACAGTTCACTCAAGATCAAGTGGGCCAAGAAGGTCCAACCTTATCAGCCGCAACGAATGCCATCCCAATTCCCAAAGCAACGGTGGAAGAGCCAACCGTTGAACTCATTCATCAGCTCGCTCGAGAGGGCTTGTCGAAAGTCGGTCATCATGGGCCGATGACGTCGATGGGGGTGCCAAGACACGAGCTGCCGCATTGGGACGATTTGCAAATTATGACCGCTCAGATGGCGAAAAAGCCACTGATGGAAGAGGTACCGGTGGCAACCGATTTGGTCATTGGGCCACAAGCCAAAAAGCCGTTGTCTTTAAATATTCCGTTGTTTGTCTCGGACATGAGCTTTGGTGCACTGTCGTTTGAAGCCAAGGTGGCGTTAGCCAAGGGCGCTGAGTTAGCGGGGACAGGCATTTGCTCCGGGGAGGGCGGCATGTTGCCTGAAGAGCAAGCGGCCAATTCTCGTTATTTTTACGAGTTAGCCAGCGCGCAGTTTGGCTACGATGAGGCGTTGTTGAAAAACGTGCAAGCTTTTCACTTTAAAGGCGGGCAGGGCGCTAAAACAGGCACCGGTGGTCATCTGCCGGGCAATAAAAACATTGGCAAAATTGCCGAAGTGCGCGGCATTGAAGCGGGCACGGCGGCTGTCTCGCCGCCCACGTTTAAAGAGTTGGCGACAGCGGAAGACTACAAAGCCTTTGCTGATCGAGTGCGTGACGTGACCGGCGGAATTCCAATCGGTTTTAAACTCAGTGCCAATCACATCGAGGCGGACATTCAGTTTGCGTTGGATGCCAGTGCGGATTACATCATTCTGGATGGTCGCGGCGGTGGTACTGGGGCGGCACCAGCCATGTTCCGTGATCATATCAGTGTACCGACCATTCCAGCGTTGGCGCGTGCCAGGCGTTACTTGGACCAAGCGGGTGCAAGCGGTCGGGTGACCTTGATCATCACAGGTGGATTGCGTGTGCCGATGGATTTTGTCAAAGCCTTGGCGTTGGGCGCAGATGGTGTGGCGATTTCGAACAGTGCCATGCAGTCAATAGGCTGTGTCGCGGCCAGAATGTGCAACACCAATAATTGCCCTGCGGGCATTGCTACTCAGAAAGCCGATTTAAGGCAGCGGCTAAACATTGAAAAAGCGTCCGGTCAATTGGCTAACTTTTTTGAAGCTTCTACAGAGCTGATGAAAGTCATGGCTCGGGCTTGTGGTCATGATCATTTGAGTGGGTTCAACTCAGAAGACCTGTCCACTTGGCATCGAGACATGGCGCATTTGTCGGGCGTAAAATACGCGGGTTTGGGTCAGTAATGTAAGTGGAACGAAGACTGTTAATTTACAGGACGGTTAATTTGCAGGACCGTTAATCTGTAGGATAGTTATGCTTGCGAAGACTAATAGTCTTCTTGCCAGTTCAGTTCTATGCCTGCCGCGCCAGTGGTATTGTTGACAGAGCTTTCCAGGTTTAATTTGGGGGATAGCTCTATTTCAACATTGGCTTTCCATGGAGCTGTTTCTGATGTTGTCCGATTTAACTCTAAATAGACGTTGTCGCTGAGGTATTTACCGATGCCTATTTCCAACGGCGACCCAGGGTTTTCACCGCTTTCAACTGTCAGGCGATCCGCGCCAATCAGTTTTCGAGATCGATCAAGCGGATCGAAAAGAGGTTTCTTGCCTTTGATTTTTTGAATAGCGGCTGCAAACTGATACGCCTCGAAAGGTGTAATATTCTGCAGTGACTTTCCAAAAATAATGTAGGCGAGGATCTCATCTTCTGCCATGGCAGGAATGGATGTGAATGAAATCGTTAAATCGTCCTGTGTGCCTTGAATATGCAACGTAATTGCCTGGTCATTGCGCTTATATTGACCCTGGGCACCCATGATAATGGATTGCCCTACCATTTTTAGATTACCTTTGGTTAATTTAAACGTTTTGTTAAAAACGTCGAACTCACCTCGGATGATTTTAAAGTCACCTCTAAGCAGTGGTTGATTCGCAGGACCGGACACTTGGGCCGAGCCTGAAATTTCAGCATTTAATCCTCGCCCTTTTATAAAGGCTTGGTTTTCGGCTTTAACCTGTAAATCGAGTTCTGGAAGCAGGGTGGGGCTTGTTGAGTGATGCGTCGAAATTTTTGGCGTGTGCTTTTCCTTATCACTCCGTGTTTTTATCGTGTCGATATTACTGGATGCGATCGCATCCAAGTCGATGACTAATCGGTTAATGTTAATGTCGCTGGATAATGTGGGTGTTTGGTCTCCACCCATAAAATAGATGTTTCCATCACTGCTGAAATGCTCAATGTAGGGTTGTGACATAGGGTTCACATTGTTGAGATGCAGCGTCAGCGAAAATGGGGAACGGTAAATGGGGTAACTGGCAAACCCCGTTAATTGATAAAGACCGTCATGTCCGTCAGAAGCGCTGCAATCGCCAACAATGAGTTTTGCAGGCTGTGCGTTAATCTGACAGTTAAAGTCGTTGACTCGTAACCCATTAAGCAGATTTTCGTATTGGACGTTTGAAACATCTATGTTGCCAAATATAACAGGATCATTAAGAGAACCGGCCAGTGAGATGTCCGTTTTTATCGTTCCAGAAAGTGCGTGAATGTCGGTACCAAGCAAGGTGCCAATTGTTGATAAGTCCAGATTACCTAATACTTTACCCTCAAGCGGAACCTGAGGAAGTGCGTTATTATTCTGTAAGAGAGGTAAGTATAAGTTTTTAGGGAGTAAAATGGTTAAATTTTCAGATAAGTTGTTTGGCCCAGAAATACTAAAGGTCGCTGTGATATTGGTGTTATCTGTTTTCCAAGCCAAATGGCTTGAAAGGGTTTCTAGCGTATTGATTTTGAGTGTTTGAGAGTTTTTGAGTTTAGGGGTACTAAAGTTTGAGGTCTTAGGGTTTGAGGTCTTAAGTTTATAGGTATTTAGGTTCGGCGCGACCGATACATAGCCTTCAGTCATGATGTTCTTTAATGTACCTTTAAACATCGATTTTGAACCAACGCTCACATCGGGATAGGTATTGATATTACTGTTCTCAATTTCTCCAATGATGTTTCTTAACGAATTGATGTCGCTTGAAAACTCAATGTCTAACCCACTTTCATAGATGTCTTTTTCTAAAGAAACGCGGCCTTTAAGTTGGGCAATAGTGCTATTTTTATGCACCAAAGTGAGTGCTTCAATAGTGAGGTTTGAGCTGTTATGACCGAACTGAATGTGAGGTGATGTGATAGAAAACGCTTTGTAGTGAATCTTAGTGTCTTTAATGCTTGAACGATTTAGGCTCGAAAGAATATTCGATTTTAGGGTGATTGGTTCTTCTAAATAAGTTAAGTCCACGCTGATTTCGCCAGAAAGATGAGGGCTTTTTAATGTTCCGGATACTCTTAAATCCGAATCAATCGACCCTTCTGGAACGGTTGACTGCCACAGCCTTAACAGGTCTGTTGGGAATTGATTGATATCAATATCGAGATCGAGTTTCTCAGGGGATACCGTGCCATGTAAAGAGTGATACTTATTATTTGTATGAATAACAAAGTCATGTATATCGGTTTTAGATTCAGTTGGATAGTGGGATAACTTTCCTGTGAGCTTGATGTTCTGGTCGCCCGTTTTCATGGCAACGTTATGAAAATCAAATTTAAAAAGGCGTGATTCAATCGCTGCGTCAATGTTGTAAGTAACCTGGATGTCTTGAAGTTGAGGTAAGAGTACTGATTCACTCAGAGTGCCTTTACTTTTATCAGTGATAGAGCCTTGTATATTAAAGAGTGATAGCTCATTTCCAGTTACAACCAAATTCAATCGGCTTTGGTTGTCGTTAATACCATTAAGAGCCGCGATTAGTTTTTTTTCACCTAGCCAATTCCACGAGGCGTTTAATGTTGCATGATAACTGTAATAAATGGGGCTCGTTGGGGTCGCTGTGGAATTCAAAAATTGCCGATCGATATTAAGTTTGGAAATATCTAGTGATTGAACCTTGATATTGGGGAGTTGCTTTATATTGAGTGTGTTTTTATCGCGATGCTTAAACTTAGAGTCCGTCGGTTTTTGATGGCCATTGTGTTGCTTATGAATCGTAATATCTTCTACATGTAAGCTTAAAATTCTAATTTCTTTGTTAAAGAGGTGTTTTGCGGACCATTTTAAATCAACGGTATTCATCTCAATCCAAGGTTTTTGTTCATCCGAGTAAATTTTAATAGAGCTGGCTTTCCAATGAGAGAGCGAAGGGCTACGAAGTTGAGAAATGGATATAGGAATGGGGCTGAACTGCTGGACCGCTTCCTTGATGAGAAAAACTCGGGTGGAATCAACTAAAAATATGATCAAGCAGGCCAAAGACAGTAAAGATAAAGCTGAATACAGTATCCAGGTTACTGTAAGCCAGAAAATGTGATGTAAACAGCTTAAAACTCTCAAAACGCTTCCCCAATACTGATGTAAAGGTGAAACGGATCATCGACTCCATCACGCTTGCGTTTTGGAAATGCCACATCTAACCGAATGGGAGCGAAAGAGGTGTAGTATCGAATACCAAAACCAGCACCCCAAAATAATTCTTGATCAAGAGCGGGGGTTCGCTCTGGGAAGTTAGAGCCACCGTCAATAAACAAGGCGCTTCCCCAATGGTCCAGCCATCGAAATCGAGCTTCTAAAGAGGTTTCGATAATCGATAAACCACCGATGGGTCTGGTATCACTGAGTAAGCCTGCTTGTTGAAATCCATAACCGCGTATGGACCCTCCGCCACCAGCATAAAAGCGGATGTTTTCGGGGATATTTGTTAAGGTCTCACCTGTAATGGTTCCAAGTTTGCAGCGAAAAGCCAGCGTGGTTGAGTTGTGCTTTTTGTCGAATGGAAAATAGTATTGTGCGGTAATGGATGATTTGACAAAATTTTCGTTACTGCCGATTCCAAAAAAGGGTCTAAGAGTGTTATTGATGGTCCATCCTCTGGTTGGGTTTAACGCATCATTTCTGTAATCAATATCAAGTCGTAGTGGAAAAGATAAGAGCATCAGTTCGCGTTCACGAAAGACATCTTCCAAATCACTGTTCGATACCTCCACACTGGCAAACCCCGTCATAGTGGATTGAAATTTGTGAGCTATTTCGACACCGAGTGTGCCTGACTTGCTATCGAACGCATCTGTTTCTTCAATCACGAGGTTCGAGTAGAACGATAATGTATTTTGAAACCCGGGATAATTTGGAATGGATAAATTGGTGGTGATTTCTTGAATGTTAGATCGAAGCTCGGTCTCAGCAGTGAATTTCTGAGCTTTCGTTAAGAGATTTCGATGTTCCCAACCGAGATTGAGCCCAAATCCTTGATCTGAATCGAAGCCAATACCTATTTTTCGCGTTCTGTGAGGTCGCTCGATCAGGTTAATCGTTAAATCAACCTGACCATTGTTAGGTGAAGCAATATCAATGTTGGAAAATGTAAACAATCCCAGCTGCAACAACGTGCTTTTTGTTTGGTTGATCAATTTTCTCTTAAAACAGTCACCTGATTTGAGGGGGATCTTTTGTCGGATAAATTCGGTATCTAAAGTTTGCAGTCCATTAATCTCGATTTGATCAATAACCACAGAAGGGCTTTCTTTGATGAGGTAGGTTAATGAGACGGTTTGGGTTGAATGATGCAGTACAGCATCGTAGTTGACCTGTATTTCATAAAGGCAGTAGTTATTTGCTAGATGGGCTTTTATCAAGCCGAGATCCGTTAATACGGAACTTGCTAATAAGGCAGAGCCTTCCTGGATGGAGATGGCATCTTTTGGTATGTCGATCCCTATTGGTAATTGCAGCGTGATGGATTGAACCCGATACTGAGGGCCGGGCATGACGGAATAAATGAGTGTTTTGCTGTTTGTGAGAGAGCGCTCTTTGATTGGGTCAGAATGAACTTTCGGTATGAAAAAACCCAATGATTTGAGTTTTAATTTTAGAAGCTGACGGTCGAGCCTAATGAGTTGCGAGAGCGCATTAATATTTTGATATTGAAGATTTTTTTTTCGTTGGGTCTTGAGCTCTTTAACGAGTAATTTTTTAATGCGTTCATCAGCCATGGATAGCTCGAACGTTAAAGGCGCTTTAAAAGCCTCTGGTGTTTCTTGGCCATGAGCGCTGGTTGTCAAACCAAGAGCAATGAAGATGATACCTGCATAACCACTTAAATGTATCAGGTAGGAAAGCACAATTCTCAATTTTATAAATGTATAATGTTGGCGGGTTGGCCTGGTTATTATTTGGCTAATAATAAAGGACTTTATGGTTGTTCAACAGCATTAGTTATCTTTTTTGGCCTTTATTATGTAAAAAAAGCAGGGAAAACAATCTTAAGTGTTACGTAATAGACTGGAAAGCAATAAGGTAAAAAATGAATTATTCGAAAACTGTTATATGTCTTGCTTATTTTATAATTTTTTTAAGTTTGCCTATCAATACTTACGCTACTGATTCAGAAGCGAATTATCAAGAGACTTCAAACAGAAGCATAAGGAATCAAGAAGCAAAATTCGAACCTCTAATTGAGCGATACATATTAGATCAGTTAGTGCAACTCAGAGAAGAGATAAATCAGCATAAGGTGCATACAGCTCGTGAAATACTGGACCGTGAACATCAGTCAGTGGATAGAGCAGTGGCATACGCCACTGACAGCATTACGTATTTCTTTTATCTGATCGCGGGCACGTCTTCTTTATTGGTCATTGTTGGTTGGACCTCTATAAGAGATATAAAAGACAGGGTGCATGCGCTGGCGGATAAAGAAATTTCCAAAGTGATTCAAGAATATGAGAAGCGGTTGGCTTCTCTTGAAAAAAGCTTAAAACAAAAAACCAAGCATATTGAAGAAAATAGAGAAGAAATTGAATTAACTCAAGAAATACAATCGCTATGGTTGCGTGCTGGCCAAGAAACGAGTCTCGCAAACAAAATAGCGATCTACGACAAAATTTTAAAATTAAAGCCAGAAGACTGCGAAGCTTTAACTTACAAGGCGGATGCCGTTTTAGAGCTCGATGAGCCTCAGTGGGCGGTAAACTTGTGTCAAATTGCTTTAGATATCGACCCCTTAAATGCGAATGCTTTTTATCAATTGGCGTGTGCCTACACTGCTTTAAATCACTTTGATGATGCGGTTGATTGCTTACAAAAAGCGATCGTACAAATGGACAGTTATCGTAATGCTATTGAAAAAGACCCTGCGTTGGATGCTTTAAGAGAATATGCACCTTTCCTGGCGCTGTTTAGTGAAGACGATAAAAGTAATGAGTAATGGATAAAAAACCATATCTTGTGACACAAGCTTCTATTGAACGAATAGAGCGGGTCATAGTTAATCAGTAGTCGTCTATTTTTGGTTTTTTTGCGACCAGTTATGCTTTGTGTAATAATAATTAGTGTTGTAATTAATTTTAGGTTTTTGCTCGCGCCATAGGTTTGCCTCGCGAGCTTTTTTTATCCACTTAACTTGTTAAATTTAATAAATAATTATGAATGAAACGCAGTTTTGGAAAAGATTGGTTATTAAGGTTGGTAGCTCTTTAATTTCACCAAATGGAGAAGGTTGTAGTTCAAGATACTTATTATCCATAGCAAATTTTATCGTCCAATGTCAAAACGCGGGAACACAGGTGATATTGGTGTCCTCGGGGTCTGTAGCGGCGGGTAAACACTGGATACCGCAAAAAAAATCAGGGGTATCCGTTACGGCAAAAAAAGCCATGGCCGCAGCGGGTCAAGCTAATATGATGGCTTCTTGGAG
>CAZECE010000073.1:0-2867 GCA_964510525.1 uncultured Pseudomonadales bacterium | reverse complement strand
GCGGCTCATATTAACTACCAATATAAAAAAGTCAGAAAATCTGACGGCCAAAAAGATCGCTTGGTGCCCACGGCCCGATTCATTGAGGAGAGCGTGTCACGCATTGAGGTCGTTTTTGAAGACAATGACCCTCATGAGTCTTCGGCGGTGACTGATTCGGAACATGAGGCCTCTAATGTGATTTCAATGGCCGATTATCTCAAAGCGAACCCATTTTCCTCTCCAGCAAGTCGCTGATGAGTTTGCACTCACCCTGTCATCAACATGTTTAATGCCAAAGTAGAAGAAAAGCTTACTGCAACCGTCTCCCGAGTTACTTACCATAATCCCACCAACGGCTGGTCTGTGTTACGTGTTGAGCCCCTTGGTCAACCCGGCCAAGAAACCGTAACCGTCCATCAAACCCAAGTCTTCGCTGGCGCAACGATGGAATTCACTGGGGAATGGCAGCATAACTCAAAATACGGCCGTCAATTTAAAGCCCATAAAGTGGTTGAGAAAAAACCCGCATCCGCGGCCTCTTTAGAAAAATACTTAGGCTCGGGATTAATTAAAGGCGTAGGCCCTAAAACCGCCAAAAAGATCGTTAAGCATTTTGCTCAAGAGACCTTAACCGTTTTTGAAAAAGACATCGAGCGATTGACTGAAGTGCCCGGTATCGCGGAGACCAAACTAAAATCCATTGCGGCAGCCTGGCATGAGCACAGCAAAATTCGCGATGTGATGATGTTTTTACAAACCCACGGCATCAGCACGTTATTCGCGGTACGCATTTATAAAGAGTACGGCGATGAAGCCATTGAACGCGTCACTGAAAATCCTTACCAATTATCCGATGATTTTTATGGTATTGGCTTCTTCTCAGCGGACAAAGTGGCACTGTCCATCGGCTTTTCAGAACAAAGCCCCACTCGAATTAAGGCGGCCATCAAACATGTACTGGCGGCCAGTCGTGAACATGGTCATTGTTATCTCACTCAAAATCAAATCACTCAAGGCATCCAAGAGTTGATTCAATTGGACATTACACCTCATATTGAAAATTTCCTTACAGCAATGATCGATAAGGATGCCTTAAGAACACGAAACGTCACCCACAGTGGTAAAACCATCACCGGTTATTACTCAAAATCCCTGTATTATCACGAGTCTCATGTTGCCGAAAAACTCTTGTCATTCTCCCCTACCCTCACCGTGGATTCTGAACGAATAGAAAGCTGGGTCAGTCGCTACTGTGAGAAACATGAAATCTCGCTCAGTGAAGAGCAGCAGGCCGCCGTCAGTGGTGTCATGCATCATCAGGTGTCGATTCTCACCGGCGGACCCGGCTGCGGTAAAACCACCACCACTCTAGTCATCGTTCGTTTGTTAGAAGCCATGAAAAAACAGGTGGTCTTGATTGCGCCAACCGGTCGCGCGGCACAACGAATGAGCGAGGTCATCGGCCGCGAGGCAAAGACCATTCATCGTTTATTAGAGTGGAAGAATGGCGAGTTCCAGGTCAATGAAGAATCGCCTTTAGAAGCCGATTTTGTCATCATTGATGAAAGCTCCATGTTAGACATCAGCCTAGCCGACGCGGTCATCAGCGCTCTACCCGCTCAATGCCAACTCTTATTTATTGGTGATGCCGATCAACTGCCGTCCGTCGGCGCCGGGAATGTTTTAAAAGACATGATCGCGTCTGGTCGAATTTCCTGTTTTCGGTTAAACCAAGTCTTTAGGCAAGCAAAAGAGTCTCTGATCATTCAGCACGCCCATGGCCTCAACAAAGGTGAATTACTTAACATACAGTCGCCATTTAAGGACCCCAGTATTTGGGAGCAAGGCATCGATTGCATGTTTATCGATGCTGACGAAGCCACTCAAGAACAACTCCGTTTTATCCAGCAGATTAAGAACATGGCACCTATCGAGGACAAATCAGAAGATGAGCTGTATGCCTTTCGATGCGATGAGCCCATTCAATCTCCCTATGAACCCGAATTTGAATTACCGAAACGCTTTCAGCACGTTGATGTGGCCAAATTACAACACACTCAAACAGACATTGATGCCTTTAAAGCCGTATTAAAAAAGATTCATCCCTGGTCTTCCCTGCATTATGGGTTAACGGCTGTTGATGTGGTTCTAAAACTGTATTCGCAATGGATCCCAAAATATTTAGGCAAAGAGACTGAAATACAAATATTGTCACCCATGACCCGAGGCTCTTTGGGAACGTTAAATCTCAACAAGACCATCCAGCAACATGTGAATCCTTCCTCTACTGAAAAACCGCAATTGACCATAGGGCAACGCATTTTAAGAGTGGGTGATCGTGTTATTCACCGCCGCAACAATTACGATTTAGGGGTTTATAACGGCGACATTGGTATCATCACCCAAATAGACACGGAGTCGATTGGCTGTGAGATCAGCTTTTTACCTGACCACAGGCGAGTGAACTATAAAAAAGACGATCTGATGGATTTGGATTTAGCGTACGCCATCACCATCCATAAATCGCAAGGCAGTGAGTTTGGTGCCGTGATCATTCCAGTGTTAACCCAGCATTTTAAAATGCTCTATCGAAATCTGCTTTATACTGGGCTTACCAGAGCCAAAAAGTTTGCTATTTTTGTTGGCACCCGCCGAGCTCTATCTATGGGGATCCGAAACATCGACACCAGCCAGCGACAAACGGCTTTAACCGAGTTGCTAAGACCTTAAAAGATTCGGTGAAATGCATCTAATCACACTTAACAACCATCGGTTTCAGTAGATGGTTGTTAAGTAATGTCATCTGTGGCGTCGACTTCAAACACATCACCTGAAAAGCCCTTTAAGACATCCTGAAGTACTTCACTCGAACCGGCCAAGTAAGT
>CAZECE010000072.1:0-7499 GCA_964510525.1 uncultured Pseudomonadales bacterium | reverse complement strand
ATTGATGGGATTGGTTGGGGTCTCTTCGGTGCATTCATCCGTTTCTGGAATGCCATAGACCGCGGCTGTTGAGGAGAAAATGAAGTTTTCAACGCTGGCATCGACACAGGCTTGCATAAGCTGCGTGGTCGCAAAGGTATTGCAGCGAAAGTACTTTAACGGATTGGAAACCGATTCCGGGACGATGGTTTTGGCCGCAAAATGCAGCACGGTTTTAATGTTGTGCTTTTTTAGTAGCCCGAGTACTAAATCATAATCATCCACCGAACCTTGCACAAAGGTGCCGTACTTAACAGCGGGTTTAAACCCCGTGGACAAATCATCTAATACGATCAAGGACTTAGCATCAAGACCGAGCTGAGCACCCAGCTGTTTAACGACGTGACTGCCGATATAACCGGCACCACCGGTGACGAGAACTGAAGACTGCATGCTTAAGCTTCCTCTTAAGGCCAACAAAATTGCCGCCGATCATAGCAGAGGTTGGGCATGACGCTAAGGAAATAGTTACGCGATGACTCGCTCAGCGTCTTTTAATACGTCAATCAAATACGCGCCATAAGGGCTTTTGGCTAAGGGGGCGGCCAACTGCTCTAACGCATCGCAATCGATGTAACCCATGCGCCAGGCGATCTCTTCTGGACAACAAATCTTTAGCCCTTGGCGCTGCTCGATGGTTTCGACAAACTGAGCGGCATCCAGCAATGAGCTGGTGGTGCCGGTATCCAACCAAGCACTGCCCCGCCCCATGACTTCAACGTAGAGCTGACCCAGCTCAAGGTAGATTTTATTGATGTCGGTGATTTCCAATTCGCCGCGCGCAGAAGGTTTCAAACCGCGCGCAAACTCAACCACCTTCTCATCGTAAAAATACAAACCGGTCACCGCATTGCGCGATCTTGGTTGCGTGGGTTTTTCTTCAATGGATAAGGCTTTACCTGAACTGTCTAATTCGACAACTCCATAACGCTCAGGGTCACGCACTTGATACGCAAATACTGTCGCGCCCGTATCTCGTGCCACACCACGTTGCAAACGCTGGGTGAAATCAGCACCGTAAAAGATGTTATCACCCAGGATTAATGCACAACGATCGCCATCAATAAAGTCTTCACCAATCAAAAACGCCTGCGCTAATCCATCGGGCGAGTTTTGTTCCGCATAGGAAATGTTAATGCCCAGTTGATTGCCGTCCCCTAATAACTGTTGAAAACGAGGGGTGTCTTGGACGGTGGAAATGATCAAGATGTCTCTGATGCCCGCCAACATCAACGCAGACAGCGGGTAATAGATCATGGGTTTGTCGTAGACGGGTAATAGTTGCTTTGAAATGACTTTAGTCATGGGGTGCAATCGCGTGCCAGAACCGCCCGCTAAAATAATTGCCTTCATACTGCTTTCCTAGTTCAAACTTTCCTAGTTCATACGTTCCTAATCTACGCCAAGGCTTCTTTTTTCTGCGCCGGCTCCATCACAGTCGCGTTATCCAAATACCAGTCGATGGTTTTGGCAAAGCCGGTTTCGAAGGTTTCTTGAGGTTGCCAGCCCAATTCGGTTGCAATTTTATTGGCATCAATCGCGTATCGCCAATCATGGCCCAACCGATCTTCAACAAATGAAATCAGCTCAGCATAAGAAGCCCCATTGGCCCGTGGGCGACGCTTATCCAACAAGGCACAGAGCGTTTTCACCACATCCAAATTACTCATCTCGGCATTGCCGCCGATGTTATACACCTCCCCCACTTTGCCGTTGGCCAGCACCGTACGGATGGCACGACAGTGATCCCCAACGTACAACCAATCGCGGATGTTACTGCCATCACCGTAAACGGGTAAGGGCTTTTCCGCCAACGCGGTGTTGATCATCAGAGGGATCAATTTTTCAGGGTATTGCAACGGCCCGTAGTTATTCGAGCAATTGGTGGTCAGGGTCGGTAAGCCATAGGTGTGATGATAGGCTCGGACCAAATGATCAGAACCGGCCTTAGAGGCTGAATATGGGCTATTAGGCTGATACGGCGTAGTTTCGCTGAACGCGGGGTCGGTCGGTGACAAGGATCCATACACCTCATCGGTTGAAACATGCAAAAAACGAAACTGGGCTTGCGCATCTTCAGACAATTGCGACCAATACTGTCGGGCCGCTTCCAACAACTGATACGTACCCACCAGATTGGTTTGAATAAAGGCTTCAGGCCCTGAAATGGATCGATCCACATGGCTCTCAGCAGCAAAATGAACAACTGCTGTTGGTTTGTGCTCTGAAAACAGTTTTCTCAAGAGCTCAGCATCCTGGATGTCGCCTTGCACAAAAATGTGGTTTGGGTTGTCTTTTTCTGAGGCCAAATTATCCAAATTGCCGGCATAGGTGAGCTTATCCAGATTCACCACGGGGCTGTTTTCCTCAGCCAACCATTGCAGTACAAAATTAGAGCCAATAAACCCGGCCCCACCGGTTACCAATACAGTCATACGGATGTTCCCATTGTTATTTGGGGCGGTATGTTACTGCAAAAGAGTGGGTTAAGGCGAGCATGAGAAATTGAAGCCTCTTAACCCGTTAAGATCAGAAACTGCTAAAATCATCGCCAGTCAACATCCGCTATCGCTATGTAGCTAGGTATGAAACTAATCAGTGAAACTAAAAAAAAACCGTTTTACCCCGACTTTTGACACAAAACACTTGAATTTTACCCTTACTTTTATCAAAGCGATCAATAAAAGATCACCTCTTATATTTTTACACCCCAAAAAAGATTAAGATAACATCAAAAATTAAGCCACAATAAGTTACATACCATGACGCATACTGCCGCCACTTATCCTGACTCTCTTTCTCAAAACCCTGTAGCAGGCTCTTCTGTCAACCCTTTTTCTGAAGCCCGCCCCACAAACACTCAAAACAACAAAGTCAGGTGCACTCAAAAAAAAATCAGATGGTCTGAGAAAGTCGCCGTTATTAACATAGATGAACAGCAACACACCTTAATAACTAAATCCACAATAACTAAATCCACAATAACAATGTCCTCCTTAAGAAAACCCGTATTGTGTCATCAGACCCTCACCAAAACACCACTGGAACAGGTCGTCTTAAAAAAACAAAAGAAACGCAGCCAACGCACTCAGCAAATACTCAGATTAATTGAACTTCACTTTCCAGCAGCCATTCCCACGGCGAGCAAATTAGGTATGCCCTTACCCTTGAGCATTAAAGATATCGGTGCACTGTGTAGTATGCTGTCGCCTAATCCATATCAAAAACAGTTCGGAACTAAGACCCCCAACCCAGCCGCATTAGAGAGCCTGTTGTATTTGCATAAAAGCACCTCTGAGCCTCCTAATCCCTTAACTATGACTAACCACCTACACTTACGCAGTGACAATACCGCTGAGATCACAAAAAAACCTGCCGCATCTGTAGAAAAACGGGCCGCTACCCCAACTGAGTTCACTCCTCCAGATTCTAAAAAAAGAAGAGTACACTAAGGGCCAGCCCAAACATCAATTCGCAATACTCAACTCAATCGTCACCGCATTAGCGCCATCGTAAGTGGCTTGGAGTCGGATCGAATCGTCGTTATATCCCACGAAGGTGCCGTCCATTATCAGAACACCATCTATCAGGCTGTCAATCACGTCCGCGCCATCTAAAATGGTCCAATCCGTCAGTTCATCGTTGCTGATGTCCACTTCGACGCCATCAGAAAATTCCTGCACATACGTCAGGATGATTTCATCATCCGGAAACAATGGCTGATCCGCCGATGTTTCAATTTTATAATCCTCAATATCAGCAACGGTGATTTCGATTTGTGCTGAGACACCGCCGCAGCTCGCGGTCACTTGCGTTACACCACTAGCTTGCCCGGTCACCTGACCTTGCGCATCAACGGTTAAAACATCACTATTCCCACTGAGAAACACAGATTGCGCCGTGATATCCACCGCATCGCCACCATAGTTAGCTAAAACAGATAAGGGAACCATTGAGGTTACTGTTGAGGTTGTCGTGTTACTGGTGTCCGTCCTGGGTAACGCAATTCGAGTTTCCCCTTGCACGGTTAAGCTTTGCAAGGTATTGGCGATACTCACCGGTGTCGCGCCCTGGATTCCTTGGCTGGTCACCGTCACAGTAATGGGTGTATCCACTGAATTGGCATCCAACGTTGAATCAAAGGTTAACAGCTGTGATGATGCCTCAGACGCAAACGCCGCTTTCGTTGTATCACTGCTTTCATACACCAAACCGGACACATTGACACGATCACTGCCATCGGCAAAACGCCCAACGACTGAAAACGTTTGCGTCCGGCACTCGTCTACAGTTGGGCTATCTGGGGTCAAGGTCAATGCACTCAGGGTCGCGTCCGACACCGTTAAGTTAGCAGCACCGATTAAACTCGCCAACGACGCTTGGACACTGACGCCATAGGTGTTCACCACTTCGGCGCCTTCAAGCACAGCCGCTGTTAATAAACCATTCGAGGTGATACTCGCGACCACATCGTTATCGACGGACCAAGCCACGTCCGTGGTCACATCCGTTTCTGAGCCATCGCTTAAAATTGCATAAGCCCGATACTGCAGCTGTTCTGCCAAAGCGATACGATCAATATTTTGATCGGCACGCACCACAATGGCCGTCGCATTGAGCGCGCCTGCTCTGACCGCTTCACGCAATGATTGGCTGTCTCCGGATTCACCACCACAACCCACTAGGACAGCGGCTATCCAAAAACCTAAGCCGCAAACACTCAATAACTTGTGTAATTTATTTTTTTGTAATCGCATGTTTTGGAATTGAATGAAAGGAATGCTAGAAAACATAGTTAGCCCCCACACTGATCACACCCAGTTTCATGTCTTCATCTTTAAACAACCGACGATACCCTGCGGTTACCGCCATGTTTGGAAATCGAGTCAAACGCTCTTCCAGTGACACACCAAAACTGTCATCACGAAACCGTTGCGAGCCCGGCGATCCAGAACCATTTAAGTTGGTATCCACTTCCACTTCGGCTCGACCAAGATAGACTTTTAACAACAGACCTTGTACCAGATAATCCGCGTAGGTGATGTAAGCCGCTGCGTATTGTGGGACATCCAACACCACATTGGAGACATTATCGTCTTTAACGGAGGCCGCGACATGCAACTCAACCCCCAACCCATACCCTAGGTGAGCACCAACGGCCAACTTAGCGAGCAACGGATTTAGAGATTCATCCGCCACATCCAGCTCGACGTATTCCAGTTCCGCTCCAAGCCGCACTGAAACATCCCAACCCTCTGCAACACCTCGCTCTGCTGATACACCAATTAACGGCAACCCAAGCAACATCATGGCAACAGCCATCTGCTTTAACCACATCATTTGAACACTCCATTAATCCAGTTGAATAACAGAATTCAACCATACAGGAAAACAGTGAGATTCCAACCATGCCGCGACAGAAATCATCAAAGGAGACAACAAAAACAACAAAAAACACGCGTTCATCACACGAGTAAATTCAGCGCTGTCGATCGTGTACCGTCGTAATGCTTTTCCCAAAAACAAACCGGACATGGCCGCCACAATATAGCCCACGGCCTCTAAGCTTAAGTGCGGCAAAAAAGACAACACCAACAAACCTGATTGATAACTTGAAAAGCCAACTTCATGCCCCCCTGAGATTGGGGCAACGCGCATAACTTCCGTTGGCAATGCGTGTGCTTGCAATAAAAAGCCAAACACCGCTCCCCACACCGACGCATTCCAGGCCAACACAAACATAGCGCCCAGTTGGTAAACGATTGAGATAAAGAAAAACACATACAGCACTACTACGTTGTGTTTCAGAATCATCATAAAATCATCGAAGTCCTGCGTTGTCAGTCGACTCAGCGGGCTGACGCCTGCTAACTGTTTTTCAAAAACAGACTGCGCTTTTTCAGCTGAAAGGTAAGACGCTAGAAAAAAATAGACGGTAAAAATACCCAAAAAAATCGCAAACAATCCGAGTACGGTTTTCGCATTGGCCGCAATGGGGTGTTCTGCTTTGTCCCAAATGGCGTGAGCGTTTTCATCTAACAGCCGATTAAACGTAGGCAGTAATCCAAACGCAATGAAAAATGTTGACACCAACCCCGACGCGCTGGGAAACAACACCGATGCCATGCCGATCGCCAAGCTGGCATGCACTAATCCTGTGCCGAATAATCCTAAACGGAAAAGTGTAACGCTGGCAGGTAATTTAAGACCACGACTTAATTTAAGCTTAGGGCTGAGGGACCGGTAATGCATCAACAAAGCCTTCCGTGCTTAACTCCGCATCTTGAGGGTTTTTATACACCCAGCCACTCCCCCCCACTGTTTCTAAGGTATAGCTGCCTTCCGGCGTGGTAATGGTCGCAAAGGCCGTCGCCGTACCCAGAGTAAAAACAACCGGATAATGCGTCTCTGTGTCTGCCAAATGCCCTTGCCAGTTGCGGTCGCCATTGGGCATCGTCTTCACATGATCCACCTGAGCGGTATACTGCTGACCTGCCGGTAACGGCAAATCCACTCGATCACCTTGAGTCACTTGCTTCAATGATGCCGCATCAAATGTAACGGCAGTTTTTTGCGTGACCTGCTCACTGACCGTAAAAGAAGGCGTTTGATCCAAAGCCGCCCATTCCCAAGCCGAAACAGTCGGCTCCACAGCAAGGGTTTCTATCTGAATGGCCTCTAACGGCCTAATGGCATCGGCGGCATCAGTCGAAACACGTAACTCAGGATCCAGCTTCAGCTCGGTGGGCAACTGATCGCCATCATGTTTGGATTTCAACAAGCGAGTGGGGCCCCCCTCTGACGCCTCTCGATCCAGCGTTTGCCAATCGGGTTGCGCGGCTGAAACCTCGGCATTAGCATCCATTTTTGCCATTCGATTGTAAGAAGAGCGTTTGGCATCAACCACCATAAAGCCCACCACAACCACACTCAGCATGGCGCAAAATACGCTAATTTTGTTATCCACGAACTGACACCCTTGATGGCACCCTTGATGACTGTTTTATTAATGCCGGCCTGTTAACAGCATAGTCAACAGTCAGGGGGATTTCTAATGAGCTTTATCGTGACGCACTCACATCTTGCCAACCGCCCTGGACCCCAAATCAAGTTTGGGGTGACGTACTTACTGAATTCCGTGCTCATTAGACGGTTTATCGTCATTCCAGACTTGATCTGGGTTAGCTTCACGCTCGTCATTCCAGACTTGATCTGGAATCCAAAGGGTAAGTACTCCCAAGTCACACCCTGCTCTCACCCAACTCTGTGCCTCGCTCCCTGGACCCCAAATCAAGTTTGGGGTGACGTACTTACTGAATTCCGTGCTCATTAAACGGTTTATCGTCATTCCAGACTTGATCTGGGTTAGCTTCACGCTCGTCATTCCAGACTTGATCTGGAATCCAAAGGGTAAGTGCTCCCAAGTCACACCCTGCTATCACCCAAGTCTGTGCCTCGCT
>CAZECE010000071.1:0-120120 GCA_964510525.1 uncultured Pseudomonadales bacterium | reverse complement strand
CCAGTTCAAGCATTTGAGTTCACCGATGACTTTAAGGTTCAGAAATACGACTGGAATGGGGATTCGCTCCAGGATGTCGTGGTGACGCCCTCTACATCAAAACTATTTGTGATAAAACCAAGTCGGGTGTTGTTACCGATTCGGGTACCGCAACACTATTTTGTTGCCAGCCAACAGCAGGGAGGTTCGTTTGAGCCTTCTGAGCAAGAGGGCTTTAGAGCCTTATCTTCCGCCGATAACACAGTTCCCGAATCGGATCGTCAATTTGTTGATTTTGATGCCGATGGTTACTTAGATCTCTGGGTCAAATTAACCGATGCTCGTTCGTTGATTATTTACGGTGATGCTGATAATACCACGCCACCCGAAGTGATTGATTTCTCAGGATTCATTTCAACAGAAGGGATTTCGGTTAGCCTGCAAGACATCAATAATGACGGTTACATGGATGTGATCGCTGTGTATTTGAACCAAGTTGTGGCCGTGGCCATTGGTGGTAATGACGGGTTGCAGATCGATGTTCCGGACGTGCCGATTTCAAACACCCTGCCGGTTTATCCTGTTGGCTTCACGGATGCCAATAAAGTGTATCAAGTGGATTACAACGAGGATGGCTTACAGGATTGGGTTGTGTTGCCACAGAGTGATTATGTGCCGATTATGCTGGATGGCATCACTGTAGTTGTTCCACTCCCGTTTACGGTGCTGTTAAGTGACTCACAAGGAGGCACCACGGTTGAAAATGTGTATGACAGATTGCGACTGGATCAGATTAGCTTGGGTAATCCGTTGAGCTCTCAGTTTGGTGATTTTAATGGGGACGGTCTTCAAGACCTATTAATAAAAACCGAGGACGAACAAGGCTGGGTGGTGTTCAGTGACGGCTCTCAAGGAACTCAGGCCATACAGCTTGACCTCAAGAACAACCTATCTGGATTGAGTGGCGTGCAGTGGCGGATTCAAGATGTGGATGGTGATCGAGCGGCTGATGTTATCGCAACCCAAGACGGTGTCATTGTTGCCACGGCCAGTTTTGAAAACAATCAGTTTAAGGTGCGCAGTTACGTTAACTCTCCGAATTCCGGCACTCTGATAGCGGGCACCTTACCGGGGGAGTTCCGGGTCAGTCAGTTAGGCGCGGCCGAATTTTCGTTGCCGATTGAAGTGCCGCCCGGTAAAGACGGTTTGCAACCGCAGATCTCGGTTCACTATTCCAGTCAAGCCGGGAATGGCTTGTTGGGTATGGGTTGGCACTTGAATGCCGGTGGTAGCGTTACACGCTGTGGTCGTACGTTAGCGCAAGATGGTATCGCTGATGGCGTCGATATGGATACCTCAGATCGATACTGCTTAAATGGTCAGCGGTTGAGGATGCGCGACCCTGCTCAAGGCTATGCTACTTTAAATAATGCGATGTATACCGAAATGGAAAGTTTTGTGGATATTTTCCCGAGCGGTATCTACAGTGTCTATGGCCCAGTACTGAGGTCCTTTGTATTAACAAACCGCGGTGGTATTACTCAAAAATACGACGTGAGGCGAGGGTTGGCGGCTTATCATTTGGGGAGCGAAAAAGACCTGTTCGATAATACGGTTTCCTACAGTTATCATTCTGGCAATGCTGCTATGCCGCGCATGAATGAGATTGAATACAACGGCTATACCCTTAAATTTCACTACGCAGATCGTTCGGATGATATTGAGCGTTATTCGTTTCCCAGGGAAAAAGACAACCTGAATCATCGGCTCACCAAGATTGAGATCAAAGACGGCGATCGTGCCTTAAGCCAATACGAGTTCAATTACTCAGAGATTCAATCGCCTTTTAATGTTTCACGCCTGAATAACGTCAAACGCTGTTTCCCCAATCATTCGGTGTGCTTGCCGGCACACGAGTTTGGGTATGAGCAAGATGGTGGCAGTTATGGGCAGTTTTCGGCTGAAACAGTCAGTTCGCAAGCCAGTGCTCATAACAGTGATTTAGATCTTAACCAGGCTCGATTCGCGGAGGAAGCCACTCGCTCGGGCGATTTTAATGCCGATGGTTTTACGGATTTTATTGCGTTTACTAGCCCACATGAGCTCTCGGTTTTTTTGGCCAATGGACATGGTGGTTTTAATACCAGGGTTATTAATAGGGCTGATTTACCTTATGCCAATTATCCAGGGTTTGATCAACCGAATTTCGGTGGTGTCGCTTATATGTGGCTGCCAGGGGATCATGATGGTGACGGTGATACCGATCTGGTTCACATTGCCGACGATTACAGCATGAAGGTTTGGCTGTCGAATGGTGATGGTACTTTTACAATTAAGAATTTTGTACCCAATACTGGGGAGTTAAAGCCGATCAATCCGGTAGGTGGAGAGGACGGTAAACCGTATTATTTTCGATATCAACTCGGTGAGTTTAATGGCGATGGTCGTATGGACTTGATTCATTGGCAACCGGCTGGGCCGAGAGTTTGGCTATCCAATGGTAATGGTACGTTTGCGCACCAGAGCTACAACAAACCACCTAACTACGGTGTAGCAGCCAATTTGGCTCATTACAAAGTAGCCGATTTTGATGGCGATGGCCTTTCGGACTTAATGCATGTGGTCAACGGAAACTACGTACACATTTGGATAAATGAAAATAACGGACGAAACTTTAATGTGAAGGGTGGGTTTTATCCGTATACGGCGAGTACGGGCTATAACATATCCAACAATCAATACAAACTCACGGTGTTAGACATCAACGGTGATGGTAAGCAAGATATTTTCTACCCTGTTTCTAATCATATTGCGGATATATGGATAGGCAAAGGCGATGGTACCTTTGATGTTCGTTCAGTTGCTAAGCCAGGAACGGGTTTTGAGGGATCCAAATTTAGTTATATTCCTACGGATTTAAATGGCGATGGTTTGTCGGATTTGGTTCAAGTCATGCTCGATGGCAGTTGGCGTTTTTGGTTTGGCCAGGCTCATGGGGCGTTGCGTTTTATGGGGTCTCATACCACGTCTATTTCGGTTAATACGCCTGTGACCCCTCATTCAGGTACACGTTATTATCAGATGGCGGGTCGTTTCCAAGTAGGCGATTACAACGGTGATGGTCGGAGTGATGTCGGTATTTTGATTCCTGCAAGCCAGACGGTTTCATGCAATAGGCTCGGCATTTGCCGGTATAACACTACGGCGCTTAATTTCCACACCTACCTAAGTGTATCGCCGAAGCCGATCAAACTGAACAACGTGAAAGATGGGTATGCTAATGAAACCCAGATTGCGTATGCGTTAGCGACAAAGTCGAATTACACATCGGTTAGCCCAAACTCGGTGCAAACAGGCTCTTTTTATGCACCTTGGTTAGGCCGGGAGATTATTTCTTATGGGCCAGAACAGGCGGTTTACCCAGAAGTTACCCTGACACCCGCTATGAATATTGTTAAGGAAGTACGCACTTCTGATGGGGTAGGCAGTTGGGGGGTCAACCGATACCAGTACTCCAGCTTACGGGCAAACCTACAAGGCTTAGGGCTGCTGGGCTTTCAAAAAGTTGAGCAAGAATCCGCCGCTGGGTGGACGTCCAGCTATGATCCTATTAGCAATGGCGAAAGTACTTACACGGATACCCGTTACCGTACGTCGAGCGCTGATCGAGCCTATGGCAGCCCAAGTAGGGTAGAGCAATATTATCGACGTAAATCCAGTGGTGGGGTTCAAGAATCCAAGTTGCTCAGTCGCATTGTCTATGAGCATACCGATGTGTTCTCAGAAGACAGTTCTCGGTTTTATCACTATGTTTCCAAGCAAATAGCTGAGGTGAATGACTTAAATGGTACGGCTATGTCTAAAACCACGACGGAAAACACCGTCAATGGTTATGGTATGACCACGTTGACACAAACTACGATAGAAGATTTGCAAAACAATCTGTCGCACATCACCAAAAACACGATGGATTATGACTCACCCAGTGAGGTGAGCTGTGTTGCGGATGGCCGGACCCACTTGCGTTTGTTGCGCAACACTAAAATGGAAAAACAAACGGTGGATCAAACGCCTCCTTTCCAAGCCCAAACCGAAACGCGCCATACCTATAATGAGACTTATAACAGTAAGTGCCAGGTTGAAAAACAAACCATCGAGCCGAATAACGCGAGCCTAAAGCTTACTAAAACGTTCTATTACAATGGTAACCAATTAAGTTCTGAGTGGGTTGCTGGTGTAGGGGTTGCAGAACATAAAACGGTTGAAAATACTTATGATTCGAGAGGGCGTTTAACGGCCAAAAAGAATGCGCTGGGTCATACGGAATCTTATTATTATGAAGAGGCGAATCATCCTTGGTTGGCCAGCCGAATAGTGGGGCCGAATGGTCTAGAAAGCAAAAAGTCATATGATGCATTAGGTCGGGTGATTCGCGAGAGCCGACCGGATGGTACTGCAACCACGACGCAAATGTTTTTGTGCAGCAGCCACAGTGTTTCAGGGGTGAGCTGTGATGCCAATAATCGAGAGCACTATTTCATTCGTTCGCAATCCACCGGACAGGCGCCAAAAGTGGCTTACTTTGATGCCTTAAATCGGCAGGTACGTTCAACAAGTCAGCTTGTTTCTGGTGGCGCTGTGCAGACCGTTACTCAAAAAACGGTATATAACGCTCAAGGGCAAGCAGTAAAAATCAGCCGCCCGCGCTTTACCAGTAACAATGTGATTATGTGGGAAAATACCTCGTATGATTTCAATCACAGGCCAACTCAAGTCGTTCATTTTGATGGCACGGTAACGAAGTACGCATATGATGGTTTTGAAACGGTCGTGACCAATGCGAACGATCAGACTAAAACAGAACGGAAACTTGCCTGGGCGGATGTACTCTGGGTTGATAATGCCGCAGGTGATCGTACGAATTACGAATATGATGCTTTTGGTAATTTGGTTAAAACCACAGACCCTGAGGGTAATGAGATCAAAACCAAGTTCGATATCCGTGGCCGAAAGGTTTACATGGTTGATCCTGATCAAGGGGCTTGGTCGTACAGCTATGATGCGCTAGGACGCATGACGACTCAACGAGATGCCAAAGGTCAGACGACAGTGATGACCTACGATAAGTTAGGTCGCATGCTGACGCGGGAAGAAATGTCGGTTGAACTTCTAGAGGACTTAATACCAATCAAGGCGGTTTCTTCTAATAAATGTTTGGATGTGCATGGGCCTGATATTGATAATAATGGCGCTAAGGTACAAGTATGGGAGTGTTTGGATAACACTAATCAGCAGTGGTATTTAAAAGAGGATGGTTCAATAAGAATTGGGGCTTCAAATAAGTGTTTAGATGTTCATCGCCCTGATTGGAACACTTCCATCAATGGTGGCAAGGTGCAGACCTGGGATTGCAATGGTGAGCCAAATCAGTTGTGGAGTCTAACCGCGGGTGGTCAGATTCAAAGCTCAAACGGCCTGTGCTTAGATGCGCCAGATCCTTCGATTAATGGCAACCGGGTCCACCTGTGGACATGTCACGGTGGTTATAATCAAGATTGGTCAGTTTTTGGGGCTGAAACGAATGTTCGTCTCAGTACCTGGACATACGATGACGTTAACAAGAGCGGCGACAAAGCCATTGGTAAATTATCCGAGGAATCCTCCGGAGATTACCGAAAACGCTACCTGTATGATCATTACGGTCGCTTGTCGAGTACCAACACGCACATATTGGAAGGTACAGGTGCTGGCACTTATGTTTCGGGTCGGGAGTTTGATTCCTTGGGTCGAGTACGTATTGAGAAGTATCCCAACAACGGATTGCGTTTGCGTTATCAGTATCACCCAGATACCGGGGAACACATTAAAACCTTTGATGCAGATTCCGGTAAATCGTATTGGGCGTTAGGAAGCCGCAATGCGCGTGGTAAGTTAACCAGTGAAACGCTTGGCTCTCATATTTCCAATACAAAAACCTATTATGCATTGACTGATCGATTGAAGCTGAATTCCGCCAATGTTATGGGGGTTGTTCAGCACTCATTGGAATACAGTTACGATAGCATTGGCAACCTGATCTCCCGTAAAGATTACAAACAAAATCTGACGGAAAGCTTTGTTCACGACAACCTAAACCGGTTAACCAAGATTACGACCAATAATACGTTGGGATCCAGTGTTGTGGACATGAGTTACAGTAGTATTGGTAACATCACGTTTAAATCCGATGTCGGTAGTTACAATTACGCGCAAACGCAGTGCGGTGTCACGCCCGGGCCGCATGCGGTCACGCAGACTTATGGTGGCTCGTATGCTGCAAATTATTGTTACGATCAAAACGGTAACATGACTCGGAAAGATCTGGTCGGTGGTCAGATTGTCAATTACGAATACACGGCCTTTAATAAGCCGAGTCGAATGCATCAGAGTGATGGAACACAGCTCAGTTTCGAGTACGGTCCAAACCGATCTCGCTTCCGTCAAGTGCGAGAAACGCCAGATGGCAATACTCAAACCACGGTGTATCTGCCAAATTACGAGCGCGTTCAAAATAATAATTCGTTGGTTCGAAAATATTACATCGGTGGGTATGGTGTGGTAACCAAGCAATCAGGCAAAAGCGATGTCACACGCTATTTTCTCAAAGACCACATTGGCTCCATTACAACAGTCATTGACGAAGGCGGCACAGTCGCAGAGCGGATGAGTTTCGATGCCTGGGGCAAGCGTCGCCTAGGCGACTGGAAACCCTCGACGCTGGTAAGTGATTTCTGGTATCCGGAAAACACCACCAGAGGCTTCACCGGCCATGAGATGCTGGATGCGATTAGCCTGATTCACATGAATGGAAGGGTGTATGATCCAATAGTAGCGCGATTCTTAAGTCCGGACCCTATAATACAAGCACCTAAGATGTCTGAGAGTTACAACCGGTATTCGTATGTGATGAATAATCCGTTGTTTTTTACGGATCCGAGTGGGTATGTATGGACTCCTGGGATGTTTGATAAGTCAAAAGATAACTGGCAATCCATTAGAAGTGATTTTTTGACAATGGGGGCGTTTATGGTTGGCTCTTTCGGTGGATGTCCTGCTTGTGGTTGGAAAATGGGAAGTGTAGCAGCGGCGACAACGTATACTTATCGGTCAGCGCGAGATAATGGGGCTTCTACGATTAGCGCGCTAAGGGCGGGTGTTGTAGCTGGCGCAACAACTTATGCGATGCATGAGTTGTCTGGAAAAATTGGAGAAGCTCATCCTTTAAAAGATGTTAGCCGAGAAAAGTTTTTCGAAAATATCGCGCCAAATTTGATTGCGCATGGAATAGCTGATGGCGCAGCTGCAGCACTAAATGGAGGTGATGCAAAAGATGCAGTCGTTTGGGGTATTGCAGGTGTTGGTGTAGGAAAAGCATTAACAATTTCGAACTTTTCTACACCTACTTTTAGAACGATGGCTGCCGGGATAGTTGCTGCTGCAATTGCAAGAGAGCAAGGCGGAAATCCTTACTTTGCATTTACAATGGCTGCTATTCAGCATGCTAATAATGCTGAGGGTGGTGGTAAAACTTCGGGCCAGATTAGAAAAGAAAGTAGAGCGCGCTCTGGACAGCAGCTTCAGAAAGATGGTGAGTGGGTTAGGGCTGGTGAAGTTGTTGGAGAGGGCAGTGAAGATACTTTTAGATTAGGGCACAAAGTAAAAATTGAAGGTGCTGACTCTCGTGCATCTTTACATGTTACTCATTCAGCATATGAATTGACGTTTACGGAGGTAGGATCGGATGGAAAACCTCAATCCGGTGTTTACCCTACTTATGATGGCGTATTATCTTCTGGGCTAACTAATGCGTTATCTACCAATAGAGTAATTGAGTTGTATGGTCCTCCTGGTACGAAGTTTGATTGGACGTTGAGACTTAATGCTTTGCCAAAAAGTTGTGATAATTGTGGTTCTCCAATGGTTGAAATTTATGATTGGAGAACTAAATGATTAAGGTAGCTTGGCTTATTATCTCATTATGGTTATTTAGCTTAATCGCTTGTGCTGAAGATGTTAAGTACACACGAGAGGAGTGTATTGTAAGAATAAATATTGATTGGAGTGGTATGGTATCTGATGATAAAGAGTCTTCAATTAGACGGGTTACTGATGCGATAAGGAAAGCACCCGATATGGGGTTTAATAAAATTCCTGCTAGTTCAGCTATTCAAGGCAGTGATCGACAGTTTATTTATTATCAGTATAAAAATGGTTGTGATCGTAGAATAGAAAATACCGAAAAATTATTGGACTATGTTCGTAAGAATATTGCTGATCTTCCATCTATGAAAGTGGATCTTGGTCACTTTAAACCAGGTGTTCATACCATTAGGTCTTCGGGTCCATGGTGGAAGGATCGAGAAGAGTCTGTAGGAAAACGGGTTTTGATTGATGATCAAGAATATATAAAAGTTGAATAAGCAGGCGTAGCCTTGATTAAGTGTAACGAAATCAAGGTTTACTACTACGATGGTTAATCACAGAATAAATCGATAAGACGAAGCATGCCATACGAAATGACCGAGATTTTGAGATGCATGTTTACTACATTAATTGCAATCCGGAGAAACATCGTTTGCTGAGTAAAATAAGTGTCTATATTCTTCGTGCTGTTGAAATGATTGAGTTTTTTTTAATTATTTAAAGGAGAAAATAAAAAATGCATAATAATTTTTTACCCTATTTGTTTACAACGATTGTTTTTAACTTATCAGTTGCAGCGCCAACTTTTGCTCATGAGAGTCATGAATTAGACTCTGATTCGAATGAGCATGTGGTTCAGGCTACTGTGAAAGAAGATCATGCTAAGTCGATTAAAAACCACCGTTTTATGTTAACGGGTGGTATCACTGGGCAGGGTGATGAGCTTGGTAAGGTGGATACTATTTCTACCTTTGGTTCCTCGGATACTGAAACTATTTATGCGGGTAGCTTGCTGTATGTTGGTGCTGGGTTTGAGTTTTTTTTGGATCGTGATTTAAGTTTGGAGACGTTGGTTGGGTACCATTTTGATATGGTGACGGCGGATAACGGTTCGGTAGGGTTTTATCGATTGCCCATTGATTTCAATTTGATAAAAAAAATAGATCAGCATCGAGTTGGGGTAGGAGCGAGTTACCACATTGGTCCGGAATTGGATTTGGTGGATGGCCAGGGGCCCATGGTTAAATTCGAAGATGCGCTTGGCATTTCTGTTAATTATGGATATGAGTTCGATCAATTTATTCTTGGCTTTAAATACTTGGCGATTGACTATGAGCTGGAAAGTATTAATGGAGTCAGTGCTACCAGCACTGAAAATGTTGATGGAAGTTATTTTGGGGTATTCATTAGTATTGTGGGTTGGAACTAGTGGATAATTTACGAAACGATTTTTTATTATTTTAGTTGGAGTTTGTTGAGTGAATAAGTGGTTCGTATTAATTCTTGTTGTAATGTTGTCGGGTTGCTCAAATTATGTCTTGAGTAAAAAAAGACAAGCTAATATACATTCTTTTGAAATTAATAAACCGTCTGTATTGGATGCTGAATATGTTGAACCGATTGGCTGGATATCGCCAGACGCCACTACTAAAATAGGAGCAGCAGGTTTTGGTGGTGCTATTCCCGCAATAATAGGGGCGACTATAGATAATGCAATGATTGAATCTCAACAAAAAAAATTTGTTGAAAATTATGGTCAGTATTTTGATTCTGTAAAAGAAAATATTTCTGATGATTTGCAATCTAAAGTAAACGTAGAGTTAGCTCAGATTATTAAGGAACATCCATTTTTTGCATTGAAAGAAGTAAAACATGACTCTCTATATCATTTTGAATTCTCTCTTGAGCAATACGGCCTAAGGAAAGTTGACTATGAAGGAACTGATGTAAAGTTAAGCCTTTATCTTTTAGGTGTTTTAAAGTTTTATGAAGAGAACGGACCAACTTTCTTAGATAGACATTTTTCAGCTGTCGCTAATGAATCATATTCGATGATCGAATATTCGAGTGATCCAGCTTTTTTAGAAAAAGCAACGCAGTCTGTTTTGGTGGCACTGGAAGAAAGAGTGAATGAGTTGATTAACGAAATGTTGACCAAAGAATCTGATCGACAAAAGAAAAGAGCCTCAGGCGGGCCATCGCAAATGCGATAATAGTTTTGTAGGTGATAATAGTTTTGTATGTATAGGAGCATTTAATGAAAAAGATCACAACAGTCATTGTATTTTTAATTTCTCTTTATTCAGCACATTCGTATTCAGCCGTGTGTACTCCGCAAGGAAATATTAACGGTTTGATTTCATCTTCAGGTGTGGCTGGGTTTTCTATGGATGTCCCGTTAACTGGCTGCTCTTGTGACCATTCAGTTATCTGGATTGATACAGAAACACATGGAGGAAGATTGATGTATTCTTCCGCGTTAACGGCAAAAACGACGAACAAGCGAGTTTTGGCGGTGATTGAAGATGGGAAAGGTCAGGGGGCTCCTGGAAATTCGTCTATCGTTTATCGTTATTGGGCAACCTGCCAATTAAAATCACTAGAAATACTGTAAATGCCCATCACTTTAAACAAGTGATTGTTTTGTCGTCGGTCTGTGTTATATTTGCTCGTTTTTAATGTCGGAATTTAAGAGTAGGCGGGCATCTAACATGATTGAAAACTTTAGAAACGTGGGGGAAAACTCTCAGCGAATCCAATATACCCAATTTACATTGCCTGACGCTGAAATCATTAGAGTAAGCTTAACTGGATTGAAGTTGCTGAATGATAGGGAGCGTATTTCAGACCTTTCTCGGCCTATGAAGCAAAATTACATTAATAGACTTAAAAACCGTGAATTGCGTTTAAACGCTAACTTAAGTGAACTTGCAAACTTATACGCTAATAGAACGTTTATAGTAAAGCATGGCAATCGCTCTGAAAGGGCGGCTTTAATAAAAGAAGTTCAAAGGGCGCTTCTTTCTTCTTTCAAACAGACTGAGTTAATGAAACACCCTCATATTCAACGTCAATTTGGGTTGATTGTTGCGGTTGTCGTGAATGTGATTGACAAAAGCGGTTTTCGGACTGTACTTAAATCCCCAGAAAATTTGGCTAAAGAATCGCCTCGTCAGCCTCTTGGTTCGATTAATCGCTCAAAAACTTGTGGTAATTTACTCGAGCTAGATATGAATTCAATGCTACCTCGTTAATGATTTTTTTCGATTAACCATTCGTTCACGCAAATTTTTCCAAATACTCTTCATACCCACCGGCGAAGGTAATCAGTTTTTTATCTCGAATCTCGAGAATGTGTGTCGCTAGTGATGACACGAACTCTCGATCATGACTGATAAAAATAAGGGTGCCGGCATAGTGTTGTAAGGCTAGGTTTAAGGCTTCAATGGATTCCATATCCAAATGGTTGGTGGGTTCGTCTAGCAGCAGAACATTGTTGTCCTGCATCATCATTTTGCCAAACAACAGTCGATTTTTTTCTCCACCCGAGCAGGTTTGTACGGACTTATTAAAATCATCCGCCGAAAACAACAACCGACCCAACATCGACCGAACAATTTGATCATCATGGCTGGGTTTGCGCCATTGGCTCATCCAATCGAACAGGCTAATGCCGGCCGCAAATTCGTCTGAATTGTCTTGTGGGCAATACCCAAGAGAGGCATTTTCAGACCATTTGATTTCGCCTGTATTCGGGGTCAGTTGATTCACCAGTAAGCGCATCAAGGTGGTTTTGCCGACACCGTTCTCGCCAATAATGGCCAACCGACTGCCCGCATCAAGAATCAAGTTGCCTTTTTTAAACAGCGTCTCCGCATCGGGGTTGTCGGCAAAACCGTGGCCGATGTTTTCTAAGATCAAGGCTTGTCGGTGTAATTTTTTCTCTTGATTGAAGCGAATGAAGGGGCTGACTCGGCTCGAAGGTTTGATTTCTTCGATTTTGATTTTTTCAATTTGCCTTGCACGCGAGGTCGCTTGCTTGGCTTTGGAAGCATTGGCTGAGAACCGGCTGACAAAAGCTTGTAACTCGGAGATTTGGGCTTTTTTCTTGGCGTTATCGGCCATCATGCTTTCGCGCATTTGGGTGGAGGCCGTCATGAAATCATCGTAATTTCCTGGGTAGACGCGAAGCTCGCCATAGTCGATGTCCGCCATGTGGGTGCACACGGTATTCAGAAAATGACGATCGTGAGAAATGATGATCATGGTGCTTTTGCTTTCCATTAGAATGCCTTCCAGCCATCGTATGGTGTTAATGTCCAGGTTGTTGGTGGGTTCATCGAGCAGCAATATGTCTGGGTCGGCAAATAAGGCTTGCACCAAGAGCACGCGAAGCTTCCAACCAGGCGCTACCTCACTCATCAAACCAAAATGCAAATGCTCATCAATGCCAGCACGAATCAGCATCTCGCCCGCTCGACTCTCGGCGCTGTAGCCATCAAACTCTGCAAATTGGTTTTCAAGCTCCGCCACTTTCATGCCTTCTTCTTCGGTCATCTCTGGCAAGCTGTAAATTCGATCGCGTTCTTGTTTGATTTCCCACAGCTGGCTGTGGCCCATAATAACGGTATCAATCACGCTGTAAGCTTCGAAGGCAAACTGGTTTTGATTCAGGGAGCCGATTCGGGCGTGCGGGTCAATGGCGACGTTGCCAGCCGTGGGCGCTAAGCTGCCCTCTAAAATTTTCATAAAAGTGGATTTGCCGCAGCCGTTGGCACCAATCAATCCGTATCGATTGCCATTGCCAAATTTGACTGAGATATTTTCAAATAACGGGGCCTGCCCAAATTGCATGGTAATGTTATTAGTTGAAATCAATGGTCTGTCCTAGGTTATTGTTAGCGCGGTTTAAAAGGTATGGTTTAAAAGGTATGGTTTAAAAAATATGGTTTGAAAAAAGTGTATTGAATGAAAACGGCTAATTGAACTAAAACCTTTATTCAATTAGCCGAATGCCCTCGGCTTCGAGGGCAATGAGATGTTGTTTATACAGCCGACCGATGGCTTTTTTAAAAGCCGATTTGCTGATGCCTAATTCGGCCGAGATTTGTTGTGGCGGCGATTTATCATGTAATGCAGAAACGCCGTTGTGTGCGCGTAAATGGTTTAGCACTTTATCGCAATCCGTATCTCTAGATTGCTGCCCGCCGTTTAAGGTTAAATCGATTTTGCCATCGGGGCGAATGCTCTTAATAAATCCGGCAATGGTCTCGCCATAGTTAAGAGCTTGGAACACCTCATTTTGGTATAAAACACCCCAATACTGATGATCGATGATGGCTTTAAAGCCTAAGTCTGTTGTGTTGGCAATGAGTAAACTGACCGCTTGATTGGGTTTTAGGTTTTGAGGCTTTTCATCACTCACAAATTTATCAATTTTAGACGATGCCACGATACGACCGTCTCGCTCGGAGACATAAGCGTAGACGATATAGGATTGTCCTACTCTCATCGGCCGATATTGCTCAGCAAAGGGCACCAATAAATCTTTATCCAGTCCCCAATCCAAAAAAGCACCGACTTGATTGGTTTCTTTCACCTCTAAATAAGCAAACTGCCCAACTGTGATTTTGGGTTGTTGTGCTGTGGCAAGCAGCCGATCCTCCGAGTCGAGATGCAGAAATACGTGCAGTTCGTCTCCGGGTGCAAGGTCGGTTAATGTAACCTGTTCAGGTAATAAGCGTTGCGGCAGCAACACCTCGCCGAGATTGTCCGCATCCAGATAGACCCCAAAATCGACACATTTTAGAACGGGAAGCGAGTAGGTGTGACCAATTTTTATCATAAAAGGCTATCAATAAGGGTTCTGTGTCAGATAATGATTCAGTGTCTGGTTCAGCTGCGATAATCCGCATTAATGGAAACGTAATCGTGAGAAAGGTCTGAGGTCCACACGACGGCTTCCGTTGGCTGGTCTCCGACTTCTAAGGTAAGCGTGATGTTCGTTTCTTTCATGGCCTGGCCCACTTGGCCTTCATCGTAATCGCTTGCGACGCTTTCATCCGCAAATACCGGTAAGCCATTGATCGCCAGGGTGACGTCTTTTAAGTTCAGTGTTTCAACGGGGGCTCGACCTAAGGCCGCAATGATCCGACCCCAATTTGGGTCTTCGGCAAATAAAGCGGTTTTGACTAAGGGGGAGTGCGCGATGGTTTTGGCAATGGTTAAACCGTCGGTTTCGGTGGCGGCGCCTTTGACTTCGATGGAAACAAACTTAGTCGCGCCTTCGCCGTCTTTGACAATGGCTTGGGCCAGTTCGACGAACACTTCTATTAAGGTGTCTTCAAAAGCGAGCGCTTCTGAATCGGAAAGCTCTTCGATGGCAACATCGCTTTTTCCAGTGGCCGTCAGTACCACGGCGTCGTTGGTTGAGGTATCGCCATCAATGGTGATGCGGTTAAAGCTTTTTGTAACGGCTTTTTTTAACAGCGTGTTTAAGGTCTCTTTAGACAGCTTGGCATCGGTGCCGATAAAACCCAGCATAGTGGCCATATTGGGGCAGATCATGCCGGCGCCTTTGCTGATGCCGGTGATGTGTACCGGCTTGCCATCTAAGGTCAATTTGCGACTGGCGACTTTGGGGCGCGTGTCTGTGGTCATGATGGCGTTCGCCGCTTGCGACCAATTTTCTGTGGCTATTTTTTCCGAGGTCATGTTTTCTAAGCAACTCGGTAAGCCGGCGATGAGGCGATCAAGGGGGAGGGATTCGCCAATGATGCCGGTTGAAAAAGGTAAAACTTCGTTGGGTTCGCAGTCTAAGTGTTTGGCTAGGGCTTCACAGGTTTTCTGTGCGACTTCTAAACCGGCATCGCCAGTGCCTGCGTTGGCATAAGCGGTGTTGATGACTAAGGCTCTGGGCATCGCAGACGCTAAGTGCTGTTTGGCCACTTGCACGGGAGCGGCGCAAAACCTATTTTGGGTGAACATCGCTTGGCTGATCGAGCCAGGCGCAAGCACAAATACCGTAAGGTCCAACCGATCTGCCACGCGGATGTTGGCCGCTGTGCTGCCAATTGACATACCTGGTATTGGATGTGTTGAGGTGTTAGGTGTTGATAAGCTAGGCATTAGGTGCGATTTGTCCGTGACAATGTTTGTATTTTTTTCCCGAACCGCAGGGGCAGGGCTCGTTACGACCCACTTTTTTGCCTTCTCTTGTAAAAGTTTGAACATCTTTCACATATTCAGCAGTGTCGGTTGACGCCGGGTTGGGGGTATCGCTGTTGGTTTGCAGCTGAGCCGCTGCCAGCAGTTCCGCTTGAATGCGTTCTTGTTCGGCTTGTTGTGCTTCGATGGCTTTAACTTCTTCTTCGGAGCGCAGTTCTAAAGCGGACAATAGCTGAATGCTGGTGATTTTGAAAAAATCAAGCATTTCGCCAAAGAGTAAAAAAGCTTCGCGTTTGTATTCTTGCTTTGGATTTTTCTGAGCATAGCCTCGTAAATGAATGCCTTGTCTTAAAAAGTCCATATTTGCTAAATGCTCTTTCCATAAACGATCAAGGCTTTGCAATAAGATGTGTTTTTCAAAATCATCGAAGATGGCGGGGTCTGGTAGGTTCTCCGATTTCTTTTGGTAGGCGGCTAACAGCGCTTCTAAAATGCGTTCTGATACTTCTTTCGATTGCAGGGTTTTATCGTCTTCTAGCCATTGAGCAATCGGCAGCTCGGTTCGAAATTCAACACTGAGCTCTTTTTCAAGGCCGGCAATGTCCCATTGATCGTCAATGCTGTTCGGCGGCATAAACTCATCGACGGTTTGATAGACGACGTCTTCACGCATTTGAGTGACGAGATCGGAGACACTGCCTGCATTGAGAATGTCGTTGCGTTGTTTGTAAATCAGGGTTCGCTGTTCATTAGCGACGTCATCGTATTCCAGCAAATTTTTACGAATGTCAAAGTTGTGGCCTTCCACTTTTTTCTGGGCGTTCTCAATCGACTTTGAAACCCATTTATGTTCGATCGCTTCACCTGGCTCCATACCGAAGGTTTGCATGATGTTTTTAACCCGATCACTGGCAAAAATGCGCATTAAGTTGTCTTCGAGCGATAGGTAAAATCGCGTCCAGCCTGGATCGCCTTGACGCCCGGCTCGACCACGCAGCTGATTGTCGATGCGTCGCGATTCATGGCGCTCGGTGCCAATGATGTGTAAGCCGCCTGCTTCCAGCGCTTGTTGGTGGCGCGTTTTCCACTCTTCTTTAATGTTTTCGATCTCGGCTTCTGTTGGCTCGTCTAATTGATCCACTTCGGCTTGCCAGCTGCCACCGAGCAAAATATCCGTCCCACGGCCGGCCATGTTGGTGGCGATGGTTACTGCGCCAGGGCGTCCTGCTTGGGCAATGATGTCCGCTTCCTTTTCATGGAATTTGGCGTTCAGCACTTGGTGTTCGATATTGGCTTTCTTTAAAGCATCGGACAGTAACTCAGAGGATTCAATTGAGGCCGTACCCACTAAGGTGGGGGCATTGCTTTCTCGGATCTGTTTGATATCGGCGATGATGGCGTTGAACTTATCTTGGGTGTTCAGATACACCACGTCTTCTTGGTCTTGCCGAATCATGGGCTTGTTGGTGGGAATCACTACAACGTCTAAGTTGTATATTTGGCGAAACTCGTAAGCCTCGGTGTCTGCAGTACCTGTCATGCCTGAGAGCTTGTTGTAAATGCGGAAATAATTTTGAAAGGTTGTTGAAGCCAGGGTTTGGTTTTCGTTTTGGATTTTTAGATTTTCTTTGGCTTCGACCGCTTGATGAATGCCTTCCGACCAGCGTCGACCGGGTAAACTGCGTCCGGTGTGCTCATCAATAATAACCACCTGACCGTTTCGGGTAATGTAATGCACATTTTTTTGGAAGAGCAGATGGGCTTTCAGTGCGGCTTGTAAATGGTGTAATAAATTTAAGTTATGACCGGCATAGAGGCTGTCGTTTTCTTTTAATAGGCCGTGTTCGAGTAGCATGTTTTCCGCGTATTCGTGACCGGCTTCCGAGAGTTCGATCTGTCGGTTTTTTTCATCCAGCTCATAAAAAGGATTGTCGTCACTTTGCTGGGATGCTTTGATTAACTTGGGCAGCATGTCGTTGATTTGGCGGTAGAGCTTGGATTTATCCTCGCTGGGGCCGGAAATAATCAACGGTGTTCTGGCTTCGTCGATTAGGATGGAGTCCACTTCGTCGACAATGGCAAAATTCAGCGGTTTTTGAACCTTTTCCTCTTTATGCAGCGCCATATTATCTCGGAGATAATCGAAGCCAAATTCGTTATTGGTGCCGTAGGTGATGTCGGCTTGATAGGCTTCCAGTTTATCTTCCCTGGATTGATTGGATTTGACCACACCGACGGATAAGCCTAAAAATTCATAAATGGGTCGCATCCAGTTGGCATCCCGTTCGGCTAGGTAATCATTAACGGTAACAATGTGTACCCCATTGCCTGATAGAGCATTCAGGTAGGCCGGTAGCGTGGCGACCAGGGTCTTACCTTCTCCGGTTCTCATCTCTGCGATATGGCCTTCATGCAACACAATGCCGCCTATCATTTGGCTATCAAAGTGGCGCATGCCCATGGTACGCCGCCCGGCTTCTCGAACGGTCGCGAAGGCTTCCGCTAAAATATCGTCTAATTTCACACCGTTTGTAGCTTTTTCTTTCAATAGATCGGTCTGTTGGCGCAGTGTTGCATCGTCCATTGGAGTGAGGGTGGGCTCGAGCTCATTGATTTGAGCCACCATTTTTCGAATGCGTTTGAGTTCGCGGTCGTTTTTAGTGCCAAAAAATTGTTTGAAGAATGTATTCATCATGGCAGGAGTCAAGTTCCGATTGTGGTCGATTAGTCGTAGTAAATTAATGGTAGTCAATAAGTGGTGGTCAATTAGTAAGGATAGGCCAATTTAGGATGGGCAGTTTATCAAATATTTCAATACTATAGGTTGATTCTTGAGGCTTATTTATTTCAAGCCTTCTATGGTGCTGGGGCATGGGAGATTACCTTGTGGACAATGAAAGCCATGCCAAAGACCAAAACGGTAACGCCGATGAGACCAATGGCAATAAAGTCCTTAGGGTTTCCGTTTTTGAAATCATTAACCCGATTTTTGTCGGATTGAATGCCAAATAGCGCGGCAAAGCCGCTTTGAATCAGTGACAAAAAGGGCTTTTTGGCAGCAGGCTTATTGGGTGCGTTTGGTTCAGCCATATTGGGATCCTGGTTTTGTGTCATACAATGGGTTTTTGCGAGGTTTGGTGAGTTTAGGTGTTTTTTCGGTATGCAATGATGATCCTATATAGCGATTTGTGCTTTCTAGGGGTATATTCGCTCGGCTCAGCAACACACTGATACGATAAGCAGGTAATAGTACACTGAATGAGTGGCCTTGGGTTGTTAGACTTTCGCTTGCAAAATTTGACTATTTTGCCAAGAACGGAGTATTTTATAAGCGGGTTAATTATTGCGTAAGTCATAAAATACGCCGAAAGGATGAAAAGAAGAGGTCGAAAAGAATAGGTAAGTAGCAGTGAAGACACTTTTTGACAGCGGTTTATTCACTATTTAGGGAGATTGTTTTGGTTTTAGGGGAGATTAAATGAGTACAGAAGATCGAAAAAAATTAGATTCATTTTTGGCAGAGATTGGGGCGGCTGTTGGTAAGAACATTCGTTTGAATGAAAATGGTATCAGTGCCTTTACGTATGATCACTTAACGTTTGTGATTGAAGTGCCTGAAAATGTGTCTTCATTCTTTATTTACACCACCTTGGTGTGTTTGTCTCGCTGCCAAGAGCCAGAGGCCGTGATGCGGAAAATCTTGCTAATGAACTACTTGCAGCAAGAAACGCGTGGTGGATGTATTGGTATGGACGAGACCAATGATGATTTGATTTTCAGTTATTCCGATCGTGTTAACGAGATAAACAGCACGGAATTCAGAAATATTTTAGAAAATTTTATTGATACTTCGTTGCAGTTATCCAAGCAGTTGGAAGAAGTTGATAATGGCTTGGGTGATCAAGCAGGCGCTGCTGTTGGTGAAGATATGATGGCGCAGCAGATGTCGCAGCATCAAATGAACTCGCAAATGGCTAAGGCGATTGGGAGTACCGGCGGTCAAGCGCATAAGGCGGGTAGCAATGGCTTTGATAAGGAGCAAGACGCCCAGACGTTTAAGCCGAGAGGGTCAAGCGCAATCATGCCGTAGCCGATCATGCTGTAAATAATCAATAAATGTAAACAGCTAATAAATGTAAACAACGAATAAAAAAGCCGGCTAACTTAGCCGGCTTTTTTTATGTGTCAATTTAAGGTAATTCTAAAATTGCTCTTCTTCGGTTGAGCCAGTCATCGCTGTGACAGATGACTTGCCGCCTTGAATCGTGTTGGTAATGGCGTCAAAGTAACCAGTGCCAACTTCTTGTTGATGGGAAACAAATGTATAGCCTTTTTCAGCGGCCGCAAATTCTTGCTCTTGCAGCTTAACATAGGCGGTCATGTCGTTTCTGGAGTAGTCATACGCCAGTTCAAACATGTTGTACCACATGTTGTGAATGCCGGCTAAGGTGATGAATTGGTATTTATACCCCATAGAGCTGAGCTCCTTCTGGAACGTTGCGATCGTAGCGTCATCCAGGTTCTTCTTCCAATTGAACGAAGGTGAGCAGTTGTAAGCCAATAGCTGATCGGGGAATTCTTTGTGGATCGCGTCTGCAAACTTTTTGGCCTCCGCTAAATCTGGCTTGGCCGTTTCACACCACAGCAAGTCAGCGTAGGGAGCATAAGCCAGGCCTCTAGAAATGGCTTGGTCAATGCCGGCTTTAACTCGATAAAAGCCTTCGCTGGTACGCTCGCCATTAATGAAAGGCTTGTCGTACGGATCGCAGTCGCTGGTTAGCAGATCAGCTGCGTTAGCGTCTGTTCTGGCCAGTAGGACGGTTGGCGTGCCGCAAACATCGGCCGCTAAACGAGCCGCAATCAGTTTTTGAACGGCTTCTTGGGTGGGGACTAATACTTTTCCGCCCATATGGCCGCACTTCTTAACAGAAGCAAGCTGGTCTTCAAAGTGAACGCCGGCCGCGCCTGCGGTGATCATGCCTTTCATTAATTCAAATGCGTTTAGAACACCACCAAAACCGGCTTCTGCATCGGCAACGATGGGAGCGAAATAATCAATGTAACCTGCGTCGCCTGGGTTTTTGTTGCTTTGCCACTGAATCTGATCCGCTCTTTGGAATGCGTTGTTGATTCGGTTGATAACAGTGGGGACTGAGTTGACGGGGTATAAAGACTGATCTGGGTACATGGTGCAGCTGCTGTTGTTGTCTGCTGCGACTTGCCAGCCGGATAGGTAAATGGCTTCAACCCCACCTTTGACTTGTTGTACAGCTTGGCCGCCTGTTAAAGCGCCTAAGCAGTTGACGTAACCCTTGTTGCTGCCACCATTAATTAAGTGCCACAACTTTTCTGCACCATTTTGTGCGTAGGTGTAGTCAACTTTCTGGGATCCACGTAAGTTGATGACTTCTTCGGCCGTGTAGGGGCGCTTTACTTGTTGCCATCTGGGGTTCTCGGACCAGTCTTTTTCTAGAGCCTCTATCGCTTGGCTGCGGGATGGCGAGGTCATCATTCATACTCCTTAAAATGGTTAATGATTTAATGTTTATCGGTAAAAATCCGCTGAGCGTGATCAGACAAAAAATGATTAAATGGTAACACCTGTTGTATTTAACTTCGGGGTATTAAACAGGCATCAAACATTCGTTGTTGATACTTAGGGCACTATAACGAGTTGCAAACAAGATGCAATCTCTAAACACCACTCAGTCAGGGTGTTTTCGTGTTTTTTTATCATTAGTTTTCGACTTGAGGGTCATCGCATGCAAGGCGTGGAATATATGGGATACAAGGTATGGATTATAAGGGTGGGTGATGCAAGATTTGGATTATGAAGGACTGGCTTGGTTGTCAGCTCAAAATATTAACAAAATTGACTTAGGGCTCGAGGACATTCGGTGGGCGCTTAAGCATCTTAACCTTTCTGAGCTTTTGTCTGGGCCTTTGCCTTTTTATTGCATTACCGTTGGCGGCACGAATGGCAAAGGGTCTGTGGTGGCTTTGTTGGAGTCTTGCTTGCGTGCGGCGAGGTTTCGAGTAGGTGTTTTTACGTCACCGCACTTTGTTTCGGTGTGCGAGCGGATGACGATTGATGGTCAATGGGTCTCTGAATGTGACTTGAATGATTTGGTTTTAAGCTACCGAGAGCGGATTCCCGAGGGTAAGTTGAGTTACTTTGAGTGGGTGTTTTTGTTGGCGATGGGATATTTTGTGGAGCAAAAACCGGATGTGGTCTTGTTAGAAGTGGGGTTGGGTGGACGTTTGGACGCGGTGAATGCAGTGGAACCCGACTTATCCATTATCACATCGATCGATTATGATCATCAGCAGTATTTAGGGGATACTCTAGCCGCTATAGCGGCTGAAAAGTGTGGCATCATGCGAGCTGGAAAACCGGTGGTATATGGTGGCGTGCACGCGCTTGAAACGGTTCGCTCTCAAGCCGCTGAGCGAAAGAGTTTATTGTCTACATTAGAAGATATCGATGTGGTGTTTGGTCGTTCCGCTACGGAAAGTGTTTTTAGATTTCAATCTTCAACTCAATCTTCAACTCAATTATCTGCCGCTAGGACAGTGACAGGTGTTATGCCCGATTGGGTGTTGGAGAGCAATGTGGCCTGTGCACTGCAAGCGCTCATGTTGCTCTCTAACACGGGGCCAAAATGGGCAAAGACCATTGATCCCGAGGTTGTCAGTCTTGGGGTGAAACAAGCACGCTTGAAGGGGCGTTTGGATTTTCAGTCGTATCAGCGTGATTTTTTGCTGGACGTGGCGCATAATCCCGCCGCATGTGAGCGCTTAAAGGTTTATTTGCAACAGAGCCAACAACTTTCAAAACAAAAAGGGAGAGTCGTGGCTGTTTTTGGTGTTATGGCAGACAAAGATTATAAGGCCATGCTTACTATAATGTCGGCTGCAGTGGATGCTTGGTTGCTGGTAGGCCTGGAGGGCGAGCGGGCCTTGCCCTTGTCTGACTTGGTAACCTGTGTTCAAGCGCTAGAAGGCCCGGCTGTGTTTAAAGAGCGATGCCTTGGTCAATGTGAACAGTCTTCTGGCGTGTTGCAATGGGCAATATCGAATACGTCTGAAGAAGATGTGCTTGTGGTGTTTGGCTCTTTTCATCTCCTAGGCTTGTTTTATTCGGAAATGGCGTTGCTTAAACGTTAGATGAAGTGTGGTTAGATGGAGTGAGTTCAGGTTGATTTCAAGAAGAGCAAAGCGTCGGGTGCTGTTCAGTCTGGTGGTCGGGGCTGTGTTGATCGCGACTATTCCATTGGCTTGGATGCAGCCAAAAACGTTGTTGCGTGCCTTGCCCGTTGAATTACCAACGCCACCTGAACTGATACCGCCTAATTTTGATTTTTCACAAAGCGCTGTTCAAACTGAATTGAAGGGGGTTTCTCAAACCTTAGCCCAGCAGGGAGAATCTGCTCTCTTCGTTGGGGTTTGGGATATTGCGTTGGGATGTTACGGGGCTGAAAAGGCGAAACAAGTATTGGCGTTACTGCAACGCTATGATTACCGGGCGTATCTGTTGCCGGCTGATCAATATATAAGTCGCCATCAGGGCTCTTCTGTTGTCAATCAATGTGAACAAGGCCCTGAACCTGCAACGTTGGCACAACGGGTGGGCGTCTCGATAGGGCCTTACTTAAGGAACAGTAAGGCGGCTTTGGATTTGGAGGGGTTAGAGGCATTGAAATTCGATGTCATCTCGAAAGCTGAAGTTGTAGAATACTGGCCTTGGAATTAGCTTGAGCCTTTAATGTGTAATGCGTGCTTATAAGGGGTGATGGATGGTTTTAAATGCAGCAGACTGGGCGATCTTGTTGATCATGCTGATCTCTACTGGGGTCAGTTTGTGGCGAGGTTTGGTTAAAGAAGCCATTTTTATGGCCAGCTTATCCGTAGCGATTGTGGTGGCGTTTACCTTCCATAAAGGGATGAACGTCTTGCTCTCTCCGACCATTAGTAATGAAGCGACTCGGTCTTGGCTCTCGCCGGCGATCTTATTTGTGATGACGATGGTGGTGGGTGCGGTGATTGGCAAAATCATCAGTAAGCTCGTAAAACGAACCGGGTTGACTGGGTTAGATCGGTTTTTAGGTACGGGTTTTGGGTTTTTAAGAGGCGCCATCATGGTCACGATGGCCATTGGGTATTTGAAAGTTTTTGGTTTTAATGAATCGTCTTGGTGGGCAAATTCGTTTTTGATTCCGCATTTTGCTGTTTTTGAAGACTGGTCGCGTAATTTTGGTCAGCTCGCCACTTTGGGAGTGGTGTCAGGCTAGGGAGAATGTCAAGTTAGGGGGAGAGTTGGGTATTCTTACCCCTGGATGCCAGATCAAGTCTAGCATGACGAAAAAGAGGCAATCGCTTGTGTCGTCATTCCTTGCTTGACACGGAATCCAGTTTGCTGAGTCTGGCATGGCTAAAAATATAGTTTTTATTAATTGAATATACTGATGAGGAAACAAGCTTAAGATATGTGTGGCATAGTAGGCATTGTCGATCAGAGTGCAGTCAATCAGTCGCTTTACGAGGCGTTAACGATACTGCAGCACAGAGGTCAGGACGCAAGTGGCATTGTTACCTTTGAGAAAGGGCGTTTGCATTTGCGCAAAGCTAACGGCATGGTCCGAGATGTGTTTCAACAACATCATATGGATCGCCTCAAAGGCAATATTGGCATTGGGCATGTTCGCTACCCCACGGCCGGGAGCGCCAGTTCTGCTGAGTCGCAGCCGTTTTACGTCAACTCCCCCTATGGGATCACGTTAGCGCATAACGGCAATCTGACCAATGCGGAAGAGATGGCCAAATTGCTGTATCAAGCGGATTTGAGGCACATCAATACGCGCTCAGACTCGGAAGTATTATTAAACATCTTGGCTCATGAGCTGCAAGTTCTGGGGAAACATTTACCCAGTCATGAAGATCTATTTGCGGCGGTTGCCGGTGTTCATAAGCGTTGTCGTGGTGCTTATGCCGCCGTGGCAATGATTGCCGGTCATGGCATTTTAGCCTTTCGCGACCCTTTTGGTATTCGGCCCTTGGTCTATGGCTCAAAAAAAACCGATTCTGGTACGGCTTATATGGTGGCTTCTGAAAGTGTGGCGTTGAAGTCGCTGGGTTTTGGCGACATACAAGATGTTGCACCAGGAGAAGCGGTGTTTATTAGTTGTGAGGGCGACTTGGTGGTTCAGCAGTGTGCTGAAACACCAAGGCTCCGCCCGTGTTTGTTTGAATATGTGTATTTAGCGCGTCCTGACTCCATTATTGAAGGGGTGCCGGTTTATTCCGCTCGACTGAGTATGGGGGTTTACTTAGCGCAAAAAATTCAGCGTGAATGGTCGCGGTACGACATTGATGTGGTGATTCCGATTCCAGATACCAGTCGCACCATAGCGCTTGAGATGGCTAATATTATGGGTATTAAGTATCGAGAGGGCTTTGTTAAAAATCGTTATATAGCCCGCACTTTTATTATGCCAGGACAAAAACTGCGTAAAAAGTCGGTGCGTCAGAAGTTAAACGCCATTGATTTTGAATTTAAAGATAAAAACGTCTTGTTGGTGGATGATTCCATTGTTCGCGGTACCACCTGTGAGCAGATTGTACAGATGGCTCGCGATGCCGGGGCGAAGTCGGTTTACTTTGCCTCGGCCGCGCCGCCTGTACGCTATCCGAATGTTTATGGCATTGATATGCCTAATGTTGAGGAGCTAATCGCTCATAATCGAACCGTAGAGGAAGTGCGTGAACTGATTGGTGCTGATGATTTGATTTTCCAAGACTTGGAAGACCTCAATCGTTCGATTAAAGAATACAGTGATCACATCGAGCGGCTTGATTGCTCGGTATTTGATGGGGTTTATGTGACGGGCGATATTGATGATGACTACCTCAGTCGTTTGCAAGCGGCCAGAGGGGAGTCAGCTCAACAAACGCCAGCGGTTGAAGAAATCGATGCTCCAAAAAATCATGAAGTAATTGAACTCCATAATGCGACCTGATATTACTTCTAGTAAGGCCTGCAAGCTACCTTGGCGTCATCGCTTTTCTTTTAAAATTGCTTTTACACTTGGTGTTGTGCTGTTTGCGGTGGTTGGCTTGTCGGCACTGGGGATCTATCAGGTGTTGGCAAAGCGAGAGGTTGCTCAAATTCAGGAGCGTTTATTGACCTTAGTAACCGCACTTTCTGAAACCTTGGATGTTGCGGCCATTGAACAGAAGCCTGATCAGACTCGACATCAATTATTTTCTCAGCTAAAAACCATCACCCAAACGGACGCTGAAATTTTTTCGACTTACATTCTGTTGCCGACCGATAAACCCAATATCCTGACCTTTTACACAGATTATTCGGAAGGCGAAGCCGCAGAGCCGGGTGAGTTGTATGATGCGACGGATGTGCCTGTGATGTTGCAAGGTTTCTCTCATCCTATTGTTGAGCAGCAGGTCTACCAAGACAGTTTTGGTATTTCGCTCTCAGCCTATGCCCCGCTGAACTTGCCCTCCGGTCAAAACATCGGGTTGATCGGCGTGGATGTGATGGTTGAACGCCTTACGGAAATTAAGCTGTGGTTGCTGCAAATAGTGGGTTGGATGGCTTTGGGGGTGTTACTTATTTGCTCTGTATTAACCTTATTAATGGGGCGTTGGGTGCAAAAGCCTTTAAGCCAAATTGTGGCGGCCAGTGCAAGAATTTCGGAAGGGGATTTCTCTGTGAAAGCGAGCATTCAGCGGCAAGATGAGTTTGGCTGGTTGGGTGATCAGGTGGATCGAATGGCCGAAGCCTTAAAAGACCGAGAGTTGATACGGGATACTTTTGGTCGGTATGTCAGTAAAAAACTGGCGGGTGCGTTATTGCAAGGTGGTCAGGTGCCGGATTTGGGCGGTGAAGAGCGAGTTGTTACGATTCTATTTTCGGATCTGAAAAGTTATACCACGCTCAGTGAATTTTTATCGCCGGCTCAGATGTTGAATGTGCTCAATGAATATTTTGGTGCCATGAATGAGATTGTTGATGCCCATCGAGGTTGTGTGATTGAGTTTTTGGGTGATGGGATGTTGGTGGTGTTTGGGGCGCCAGCTTATGATGCGGAGCATGCCGATCAAGCGGTGCATTGTGCTATAGCAATGCAAGCACAATTAAAACTTTTAAATGATAAGTGGTCTGAGAGTGGTTTGTCGCGACTTTGGACTTCCCAAGGTGTTAAGACAATCGAAATGCGCATAGGCGTCCACACAGGTCCGGTTGTGGCGGGCAATGTGGGTAGCCACAGTCGAATGAAATATGGCGTGATTGGAGATTCCGTGAACGTGGCGGCGCGTTTAGAGGGCTTGAATCAGCACTTGTCTACGTCGATTTTGTTGAGTGAAGAGGTGAAGTCGAGCTTGTCGGTGGGGTTGAGTCAGGCATTGAAAGACTGTGGTCGTCATGGAGTCAAGGGTCGACATCGAGAAGTGCATACTTACACTTTACAAGCCAATCAGCCATCTCAAAAACAGAATACATCTGAATCTTCAAAGCTTGAACCAGAAACCTGCTAGTTCATTTCCTCCCTTTGCTTTACACGCTGTAACATTTTTAAACAAAATTGGATCGTGCTTGCTAATGGATATTTATTATTATGAGCGCGTTTATGTGTAAATTTAAGGATTGGAGAAAATAGATGTCAGCAGTTGATAAAACTGGCCGAAGTGGTCAAAGCGACATTTCTAGTAAAAACGTTGCGGCTAAGAAAGCTAATTCTCAGCCTTTTTTAGAAATGAATACTTTTGAAAATGAGGACAGTGGCTCAGTAGATCGTCTTGTTAGGTTTGATGAAAGCGAAAGGAAATCGGAGCCAAAAGATTTACAGGCTGCAGAAAAAAATAAAGCTGAAGTAGCGCTGCAAGTAGCTGCAGAAAAAAGTGCTCCCTTACAAAAAAAGAGTGATGAAGTTGGTGTTCCTGCAGAAAAGCCTAGTGAAGCCAGTAATAAGAGCGAGCAGGGTTTTAATTTAAAAAAAATCATTGAAAAAAGAGAAAAATTTAAAAATGAATTTTTTATAGAAAATGGTATAGACCCCCAAAAAGCAACAATATTTCAAAAATTCCGCGCAACAGGTTATGCAAATCAACAGATGCAAGAGGCTCAAAAAGCTAATCCGCAGGAGTCGCCTTGGTGGACTAAACTATTGGTGGGCGTGATTGGAGGCGTGATTGGAATGGTCGCACTTGTGATTTAAAGCTTAAGACGGAAGTGTTTTCTGAACTGCTTAACTCATAACTTTATAGTGGTGTACCTCCAATCACTTTGTTATTAAGGTGGTTAAAAAAACGATCGGCGTTCATCTCACCCATGACAGCACTGCTTGGCATTAAGTGGCCTGACTCATCAAAAAACAGAATGCTGGGTGGGCCAATCAATTCAAATTGATCTAACAAGGCTTGGGCTTCTGGATTGTCTGTTAAATCCACTTGAAGCAGTTTGAAATTCTTTAGGGCATCAATCACCCGGTGATCTTGAAACGCATCGTGTTCCATTTCTATGCAGGCAATACACCAATCAGCATAATAATCCAGCATTACGGGTTGTTGTCTTTTGGCGGCCGCTTCCAGTTCGCTGTTTAGAGAAGAGAGGCTGGATAGACGTTGAAAATCTAAATGTTTGGCTGGTGTGGATGATGAGATGAGGGGATGTAACGGCTTTAAAGGGTTGGTGGCACCTAACGATAGTCCGGCAATCAAGAGGATTCCGTACACAATTGCAATTAAACTGAGCCCTTTTTTACACGACTGCCAACCGGTGTCTGCTGTTCTAAATGCACCAAAATACACACCGGGTAGTATCAGTAACAAGGCCCATAAACCCATCATGATATTGGAGGGTAAAACAGTGCGTAGAAAGTAGGTGCCAACGGCTAACAAAAGAACACCGAAAAATACTTTTACTTGATCCATCCAAGCGCCCGCTTTGGGTAGGATGTTTGCGCCCGTGGTGCCAATAGCAATTAGGGGGGCTCCCATACCAAGGCCCAGAGAAAATAAAATCAGAGCGCCGACCAGTGCGCTGCCTTCATTGGTCACGTAAAGCAGAGCGCCGGCCAATGGCGCTGAAACGCAGGGGGATACGACCAGGGCTGACAGCGCACCCATCAAAAAGACGCTGATGATATGGCCGCCTTGTTGTTTTTGTTGTGCTTGGCTGAGCTTATCTTGTAAGAACCTGGGCAGTTGTAGTTCGTAAAAGCCGAACATTGAGAAAGCGAGTACAACAAATATCAAGGCAAAGCCGGTTAGCACGTACGGGTTTTGCAGCCATACCTGAACTTTGGCGCCCGTTAATCCAATGATTAATCCGATCACAGCAAAGGTTAATGCCATCCCCAAAACATAGCTGCTGCTCAGGAAAAAACCTTTTCGAAGAGTTAGGGGTTGTTGTTGGCCGGCGATTACCCCAGTGAGGATTGGAATCATAGGCAGTACACAGGGTGTGAAGGTTAAGCCGATCCCGAGTAAGAAAAACAACAACAATTTGGGTAACAGCGACCCTTTTGCTAAAAATTGGTGAAGGCTGTTGGCATCGTGACGATCTAATGCCAGCTTGTTGTCAGTCTCTTGTGTGGGCGTTGACTCAGGAGAAGATGCCGTGTTTTTAAGGACGATCGTACTGTCTGTACTAACTGTACTGTTTGTACTGTCAATTGGTGTTGATAGCCTAAATGATTGTTCTATTTTTTTGGGTAAATAGCACAGGCCGGCTTCTGCACACCCTTGATAGTGCACATTTACTGTAAAGTCTTTTGGGGCTTTAATGATCGGAATCGACAGCGTTACGTTCTGGTAATAGACTTCGACTTCGCCAAAGGTCTCATCCATTTTCATAATCCCTGGATGATCAAATGCGATGTCGCCTAAGGCCACTGATTCAGGAGTGGTCTTTAGAAAAAATTTATCTTTGTACAGATAATACCCTTCAGCAATGCGCCAGTGAATAAGCAGTGTATTGTTGTCTAAATTGACGCTGCCTTGAAACGCCTCTTCAGCTTTTAAAAAATCGGTTTGAGCGTTTTGAAAGAGGCTGGTTGCCGATGCGGCCCCTGTGGTGAATAGAAATGCCGCGATGAGGCCACATAAATAATACGAGATTGAACAGCGGTAGGGGGGGCGAATCATCTTGTTACGAATCCTAGTATCAAAAGAATCTGAGTTTATGACGCCGCTTCATTATATTGGGCGTCAGAGTCAATGGCGATTTGAATTTGATTGCGACCGTTGTTTTTAGCGACATACAAGGCTTCGTCAGCTTGTGTGGTGATTTGACTGGCGTTATGGGGAGTCAATTTTGCAATGCCGCAACTGAATGTGCACTTCATCTCTTGACCATTGTTGGAATGGGTGAAGTGAGCAAAGCGAATACGAATGTCTTCAAAAATCTTTGAGCAATCTTCAATGGTCGTATTGGGTAAGACTACGGCAAATTCTTCTCCGCCATAGCGACCAATGGCATCGGTTTTACGTAATCGTTGTTTTAAAAACAGAGAGAGGCTTTTAATGACCCGGTCCCCCATTTGGTGACCATAGGTATCATTGACCCCCTTAAAGTGATCAATATCCACCATTGCAAAGCACAAAGGCAGTTGGTTTTGGTTGGCTTTTTGGATTTCATCTTCCAGCACACTCAGAATGGAGGTGTGATTCAGCAGTCCTGTGAGGCTGTCTCGGATCATCAGGTCTGTCAGTTCCCGAGCGCGTTGCGCTTTGCTGCGTATGGTGGTGATGAGATGGCTGTCTCGAATGGGTTTGGTTAAAAAGTCGTCCCCACCTTGGTTGATGGCGGCTAGCTTGATGTCGAAATTGTCTTCCGAGGAAAGAAATAGAATGGGAATGCTGACAAAGCGTTTTTCTTGGCGGATCATTTTCGCCAGTTCAATCCCGTCACAATCGGGTAAGTACATGTCCATTAATATAATTTCCGCACGAAAAGCGTGTAATGCATTAAAAATTTCCAGTGGATCATTGACCGCTTTGGTAATAATGCCCGCTGAGTTCAACATATTTTCGATATAAAAGCTTTGTGCTTTGGAGTCTTCGACTACCAGCACTCGATAAGGTTCCGGGGGCGCGATATTGGTAATGGCTTCAATTTCTTCGATGACTTGAGACGTATCCAATTGTTGTTGGTGTAACCGGTAACCTCCTAGGCGCACGGCGTCGAGGCGATTAGTGACGTCTTCGTCAGCTTCTGTATAAAAGAGTGTTGGGATGGGCGACTCCAAATGCTTTTGAACGCTTTCAACCAATTCGAGACCGTGCTTTTTTCCTTTAAAGTTGATGTCAGCGACAATGACGGATGGATACCTTTCTTGTACCGCTTCTATAAACTTTTCACTTCTCTCAAAAGCCGAGCATCTAAAGCCAAAGAATTGCAATTGTCGCACTAATTTGTAAGCATCGTCCCGATTGTTGAGTAGAATATAGACAGGCTTTTTGGGGGTGATGACGGAACTGGATTCGGCTTGGGAGTCGGTTTTACGTAGGGCAATTTGGCTTAACGTTTGGAGGTGCTCAGATAATTGAGCGATCTTTTCACTGCTGAGCGTCCCATTATGTACGTCTTTAGAGCTGAGCAATGCGTCTATTTTTTTTGCGATTTGAGCATGGGCTTCGGCGTCAAAGCGAGCGGCGTACCGCAGCAATTTTTCGTTGGCAATCCTGAGCTCTAAGATTCGTTGCTGAGAGCAGCTTTGGTCGTTGACCAGTCGCCATAGTTCCATGATATGACGCACTTGGTCGGTAACTCGTTTCGAAAAAAAGCGTTTTAATTCTTCACTTTGGCTGTTTTGCTCAGCCACCAGAGCATTTTGGTTAGGCTCTGAGTATGAATTAGGTGCTTTAGGGTCGTTCATAATGGCTCGCAGCAACCCTCATGGCTCACAGTCATCTTTTAGGTTAGGAGCTTCAAAGAGGTCTCGAATGGTTAAGTGTTCTTTTAATTATGGGTGTTAATTGGGGTTTTGCGAGCGCGCAAATGGGAATCATTGGTCCAATTCAAGGTTTTGGAAAACCGAATGACAAATTCCCAGGGGTGTGTCGTGGGGAGGCTTGTGGATTAGGTGACAGTTTAGGTGACAGTTTAGGTGTCGTTCTTGTCAGGGTATGCACATAAATCTTTGACATTACAGTTAAAACACTCAGGTTTTCGGGCTTTGCAAACGTATCGGCCGTGTAGGATTAACCAGTGATGGGCGTCTTGAAGATAGCGTTTTGGAATGTTGGCGACGAGTTTTTTTTCTACCGCTAATGGCGTTTTGCCGGGCGCTAAGTTCAGGCGGTTGGCCAGTCGGAAGATGTGGGTATCAACAGCCATCGTGGGTTGTCCGAAAGCGGTGTTCAAAACAACGTTCGCCGTTTTGCGGCCGACACCGGGTAAGGCCTCCAGCGCTTCTCGGTTCTGGGGCACCTGGCTGTGGTGTTCGTTGACTAATATTTCACAGGTTTTGATGACGTTTTTGGCTTTGCTGTTGTACAGCCCGATGGTTTTGATGGCATCGGTCACTTTCTCCAAGCCAAGTGCTAAAAAGGCTTCAGGAGTGTTGGCTTTTTTAAATAAGGGTTCAGTCGCTTTGTTGACACTGACGTCGGTGGCTTGAGCTGATAGCATCACAGCGATCAGCAGCTCGAAGTCAGACGAGAAATGTAATTCGGTGGTTGGGTTGGGGTTGGCTTTTTTAAAGCGAGCAAACAGTGTGTTGATTTTCTTTTTATCCAACTCGGGTGGCCTCCTCTCTAGTCCAAGAGTCAATTTTAGTCCGTGAGTTAATCAGTGTGTTTTTTAACGCCATTAACAACCCTAACGTCATGAAGGCCCCTGGTGGTAAGATAAAAATGAGGATGGGGGTGTCTGTAAGGGTGAGTTCTATGTTGCCTAGCCGCGGTCCAAATAAAAGCTCCATACCACTGAACAGGGTGCCTTGCCCTAGGACTTCTCGGCAGGCTCCTAATACGCACATGATCCAGGTAAAGCCGATGCCCATCATGAGGCCATCTAAGGCGGCACCAAGACATGGGTTTTTTGTTGCAAAGGCTTCCGCTCGGCCTAATACAGCGCAGTTGGTGACGATCAAGGGAATGAAAATCCCTAACATTTGGTAAAGCTCAAAAGCTAAGGCCTTCATTGCCAGCTCGATGCAGGTGGTGATGGTTCCAATAATAAGCACAAAAATAGCCAGTCGAATTTCTGTGTGTGTTTTGAATCGCATCAATGAGACCAAAACGTTTGAAAGTAGAAGCACGACAGTGGTGGCAAGCCCTAAGCTGAGGGCATTGGCGAGTGTGTTGGAAACGGCTAATAGCGGGCATAAACCGAGAAGCTGCACGAATGCTGGGTTGTTTTTCCACAGGCCCTGGATGGCTAATTGTTTGTAGCTTAAGGAACCTGATGTGTTTGTGCGATTGTCCATAGAGTTGTTTTGTGCTCACGATAAAAAAGTAGAAGGTCGTATACGGCATCAACCACGGCTTTTGGGGTGATGGTGGCGCCCGTCAAGGTATCAAAATGAGATGAGGGTTGGGAGATAGACCAGTTCGCTGGATTCTCTAAAGAGGTGTAGCGAAACTGTAAGATCCAATCACTTTTTTTCAGTTCAATTTTATCGCCGAGGCCTGGTGTTTCTTGATGAGGTGGAATAACTCTTACGCCTGCCACTTGACCATCAACGTAAAGGGCTACCAATAATCGAATGGCTCCGCCATAGCCTTTAAGCGCTTCGACGTTGAATAATAGAGCCACAGGGACTTCGTCAAGCGTTGCGATATAAACGGGGTCTTGCTGACGGATGGCCAACGATTTGCTCGATAGGATCATTTTTTTAGGTAAAGTAAAGTGGCTTTGATCCACGTTGTTATTAAATTCGTTTGCTGGCAGCACGTCCTGAAATAAGTTGAGCATGGCTTTGTGTTGATTGATGTTAATTTGGGGGCCAGCAATTTTAGCGACGGTTAAACACAGGCCGATGGCCAGGCAGGTGAGGAGTCCTAAGGTAGCTCCTGTATGCATAGGATGAGTGGTGTTGCTTGGGGTCATGCTGTCTTCAGTTTGCTTTGTTTTTTTATAAAAAAATAATCCAGTGTCGGGGCGGTCATGTTGAGTATCAAAACGGCAAAGGCAAATCCTTCGGGATAATGACCCCAAATGCGGATGACGTAGGTGAGTAAACCTATCATAAATCCGTACACCATTTTTCCATAACGACTGGTGGCGGCAGAGACCGGATCGGTGGCAATAAAAAAGGCAGCCAGCATGGTTGCGCCCTGAGTAAGGTGGAGCCAAGGGGTGCCAACAGAAGGCCCTTGAATAAAATAGCCGATTATTGAAGGTGTTAAAAGCCCGATAAGAACACATACGGGGATGTACCATTGTATGGTGCGTTGATACAGCAAGTAGAGCCCTCCTAGAAAAAATAAAAAGTTGAGGATCGCCACATTGTGATACTCGCCGGAGAGAATGGTGTGGGTAGGTGTCTCTAGTAGTTTGGCAGACTGCAAGGTATCTAAAACGGTCGCGCCGCTGAGGGTGCTGTAACTCGCCGGCCACTGCGTCAGCTCGATTGGAAACGAAATCAGCAGAACGGTATAACCCACCATCGCGGGATTAAAGGGGTTCATGCCCAAGCCACCAAAGGCGTGCTTAGCAATGCCGATGCTAAACAGTATGCCGATCGCAATGACCCACCAAGCCGTGCCTGGCGGTAAGGCGATAGCCAATAAGACCGCGCACAGTACGGCGCTTAAATCTTTTAGTCTGGGAATGATCACGTGTTTTCTTAACCTAAGACATAAGGCTTCTATCAATAATGCAAAACTGCATGCGTAGGCGATATTAAAAATGACACCAGGATCCATGTACACGGCCATGAAAAGGATGCCAGGCACTAAAGCCAGTAAAACGGTTCCCATGGTAGCGGTAATGGAGGCTTCAGATTTTAGGGTTGCTCTCAACGCTATTTATGCCCTTAATATGTCACTTCTAATGTGTTTTTTGTCAGGAAAGAAAAGAGAGCAGTCTACCAGATTGTAATAAAGCTGAATCCTTACAAGTTTGACTTTTTTATATACAGCTATTCTTTTTGATTATATTATAGCCCCCTTTTTCATGGCTTCATTACAACAGATAAAAGATTCGGTTGTGTTTACACTTTATAAAATAATAAACATCAGGTGATTTATGAATATTACTAAAAACTTAGCTTTCCTTACGTTGAGCAGTCTAGTTATCGGTGCTGGATCTGAGCAGGATGATGCTCCTAAAGAATCTAGGCTTGTTAGGCCGGCTACAGATTTGAAGTCACCTTCAGGTGTTGAGTTTTTAAAATCAAGTGAGGCTGCCTGCCCTGCAGAGTTATTACACGCTGAACCATCATTAGACACGTATGTTTTAAATGATGGATTTCTAGACACTGTTCAAACTATTGAAGACTTAGAGCGCTTTCTAAAAAAAGCGATCTTGAAAAGCAAAGCGAACAGTAAATCCAATCCTAGTCCGATTGTTCTTCTTGATAAGGATCATACAAGTTCAAAAATTAACATGTTCAAAAATAATATTCAGGCTTATCTTAGTGAAAATCATGGGAAGCTGGGCGTTAAACTTTTGATGGAAGGTGTAACGGGTCTTGGTAAAGATGTGCACCACCTGGAGAGTTTAGAGAACGAAAGTGTCCTCGCTTTCACGGCACCAATTATCTGCTTACACACAGAACTTTATAATAAAGTTATGCCTTTAACTATAGCTTATAAACTGGTAGATGATCGTGGCACTAGACATACCGTTAATACCTGTGTGACTGCATTGAAGAATTATTTTATAGGTAATTCTAAAATTGGAGAGGAGGTGACACTTAAAGTCTTGAATTTCGTAGCGCAGAATCAGCTTTCTGAGCACAGTAAGGATTTTATATTTCAAACCATTAATGCACAGCAATATACGGATCAAAATTCACAAAATTCTATTTTTTCAGTTCTCGAAGAATATCCAGATGCTCATGTTCATTTCAAAAAAATAGCCGCAACAATTATCAGAAATGGTTTAAAAAGCCCACAAGTCGAGGATGTATTAGAGGATTTGAATTTTTTTGAAATCCCTAGTCTGATTGAGCAATATATAGAAAACATTACATTAGAAAACTATATTAAAATTCAAAAAGCGTTAGATTTTGAATTTCGAAGCAAATTATATGCAGATAAGGTGAAACAATTTCAGGCTGAAAATCCAGATGTTACGCCCATTGTTATTATGGGTGCACTACACTCTGAGGATTTTGGAAATTATTATCGTACTTGAAGGCTGGCTATTAAATTTCGTTGTCTTGTTTAAAAGTTTCCAGCGCTCGCTTGGCAATTTCAGCTTTGTTTTTTAAATTGGCTACTTTACTTTCTAAGTGGCTCACCTCTTTACCCTGTTTTCGTGCATTGTTAAGCGCGTTTTCGGCGTCTTGCCATTTTTTTTGAGCTTTTTTTAATTGATTTTTTAATATGGTTTTGGACGGTATTACGGTAGATGGTGTTGCAGTGGGTGGTGTTGATGAGGTTGATGTTGATGTTGGGGTGATTGCTGTTGGGGCAATGGGTGTTTTGAACGCAGCGTTTTTTTCGTGGTACTGTTCTAAACTGGCCTTTTTGGGTTTGGTCGTTCTTTTAATACAGTTGGCGTTTTGTAACCGTTTTTCGCGCGTGTCGAATCTTTTTTTAGCTTTGAGGGCTTTTATTTCGGCATTGTCTTTAAATCGAATCGCCTGCTTTCCGCTTTGGAATGTACTTACCAATGGAATATGGCTCGGGCAAACCAGATCGCAGGCACGGCACTCAATGCAGGCATCGAGATTTAGGGCTTTGGCTTGGTCGAGTTGATTCGATGTTAGATGTCGATGCAGTTCTTGAGGTAATAATTGCTCAGGACAAACCTCAGCGCAGTCGGCGCATCGAATGCAAGGAGCTTCTGGCTTTTGTGTCGGCAGTTCTGTTGCAGTGGGTACTAAGATGCACTGGGTGGTTTGAGAGATGGTCTGTTCCAGCGATTGGACCGGTTGGCCCATGATGGGGCCGCCCATGATAACGGCCTGCTCTGATGGCAGCTCCAGTTTCAGGATGGAAAACAGGGTATGCAATGTCATGCCAAGCGGTAGCCAGTAGTTGCCTCTGACGGCCTTTGGTATGGCTTGTCCTGTGAGCGTGGTCAGTCGATGAGTGGGCTGGCGGTTCAGCAGCAGACGTTCATAGATGGCGTAGCACGTGCCTACGTTTTGGCACACAATGCCGATATCGGTTGGGTGAGCACCTTGCGGGACGTCTTGTTGCAGCACTAATTGGATTAATTGTTTTTCACCGCCCGATGGATACAGAGTAGGGCAGCTCACCAGTGAAATGGGAATGTTGAAAAAACAAGACGGCTGTACTTTTTGTAGAGCGGCAAGGGCTTCTGGTTTGTTGTCTTCAATCCCAATGATGACTTGTTCTATGCTGGGTAATAACCGACAAAGCAAAGCCGCACCGAGCAAAATTTCATTGGCTTGCTCTTGAATCAGGCGATCGTCGCACGTGATATAAGGTTCGCACTCCATGGCATTGAGAATTAAGGTTTTGGCTTTACTGGCGGCCGCGAGCTTTTGTGCTGTAGGGAAACCTGCTCCGCCAAAGCCGATGATGTTGGCATTTTTCAAAACGCGTAGCCATTCTTCTCTGGGTTGCTTTAGTACGTGCTCCCAGCGAGCGGATATTTCTGTTGGTGAGAGTTGGTAAGGCGTGTATTGGTGTTTGCCGCTTAAAGAGCGGTTAGGCGTTTGGCTTGAAAGGGTTTTAAAGCCGGGCAATGGAAGACCGCCCTGCAGTCGCTGCATCGGTTTTTGAGTGCTTACCTGCGGTATAGAAGTCATAGAGTGCACACCGGTATTTTATTATTGTGTTTGGTTAACTCGGGGGGGGCGGTTAACTCAGGGGGTTCGGTTAAATCAGTGTTCTCGGCTAATTTAGGTTGCTCAGTGAAGGGGGCTGCAGGGACCATATCAATGCAATCGACAGGGCAAGGCGGCAGGCAGAGATCACAACCCGTGCATTCTTCTGTAATGACGGTGTGCATGAACTTTGAGGCACCTAAGATGGCATCAACAGGGCAGGCATCAATGCATTTGGTGCATCCGATGCATTCATCTTCTCGGATGTAAGCGACCATTGGGGTCTTAGGAGTCGTTCCGAGAGAGGTATCTAAAGGCAGGCTTTCTGTATTGAGCAGTTTGGCGAGGGCCTCTACCGTGGCTTGTCCTCCGGGGGGGCAACGATTAATGGCTTCGCCTTGGCTAATGGCGGTTGCGTAGGGCTTGCACCCAGGGTGGCCACATTGACCGCACTGAGTTTGAGGCAGGAGTAAATTGATCTGAGTGATGATGTCATCGGAGTCGCTTGTGCTCCGTTGGGCTATGACCGCGAGCAGTGCGCCGAATAGTGCGGCGATGCTGCCAAAGCTCAAAATAATTAAGACGAATTCGTTTAGGGTCTCGAAAGGGCTCATCCTGTCGTCAGCCCTGTGAATCCGGAAAAGGCCAGTGCCATCAACCCTGCGGTAATGAACCCAATCGGGGCTCCTTTAAAAGCGTGAGGGATATCGGCATGAGCCAGTTTTTCTCGAATAGCAGCGAACAAGATCATGACTAAAGAAAAGCCAATGGCCGCAGCAAAGCCATTGATAAGCGCTATAAACAAACTGTCAACTTGATTTTGAACGTTCAGCAATGCAATGCCCAAAACAGCGCAGTTGCTGGTGATCAGTGGTAAATACAGCCCTAATACTTGATTGACCATCGGACTGGTTTGTTGGATCACTAATTCGGTTAATTGCACCGTGATGGCAATGGTCAGGATAAACGTCAGTGTTTTCAGAAAAGGAATCCCCAGGGGCTCCAACAGATAGTGATAAGCTAAAAAGCTCAGACCTGAAGATAAGGTCAGGACAAAGGTCGTGGCAAAAGACATGCTGATGGCGGTATCAATTTGATTCGATACCCCCATAAAGGGACACAGACCCAAAAAGTGGGTCAAGACGTAGTTATTTACCAGAATGCCAGTAAACAATATGCCTATTAGGCTGGTTATGGTCAGTTCCATGATGTCAAAACAAGTTCAAATATCGGGGGGGGGCTGCTTGTGGGCGCTATAAGCCCCACCTTTTATTAACACTCTTTATGAAATGTCTCACTATACTGTTTAAGGACCCATTTTTTAAGTGTTTCGAATCAGGCTTTTTTCAAAGCCATCGATTGAGTGATGTGAGGCTAAATGAGCGTTAAATCCGCTTTGATTGTTGATGATTCTAAATCGGCCCGAGTAATGCTTGGTCGTTTATTGTCGCAAATTGATATCCAATACAATTTTGTCGAATCGGGGGAAGAGGCGCTTGAGTTTCTCGGTCATGAGTCTGCACCTGATTTGATTTTTATGGATCATATGATGCCGGGTATGGATGGCTTGGAAGCCACTCGAGTCATCTCTCAAAATCCTACCTATGCCAAAATCCCAATTATCATGTACACCTCTCAGGATGCAAAAGACTATCATTCGCGTGCCATTTCAAATGGGGCGGCCGGTGTTATTGTTAAACCCGCTCGTTTGCCGCGATTAACGGCTTTGCTGAGTGAAATTGAAGAAACTCGTGCAAAGCGGATTTCTGATTCAGACAGTCCATTGCAGGGTATTCAGGAAATTCCAACGCAAACGGTCTTGGTGGATCAGCCGGGGATCACCAAAGAAACTCTTAATGCGCTGTTATCAGAATGGATGAATGATAACCTTGAAAAATTTGTCGAAAGTCGGCTTTCTACCTTACTTCCTCCTTGGTTGCAGAACTTTAAAGATGAGTTTGCTTCTGAGATTCGAGTTTTTGTGCAGGCGGTTTTAGAAGAGGAAGTGCAAGTCATCCAATCGGAAGCCAGCCAATTGCGAGACTTGGTCTTAAGTGTGTCGAACAAAGATCAAACAGAGAGTGACGCAATCAAAGAAGATTTAACGGGTCTTCGAGTTCAAGTTGGAGGCTTGACCGCGGTTGTAGGTAATGCGACTGACAACCTTTCTTCAGCGGTCAAAAAAGAAGTGGATTTAGCGCTTAACGATACACAGTTAGGGGTTGATCAAGAAATTGATCGTCGTTTAAGACCTTTGATCAATGCGGTTGATAAACACCACCGTTTATTGGATTCAGAGACGGCTGAGGCCTGTGTTTGGCGAGATGAGTTGTTAAAAGCGCTATCACCGGCGATCTCAAATGTAATTAAAACGCAAAAACTAGACGCCATGGAGCAAGAAACGGAGTTATTAAAGCGTCGTCTTGGCCAATTAGAAAAAGAAAAGCAAAAAAGCCAAGTGTTCAGCATGATCTGCTTAGTGTCGGTTGTTTTGCTGGCCGTTATGGTTGGCTACGTGGGTTTTGAGTTCTAGTTTGGTTTTTTTATAATGGACACTTGTTATGACAGGTACTTGCTGTGAATAGGTGCTTGTTCATCCGCCGCCATTTGATAAGGCTCAGAAAATGTCTCTAAAGCTTGGATGGCATCTTCAGTGGATTGGTCGGCTCTTAAGAGGAAAGCATCAAAACCACAGCGTTTCATATAAAACAGCTGATCCACTAATACATCACCAACCGCTCTTAATTCGCCTTCATAGCCGGCCTCTCGAATCAGGCGTGCTAGCGAGTACCCACGACCGTCTGAAAATACTGGGAAGTTGATGCCAATGCATGCTTTTGATAAGTAGTCTTCAGGCAGTTCCTCAAGCTCAGCAGTGCCTTCTAATAATAAGTCGGGCTCTTTAAACGAGTCTGAAGTGGTTTTGTTTTTTGATAATAAAGTAGTCATGTGGTTTGCTCAGTGTGAATGCTTTTGGTATGAGTGTTCTTTTAGTTGTAAACAGCGGCTTTAAAAGGTTCAATGCCAATTCGCTGGTAGGTTTGCAAAAAGGTTTCTGTGTTTTCCCGTGCGCCTTCGAATGTTTTGATGATTTTATCCAAAACAGACACCACCTCATTTTGTTCAAACGAGGGGCCTAGAATTTTTGCTACGGTGGCGTCTTGTCCGCTGGAGCCTCCCAGCGCAATTTGGTAGTACTCTTTGCCTTTTTTATCGACGCCCAGAATGCCAATATTGCCAATGTGATGGTGGCCGCAAGCGTTCATGCAGCCAGAAATATTTAGGGTGATGTTGCCGAGTTTGGCCAGGTCGTATTGTTTGGAGAAGTGTTGCTGTATGCTTTGTGCAATAGGGATGGATTTGGCATTAGCCAGAGCGCAGAAGTCTCCCCCTGGACAGCAGATAACATCGGTTAGCAAGCCAGCATTGGCTGTCGCCAGTCCTAAATAACCTAATCGTTGCCAAAGTGGGTAAAGGTCGCTTTGTTTGACATCGGCAAATACCAGGTTTTGCGTATGCGCGACTCGTATTTCAGAGCTGCTGAAATCATCTGCTAGATCCGCTATCCCAGACAGCTGTTCGCCAGTCACATCGCCAGGGGCGTCACCGGTTGCTTTCAAAGACACAATCGCAATGCGGTAACCCGACTGCTTATGCTGAGCGGTATTTTGTTCATACCAGTCTTTAAACAGCGCATCTTTTGCAAGTGCCTCGTTTAATGACGCGGGCATGTCATTTAAGATTTGATAGCTGGGGTGTGTAAAGCGTGATTTTAAACCCGCCAGTGATTCAGAGGATACACGCATGGCGTCTTTGTGTTTAAGCGTATGCCAATGTTCCGCTACTTTTTGTTTAAAGGCATCAGGCCCCAGGGCTTTCACTAGGATTTTGATGCGGGCTTTGTATTTGTTGTCTCGACGACCATAGCGGTTGTAGACGCGTAAAATGGCCTCTAAATAGGATAGGATATCCGCTTCAGGGCAAAAATCGTTTATCAATGAGCCAATGATGGGGGTGCGGCCCAAGCCGCCGCCGACAAAGACCTTAAAGCCTGTTTCTCCAGTGGCGTTTTTTATCAACTGTAAGCCGATGTCATGGGCCAAAATAGCGGCACGATCCGTGTTGGGGTGGGCGCTCACGGCAATCTTAAATTTTCGGGGTAAATAGGCGAACTCAGGATGAAACGTAGACCACTGTCGAATCAGTTCGCAATAAGGTCGTGGGTCAGTGAGTTCTTCTGCATCCACTCCAGCAAACTCATCCGATGTCACGTTGCGGATGCAATTGCCACTGGTTTGAACGCCATGCATTTCAACTTTAGCCAGGTCATCTAAAATGTCGGGGACATCTTCTAAGTGTGGCCAGTTGAATTGGATGTTTTGACGGGTGGTGAAATGCCCATAATTTTTATCGTAATCTCGAGCGATCTTGGCCAAACACCGCAGTTGGTTGCTGTTCAGCATGCCGTACGGAATGGCAATCCGCAGCATGGGGGCATGACGCTGGATATAGAGTCCGTTTTGCAGGCGAAGCGGTAAAAAAGCGGCTTCTTCTATGTCGCCATTTAAGTAGCGGTCGGTTTGTTGGCGAAATTGTGAAACGCGTTCGGTGATGATTTTTTTATCTTCTGGAGCGTATTGGTACATAAAAGGCTTATTTCTGAGATTGGTTGAGTGTTTTGTCGTGGATTTTGTAGTAGATGATAGGAATCATACTAAAAATTGGGCAGCTAATGCTAGGTTTCAGCGACCAGGCTTGCAAGTTGTTCGGGCGTGATTCTTTGCATCAAGGGTTTAAATGGCTCGATTTTATGATCCAGTAATGGGGTTTGGGCGTCTTCCCAAGCTAATGGGGGAGTGGCTAAGAAAGCTTCTACTTTCTGGACAGTTTCCGGTAAGACTGGCTTTAGGTAAATGGATAGGAGGCGGAACAAGTTGAGTCCTTGGGTACAGATACCTTGCACACTGGGTAATTCTTCGTCGATTTTGGCGCGTTTCCAGGGGGCTTCTTGATCAATGTATTGGTTGGCTTTGTCGGCGAGTAACATAATTTCCCGCATGCATTTACCGATTTCATGATCTTCGTAAAGCTCTGCAATGGTGTTAGCTGACTGGGTGAATTCTTCAAAAAGCTCGGGGTTGGGTAGGGCACTTGCAAGGGTGCCATCGAATTTCTTGTGAATGAAACCTGCGCAGCGGCTGGCTAGGTTCACGTATTTACCGACTAAGTCGCTGTTCACGCGTTGCAAAAAGTCTTCCAGGTTGAGATCCAGGTCTTCGACTCTGGGGTTGATTTTGCAGGCAAAGTAATAACGTAGATACTCGGCCGGTAATTCGGCTAAATAGGTGTCGGCTTTGATGAAGGTGCCTTTTGATTTAGACATCTTTTCACCGTTCACGGTGACAAAACCATGAACAAAGAGTTTGTTAGGTAATCGAAAGCCCGCGGTTTTCAACATGGAAGGCCAAAATAGCCCATGGAAGTTGATGATGTCTTTGCCAATAAAGTGGTAAAGCTCGGTTTTGGTTTCTGGCGATTGCTTATCCGCACGCCAATAATCCTCAAATGTAAGATGAGGTTGGTTTTCGCAGTAGGCTTTGAAACTCGCCATATAACCTATTGGAGCATCTAACCAAACGTAGAAATATTTTCCTGGGTAGCCGGGGATGGGGAATCCGAAATAGGGTTCTTGTCGAGTGATGTCCCAGGGCTCTAAGCCGTTTTCTAGCCATTCATTGAGTTTGTTGGCGACCTCGGTCTGCAGGCTGCCGCTGTGGATCCAGTCTTTAAGAAAGTCAGAGAAGGCCGCCATATTAAAGTACAGTTGCTCGGTTTCTTTTTTGATGGGTTTGGCGTTGGATAATGTGGAATACGGGTTAATGAGATCTGTTGCGTCGTAGGTGGCGCCGCAGTTATCGCAATTGTCGCCGTTTTGATCGCTGGCGTGGCATTTTGGGCATTCGCCTTTGACGAAGCGATCCGCTAAAAACAACCCTTTTTCAGAGTCGTAGAGTTGTTCAATGGCTTTGGTAAGGATGAACCCCTGTTCATCGAGCTGTTTGAAAATGTATTCAGACAGCATTTTGTTTTCATCGCTGTGAGTGGAGTGGTAGTGATCGAAGTTAATATGGAACCCCGTAAAGCTGCTTGTGTGCTCTTCTTTTACTTCGGCGATTAGGGCTTCTGGTGATAATCCTCGTTCTTGGGCTTTTAGCATGATGGGGGTGCCGTGCGCGTCGTCGGCACAAACAAAGTGGCACTCGTGGCCTTGCAAGCGTAGGTGTTTGACCCAGATGTCCGCTTGGATGTATTCAATCAGATGGCCGACATGAATAGGACCGTTGGCATAGGGCAGAGCACAGGTGACAACTATTTTTCTGGCAAGAGAATCAGGTTTTCTGGCTAGAGAATCGGGAATTTGGGAGGCGGTCATAAAGCGTGTCTCAATAAGGGTATCAGGTTAAAAAATAGCGGTCTTTTAAGGAATGGCGGTATACTATTGCGTCCCGAATCTGGGTGCAATGAGCGAACGAGTTGAATGAACGATAATTTTCCGAATGTGAAACATATTGTGGCGGTGGCGTCTGGTAAAGGCGGGGTCGGCAAATCAACGGTGGCAGTGAATCTCGCGTTGGCCTTGAATCAGCGTGGCGCGTCTGTGGGTATATTAGACGCTGATATTTATGGACCCAGCGTGGCGCAAGCACTCAGCCAGGGTGTTGCTGATACTCAAACTCCGGCTAATACTCAAGCTCCGGCTGATAGTAATGACATTAACGACAGCGATGCTCAATCGAGCGTAAACATGGGTCAAGTGCATCGGGCCCATGGGATTGTATATCGCTCCATTGCGCATTGGATTGATCAAGAAACCGCAGTAATTTGGCGAGGACCCATGGTCACTAAAGCCTTGGTTCAGCTGCTAAAAGGGGCAGACTGGGGTGAGCTGGATTACCTTGTGATTGATATGCCCCCTGGAACTGGAGATGTGGCGTTAACCCTGACGCAACGTGTGCCGTTGTCGGGGGCCGTTGTGGTTACGACGCCGCAGGACTTGGCTCTGCTGGATGCGCGTCGCGCCATTGAAATGTTCAACAAGGTCAAGGTGCCAACGTTAGGTATTGTTGAGAACATGGCGATGCATCAGTGCAGTCAATGTGGTCATCAAGAATGGGTTTTCGGGGAAGGCGGTGGTGCCGTGTTGGCGGATCAGTATGGACTGGACTTGCTGGGACAAATCCCGCTGCGATCTGAGCTGCGACAAGCCATGGATGATGGTGCACCGACTGTCGTTAAAGACTCTGAAGGAGATCTTGCGACAATGTATCTCGCTATTGCTGAAAAGGTAGAAGCGCAGTTAGCCAAAGTGATTCCCGTCGTTGACGTGGTTTAGTCGTAAAAGTAGATAGATAGCGTAGAAATAAATAGCGAAGAAATTATATAGGTTTAATTTATGACAGATATTTTGTGGTTAGCAGGTGATGGTATTGGTCCTGAAATCATTGATCAGGCTAAAGAGGTGGTGGATGTACTGGCACCTGAGCTTCGCCAAGCCGATGCCCTGATTGGCGGTCAGGCCATTGATGAAATGGGCACGCCATTTCCTGATGCGACGTTGCAAGCCGCGCAGTCGGCAAAAATGATTGTATTGGGGGCGGTGGGTGGTCCTAAGTGGGACCAAAATCCTCCGGAATTGCGTCCAGAAAAAGGGTTATTACAGTTGCGAAAATCCTTGGGCTTGTTTGCCAACATTCGCCCAGCAACGCTGTACCCTGAATTAGCGGAGGCTTCAAGCTTGAAAACTGAGGTCGTCGCTGGCTTGGATATTGTGATTGTTCGTGAACTGACAGGTGGTATTTATTTTGGTGAGCCGAGGGGTGTGAGTGTATTAGATAGCGGTGAACGCGAAGGGTTTAATACTTATCGTTATTCCGAAACTGAAATCAGACGTATTGCCAAGGTTGCTTTCGAAATGGCGCAGCAAAGATCACAAAAACTGTGTTCTGTTGATAAGGCCAATGTATTAGAGGTGACGCGTTTGTGGCGGGAAATCTTTGATGATGTAGCTCAGCAATACCCAGATGTCAGTTTGTCTCATCTTTATGTTGACAATGCGGCCATGCAGTTGATCCGAGATCCGAAGCAATTTGATGTTATCGTGACGGGTAATATGTTTGGTGACATTTTATCGGATGCGGCGGCAGAGTTGACGGGCTCTATAGGTATGTTGCCGTCAGCGTCGTTGAGGGAGGATGGCTTGGGCGTTTACGAGCCTTGTCATGGTTCAGCACCTGATATTGCCGGTCTAAATAAGGCCAATCCGCTGGCCACTTTGTTGTCGGTTGCGATGGGCTTTCGCAGCTCATTAGGCAAGCCTGAAAAAGCGGATCTTTTGGAAGCCGCTATACAGGCGGTGATTAAAAACGGTTTGCGTACCCCGGACATCATGAGTGATGCCAGTGACGCGGGTCATCCTGCATTGAGCTGTGTTTCTACGGAAGAGATGGGGCAGGCTGTCATTGTCGAATTGCAAAAATTACAAGTTAAGAATACTGGGAGTTTGTAAAAAATGAAAACATTTGATGTTGCGGTAGTAGGTGCGACCGGTGCTGTTGGTGAGGCGATGTTGGAAATTTTGGCTGAACGCAATTTTCCTGTGGGCGAAGTGTTTGCTTTGGCGAGTTCGCGTTCTGCGGGTAAACGAGTTCCTTTTGGCAGTAAAATGTTAAAAGTTCAAGACCTGGTGGGATTTGATTTTTCAAAGGTGCAAATTGGGTTGTTCTCAGCAGGCGGTTCTGTGTCCGCTGAATATGCACCCAAAGCGGCCGCTGCGGGGTGTGTTGTGATTGACAATACCTCACACTTTCGACGTGAAGCTGAAATTCCGCTGATTATTCCAGAGGTGAACCCGGAACATTTGAACCGTTATGAAGTGCGTAACATTATTGCTAACCCTAATTGTTCCACCATTCAAATGTTAGTGGCATTAAAGCCCATTCATGATGCGGCTCAGATCACGAGAATAAATGTGGCGACTTATCAAGCGGTTTCAGGTACCGGCAAAAATGCGATTGAAGAGCTTGCTGGTCAAACCGCTGCGTTGATGAATGGCAAACCCATTGAGCCTAACGTTTACCCCAAACAAATCGCCTTTAATGCATTGCCGCACATCGATACCTTTCAAGAAAATGGCTACACCCGAGAAGAAATGAAAATGGTTTGGGAGACACAAAAAATCCTTGGGGATGAGAGTATTCAGGTTAACCCAACCTGTGTTCGTGTGCCGGTTTTTCATGGGCACTCTGAAGCCTTGCATATAGAAACAAAAAAGAAAATCACAGCACCTGAAGTCAGATCGCTATTAGAGAAGGCGCCCGGAGTTGTGGTGATGGATGAACAAGAACCCGGGGGATACCCGACGGCTTCGACGGATGCGGCTGGGCAAGACGCTACTTACGTGGGTCGTATTCGTGAGGATATTTCACATCAAAATGGAATCAATTTGTGGGTGGTTTCAGATAATTTAAGGAAAGGTGCCGCATTAAATAGCGTACAGATTGCCGAAGAGTTGATAAAAGAGTGTTTATAACTGATACTTATTTGGTGAAAAATGAATCCGCCAAGTGATTGATATTATTTTGGTATTTTGAAAGGAAAAAAACAATGGTGCGCCACGCTTTTCTGATTCTTAGTTTGTTGTCGGCAGTGATATTTCCATCCTTGGTGCATGCGCTGGGCTTGGGCCAGATTAACCTGAAGTCTAACCTCAATCAACCTTTGGAAGCAGAAATTGAGTTGTTGCAGGTTCGTGATTTGTCGCGCAATGAAATTTTAGCGAGCTTGGCCAGTATTGATGACTTTAAAGCAGCGGGTGTGGATCGAACTTTTTTCCTTTCATCGATTCAAATGGATGTTGTTCAAAAAGAAGAAGGTCGACTGTTTATCTCCCTAACCACTAAAAAACCAGTAAAAGAACCTTTCCTTAACTTTTTAGTGGAAATCCTGTGGCCTGCGGGTCGTTTATTGCGGGAATATACCATTTTGGTTGATCCCCCTGTGTTCGCTTCAGAGGCTGTGCAAGCCGTACAGCCAGCAATCGCTCCAAGCCCAGCGGCTTCTGTTCCAGAAAAATCTGAAACACTGGCTCGTGAAACTTTTGATGTGGAAGAAGCGGTTGTCGCAAAGCCAGCTTTAAGTCCTCTGGTTAGGGCTGCCACGCAACCTAAGCCTGAAGTGACGCCTTCGCCTGCTGTTGAGCCTGAACCGCAAGCTACCATTGCTTCGGTATTAGAAAAGAATCAAACAATGGCTGCAGCCCCAGTTGAGCGAGCAGTGCCGCAGCAAGTGGAAGTGCCGCAGCCAGCTCAAGTGCCACAGCCAATCCAAGAGTCGCAGCCAGTACCAGAGCCTCAGTCAGTTGAACCTGAATTGGTGGCATCGGCTCCTGAGCCAACACCGGTTGAAAGAAACGAGCGATATGTCACTCAGAGTCAGGATAACCTCTGGTTCATAGCCGAACTGGCGCGAGAAGGGAATGAAGATGTGTCGGTTCAGCAGATGATGCTGGCGATCCAAAGAGACAATCCGGATGCTTTTATCGACGATAACATCAATTTGCTTAAGAAAGATAAAGAGTTGCAGCTGCCTGAAGTTGCGGACGCTAAATCCATTGATCCGGTCGCGGCCATTAATCGGGTTAAGCAGCAGAACAAAGTATGGCGTGAAAAAGTTGCGCGCAGCAGCGGCCAATTAAAAGAAGGGGGCTATGCACCGACGGCGGCTGGTGAAGAGGTCGAGCGTTTTGCTTCCGTTGATGATACTGGGGGCAAAATCAAACTGGATTCAGGCTCAGCTATGGGCGGTGCTGGTGCAGGTGGTGCTGGCGAAGCGGAAAGTGTTAAAGCGGAACTTTCATCCATTAAAAATGAAAAAGACCGACTTTCCGAGCAAAACAAGGTGCTGTCCAGCGACTTAGCTGCTGAGCGAGATCAATTAAACCAAGCTAACCAGTTAATTGAGATGCAAAGTGCTCAGATATCGGAGTTAATTGCTCGCCTTGAAGCGCTTGAAAAACAAGGCTTAAAAGTTGGGAAATTGCCTGAACCACCAATTAAAGAAGTTGCGCCAGAAAAGGCTGTTAAGACGGATGTTTCTGGTGAGGCTGGAGAAAACTCTGAAGAATCTGGAGAAAGTGTTGAGGCCGTTGAGAATGTTGAAGACGTCTTAAAAGATCTTACCGAGCAGTCAGATAAGACTTCAGAGAAGACTAATGACGCGCAACCGGTTGTTCCAAAGATTAAGCCGCAAACAGAAGCCAAAGTTGAGTCTAAAAAAGTTGAACCTAAAAAGGTTGAATCGAAGAAAGAGCAGGCGTTAGACAAAAAATCGCAACAACCTTCAAAAGATGCCGATCCTATGAGCGGCGCTAAAGCATTATTAGACAAGGTGCTTAATAATCCTATTTATCTGGGGGCTGTTGTCGGCATTATTCTGTTGTTTATTCTGATGGTCATATTCTTGAGAAGCTCTCGAACGTCGGATGAGTATGATGAATTTGATGATGAGGACGAAGAGGGTTTAGAAGACGCTGATAAAGAATCAATTGCAGCGCCTGATGAGTCGCAAGATGATCTGGTTGTATTGGACAGCATTGATTCTGCAGAAGCTCCCTCTTCAGATGATTCGACGATTGTTTTGGATGATGTGTTGGCAGAGGAAGAAATTGAAGATGATCTGGATGATGACATCTTGGAATCTCTAGAAGATGTGCATACCAGCTTTGAAGAAGATCAAGGTGTTTCCGCAGCTATTCAAGAAGAAGCATCTGATATTCTGGGTGAGGCTGATATTTACTTGGCCTACGGTCGTTTCGCCGATGCGCAAAAAGTATTAGAAGATGGCATCGAAAAAGACCCCAACCAGCCTGAGTTTTACCTCAAGTTGTTAGAAGTTCACGCAGAACAGCAAAACCCTGAAGGGTTCGCTACGATTGAGCAAAAGCTGATTGCCCAAGGTTTTAGTGCGGATTTTTCATTGCGCGTTGAAAGGCTGAAAAAAAAAATAAAGTTGCCGATTGATGCGCCTGCCTCTGATGTATCCGCAGCTGCCGCTGCTCAGCCAGAAAATGATAGCCTTGGAGTGGACTTGTCGGAACCAGAGATTGCTGCGGCCGAAACTGAAGAAGTGGATTTTCAATTTGATGAATCAGGGCTCGATGCGACTTTAAGTGATGAATCCAATGACGGCTTGGAGAGCTTCGAAGCAGATTTTGATGCAGCTGCACTGGATCTTGGAACGAGTGATTTGGGGTCAAGCGATTTTGATTCCAATGATTTTGATTCCAATGCTGAAGGCACTGCTTCCGAAGACCCTCTTATAGAAGAGCCTATTTCATTCAACTTAGAAGCTGAGGGCATGGCTGGGGATGATTTGGTGAACCCTGTTGTGCTGGATGAGTCCGCTACTGATTTGGGAGCCGACTTAGGCTCGGATTTGGATTTAGATTCTGGTCTGGATTTAGGTTCTGACGTTAATTTAAGCGCTGACGTGGACTTAGGGGCTGATTTGGATTTGGGAGCTGATTTAGATGTTGGCTCGACAGAAGCTGAGCCTAACGATTTAGACGATATTGAATCTGATATTTTTGCAGGAACCGATGAAGCCTCTACTAAGCTGGATTTGGCGCGCGCTTATCTTGATATGGGTGATCGCGATGGTGCTCGAGAGATCCTGGAAGAGGTTCTCTCAGAAGGTAATGATCAACAAAAAGAGCAGGCTAAATCGTTATTAGACCAGATGGGCTGATGTTATTGGCTTAGGCGTCACGTCACTATGAGAATAGCCATCGGCCTGGAGTACCTGGGCTCAGATTTTCATGGCTGGCAAATTCAGTCCCATGATCCCAACACCATTCAGGCTTGCGTTGAGTCTGCATTGTCTTCGATAGCGGGAGAGCCCATCAAGACGGTTTGTGCGGGGCGCACCGATGCCGGGGTGCATGCGCTGGGCCAGGTTTTACATTTTGATACCCAAGTGAGTCGCCCCATGAGAGCTTGGGTGCGTGGCGCTAATCGTTTCCTGCCTGATACGGTGGCGATTCAGTGGGCGCAGGAAGTTCCTGATGATTTTCACGCTCGTTACAGTGCCGAGTGGCGGCAATATCAGTACTGGATTCAGAGCGCTAACGTACGCTTTGCGGTTATGAGTCAATTAAGGACGCGTGTTTATTACGCCTTGGATGTTGATAGCATGCGGGCTGGGGCGCATTATCTGTTAGGAGAGCAGGATTTTACGTCTTTTCGGGCACAAGATTGCCAAGCCAAAACACCCAATCGCTGCATCTTAAAGTGCGAGCTGCGCACCGAAAGTGACTGTGTTGTGCTGCACATTAAAGCCAATGCGTTTTTAAAGCACATGGTTCGTAACATTGTTGGGACTTTGCTGATGGTTGGTCAATCAAAACGGCCACCCGATTGGGTTGCTGAGGTGTTGGCAGCACGCAATAGAGCGGCGGCAGGCCCTACTGCCCCACCTAATGGGTTGTTTTTAACTGAAGTTTTTTATCCGGTTGAATGCGGTTTGAACAAGCCGACCGGTAATTCTTTGGCATCGCCTAGGCATAAATAGATTTATTTCTTTAAAAAAGGGTAAAATAGGCGCGTTTTTTTGCAGAGAAACCGTTTTGCACACCCGAATCAAAATATGTGGATTAACAGAACCTAAAGGCATTGCGGCTGCCATTGATGCAGGTGTTGATGCGTTGGGCTTTGTGTTTTATCAGGCAAGCTCCAGAGCGGTTACTTTTGAGCGTTTTCAGTCACTCGTAGAAAATTGGCCACCTTTTGTGGATCGAGTGGCGTTATGGGTGAATGCGGCGGAGTCTGATGTAAAGCGGGTCGTAGCAACAGGGCTCGTCGATTTATTGCAATTCCATGGCACTGAAAGCCCTGAATATTGTGAACAGTTTGGTTTACCATATATCAAAGCCCTGAGACCAAAAGCTGAAACAGATTGGTTGGCCGTTATGTCGGCGCATACACAAGCGGCTGGGTTTATATTAGATGCGGGAAGTGATAACCCGCAGGCTAGAACGGGGCAATGGGGTGGCACTGGTCACGTATTTGACTGGTCTCTTTGGCCGGAACAAGCGACAAAGCCACTGATACTGGCGGGTGGATTAAACCCTCAAAACGTATCCGAAGCGATCAAACGGCTGCGGCCTTTTGCAGTCGATGTCAGTGGTGGGGTGGAAGCTTCTCCAGGCGTAAAAGATCAAAACAAAATACAAGACTTTGTACGAGAGGTGCTTTGTTGTGCACAGCAGTGAAAATAAACCGGAAACAATAGATTATTCGTCGTATCCAAATGCAGATGGGCATTTTGGCCCTTACGGTGGTCGATTTGTTGCTGAGACCTTGATGTCCGCGTTGTTTGAGTTGGAGCAAAACTACCGAGCGTTAATCGCGGATCCGGCTTTTCAAGCTGAATTTCATGCTGATTTGAAGGATTACGTTGGGCGTCCGACACCGCTCTATCATGCAGCTCGCTGGAGTGAGGAATTAGGCGGCGCGCAAATTCATTTCAAACGGGAAGACCTAAACCATACTGGGGCTCATAAGATTAATAACACCGTTGGGCAAGCTTTGTTGGCGCGGCGCATGAACAAAAAACGCGTGATTGCCGAGACCGGAGCGGGGCAGCACGGTGTTGCGACGGCGACGGTGGCCGCTCGTTTAGGGCTTGAGTGCTCGGTGTATATGGGAGCTGAAGATATTGAACGGCAGGCGTTAAATGTTTATCGCATGAAATTGCTGGGAGCAGAAGTTATTCCGGTAACCAGCGGTTCGCAAACGCTCAAAGATGCTTTAAATGAAGCGCTGCGTGATTGGGTGAGTAATGTAGACAATACGTTTTATATTATTGGCACCGCCGCCGGTCCTCATCCTTACCCAATGATGGTCAGGGATTTTCATTCGGTGATCGGAACTGAAACGCGTGAGCAGATGTTGGCGAAATACGACTGCTTGCCGGATGCGTTGGTGGCCTGTGTTGGTGGTGGTTCGAATGCGATTGGTTTGTTCCATCCTTTTTTAGCGGATAGCCAAGTGCAAATGGTCGGTGTTGAGGCGGGTGGCGATGGGATTGCGACGGGGCGTCATGCGGCGCCTTTATCGGTTGGTTCCCCAGGCGTTCTGCATGGTAATAGAACCTATATTATGCAAGACGATCATGGTCAGATTATAGGTACGCACTCTGTTTCAGCGGGTTTAGATTATCCCGGTGTGGGTCCTGAGCATGCTTGGTTAAAAGATTTGGGGCGTGTGCAATACGTGGCCGTGAATGATGATGCGGTATTAAAAGCCTTTGAGAAGGTGAGTCGCATTGAGGGCATTATTCCTGCCTTGGAAACCAGTCATGCTTTGGCTTACATTGAAGAAATGGCGCCAACAATGCGTAAAGACCAGCATATTGTGGTCAACCTTTCTGGGCGAGGTGACAAAGATTTGATGGCGATTGCCGCCCGACAGGAGTCAGCGTAATGCAACGAATTATTGATGAATTTGAACAGTCGAAGAAAAAAAAATTAGTGCCATTCATTACTGCCGGTGATCCATCAATAGAGATGACGCTGCATTTAATGGAAACCATGGTGTCTGCGGGTGCGGACATCATCGAGCTGGGGGTGCCGTTTTCAGATCCCATGGCGGATGGCCCTGTGATTCAGCGTGCCAGCGATCGCGCGTTAATGAATAATGTCGGTTTACAGGATATTTTTGGTTTGGTGAAAGACTTCCGTGCTCGAGGACATCAAACCCCAATTGTGTTGATGGGGTACCTGAATCCCATAGAGCACATGGGAATAACGGCGTTTTCGGCTGCGGCGCAAGACGCTGGGGTTGATGGGGTGTTGATTGTTGATTTGCCGCCAGAAGAAGCGAAAGAGATGGCACCCATTTTGTCGGCTCACCAATTGGCCCTGATCTTTTTGGTCTCCCCGACGACGACACCCGAGCGCATGGCTCAGATTGCAGAACACGCTTCAGGTTATTTGTATTATGTATCGCTTCGAGGGGTGACCGGTGCGAGCAATTTAAATATTGAGGAAGTCGAAAGTAAAATTGCCGAGTTAAAAAGTCATACCGCATTACCTGTATTGGTGGGTTTTGGCATCAAAGATGCGGAAACGGCTAAAAATGTCGCGCCTGTTGCCGAAGGCGTGGTGATGGGCAGTGCCTTGGTCGAAACCATTGAAAAGCAGTGTACGAAGGAGTCCGCGTCAGAACAGCAAAAGCAGCGTTGCTTAGAGGCCGTGTCTGACTTAATTGGTACGGTAAAAACCGCGATTACAGAGACTGAGCCTTCTTAAGTAGTCGTCCTTAGTATTAGTGCAAATATTCTGACAGAAACAGGGATTTTCCATGGCCACTTGGATAGAAAAAATTCTCCCGAAAATTCGGGTGGAGTCAAATAAAAAAAACAGCCAAATCCCCGAAGGGTTATGGAAAAAATGTCCGAATTGTGAGGCTATTTTATATCGCCCGGAGTTGGAACGAACCTTGGAGGTTTGTCCAAAATGCGATCATCACATGCGGCTGTCCGCAACAGAACGATTTAATATGTTGTTTGATAAAACGGAGGATGAAGCGCTTTCTTATCAGTTGGTTGCCAATGATGTAGAGGCGGTGGATCGTTTGAAGTTTAAAGACAGTAAAAAATACAAAGATCGGCTCAGTGGCGCACAAAAAACAACGAATGCTAAAGAAGCCATTTTGATTGCTCAAGGCTCTGTAAAAGCCGTGGAAATGGTGGTGGCTGCATTTGAGTTCCAGTTTATGGGAGGCTCGATGGGGGCCGCTGTGGGGGAGCGTTTTGTTCAAGGTGTCAATCGTGCTGTTGAGCAAGAACTGCCTTTTGTGTGTTTTTCGGCGAGCGGTGGCGCTCGTATGCAAGAGTCTATTTTCTCATTACTGCAAATGGCGAAAACCAGTGCGGCATTGGAAACATTAAAACAAAAAAAGTTGCCCTATATTTCGTTTATGACAGACCCTGTTTACGGCGGTGTTTCGGCTAGCTTGGCCATGCTGGGGGACGTTAATTTAGCCGAACCTAAGGCGTTGATTGGCTTTACCGGTCCTCGAGTGATCAAACAGACGGTGCGCCAAGAGTTGCCGGAAGGGTTTCAACGGTCTGAATTTTTGTTGGAGCATGGTTGCTTGGATGCCATTGTTCATCGCTCTGTTTTGCGGGATACCTTGGCGGATATGATTAACTTGCTTATGGATAAGCCGCCAGCCGTGACCGCCGAACCAGAAGAAGAACCTTTGGAATCATGAGTGTTGAGGTATTAGATCAAGCGGTTAGTGAGTCGGCTGTTTCAACTGAAAAACATGAAGACTTGTTAGCTCCGGTTTTGGCGTTTTTAACGGTTAGAACCCCAACTGAGTGGTTGGCAGTGGCTAAGGATCAAAAAGAAATTTTGCTGATCGACCACGCGCATTGTGAGAAAAAAGCCGCTGCCAGTGCGCTCAATCTGATGTTTCGTTATGTGGATCGGCCTGAACTTTTGAGTAAGTTGTCTCAGTTGGCTCGAGAGGAATTACTGCACTTTGATCAAGTGTTGTCACACATCAGTTTTTACAATTTTGTTTATACTCATTTGTCGCCTTCTCGTTATGCCATGGGGTTGCGGAAAGGCATTCGCACATCAGAGCCAGGACGGTTGGTAGACAGTTTGCTTGTGGGTGCGTATATCGAAGCGCGCTCGTGTGAGCGTTTTGCGGCGTTAATAGATGTCATTGAAGAGCCGCGCTTGGCAAAGTATTACAAGTTCTTGCTGGCTTCAGAATCCCGGCATTTTGAGGATTATTTGCAACTTGCGAGAATGTATTCTGATCAGCCGACTGATGATCGCTTGGTTTTTTTTGCGGACGTTGAGGCGGAATTAATTACGTCACCAGACACGGAGTTTCGGTTTCACAGCGGGATTCCAAGCTAGATAATGATATCGCCAGAGAGTTAGGCTGGTTTTTATCGGCTAATTTGAGGAGGAATGGTGTCTGTTTCAACGGTGATTATCGATTTGAGTATTTCTTCGGAAGAATACCTCAAGTGGTATCGTGGGCAAGCGCGTTCAGTTTCGGCTGTGTCTCGATGTGGGCAGCGAGTGTCTTTCCCGGTGGATAGTTTAAGGCCTTTTATTTCACATGAAGGTGTATCGGGGTCTTTTGAAATTGCGTTTGATGTTTCTGTGGTACCTAATAAATTATGTTCAATTAAGCGTTTATAAAAACGTTTATAAAAAGAAGTTGACGACCATCTGCTTGTTTTGAGCTTCTTTTAGAGTGCCTTCTTCGTTCCAAGTGATTTCTTCCCAAGTGATGGTAGCGATGTAGTTGCTCCCGGTTCGAGCAATGGCGCCTGATGCATTAGGTAATATGGGGGTATTGCCGCCAGAGGTTGAAAAATAGCGGGCCCATTGGGCGATGTCATGACTGGCTAATTCAGCCGGTGTACAGCCTGCCGTATTGTCAATACAGTCTTGACCTGTGGTCGATGTGGAGGTGTTAACAGTGAGTGTTGAGCCATCTTCAACATAATCGTTATTGGTGACGCCGGTTGTATTTGAGCGCATTCTATCTATTATGTCGGAAATCGCGACCGTTGCTTGCGATCGGTGGTAAGCGCTTTGGTTGGCGCTTAACCCAGTGGTTTGCAATCCCGCCATGCCTAATAAGCCAATGGCTAACACCACAACGGTGACTAGGAGCTCGACTAAGGTAAAGCCCTGAGACTTTATGAGATGAGGTGTCATGGGATGAGACTTACGAGCTTTGTTGGTGGTGTTACTCATGGGTTGGTTCCTGCGAGTTTTCAATGTTAAGTACAGGTTACGGCGTTGCCATCGTGATCTTCAACGGTACCGTCTTCATTTGAATCGTAGGCTTTTTGGGTTCGGCCGACGCTGTTTAAAATGATGGCTTTAGCATAACTTGCACCTCTGTTATCGCACATCACAAAACTGCCGCGCCCAGTGCCGCCTGTTAGAGTTCCTTCTGTATCAAAAACAATATTCAGTCCAAACGTTGCCGTTAGTGTGCTGTCGTTACTGTCAGAGAAGTCCGAGCCTACTTTTAATACGGTGGTGGTGCTAGCGCCAGCATCGGTGGAGAACAATACCCAGCCTGATTGCCAGTCAGTGCCATTGCAGGTCGCCAATTCGTCGGCACTTGCGCACAGTGTGATGGGCAATTTATCCTTTATGGCTTGGCTTCTCGCATACTGTAAAACGCTGTTGAAATGGTTCATGCGACTGGCGAGCAAATTATTCATTGTAAAGTCTCGATAAGCAGGGGCGGCCATCGAGAATAAAATGGCTGCAATCGAGAGCGTGATCATCAGCTCGATCAACGTAAAACCGCGTGAAGAAGATTTATGTTTAAAAATTCTGTTCATAATACTTAATTTTAGTTGATATAGTGTGATATACAGTCATTTGTTAGTCTGAAATCATTAGAAAAAGTGTGTTCTGGTCTTCAAATTTTTAATTAACATGCTAAGTTATTGTTTTTATTGTAAATATGTTAACGCGAAATTTTTTTGTGTTTGTGATTAGTTTTTTCCGGAGAGATTGGGACCTAAAAGTCTAAAGACGACTTTTAAGAATAGGAATTTTCACTGTATTTCAGTAAGATTTTCAGTCATTTAAACAAACGTGTGTCCTTTTGCTGATGTCAGATTTCTATCAGGCCATTCGGCCTTTGCTATTTCGTTTATCCCCAGAGTTTGCTCACGATGTGAGCTTTAAGAGCCTACCTATGGCTCAAAAGTGTGGTTTTTTTAATGGCTCTGAATTGCCTGCTGTTTCGAAAACTGTGTTTGGGTTGACGTTTAAGAACCCTGTGGGGGTGGCGGCTGGCTTGGATAAAAATGCGGATTACTTAGATGGTTTGTTAACCTTGGGCTTTGGTTTTGTAGAAGTTGGTACCGTGACGCCAAAGCCGCAGCCCGGCAACCCCAAACCTCGGCTCTTTAGGTTGTCAGCGAGCGAGGCCATTATTAATCGGATGGGGTTTAACAATAAGGGAATAGATTACTTGGTTGAGCGTCTTAACCAGCGGCAGGTGCCGGGGCTTGTTGGGGTCAACATTGGTAAAAATAAAGACACGCCTCTTGATTTGGCGGTAGAAGATTATTTGATTTGTTTAGAAGCGGCTTACGCGCACTGTGATTATATTACGGTGAATCTTTCTTCTCCTAATACCCCCGGGTTGCGTGCACTGCAGACGCAAGAGTATTTGGTTGAGTTGCTTAAACAGTTGAAGAATAAACAGCAGGTTTTAAATGAGCGCCTGGGTAAGCGTAAACCCCTGTTGGTAAAAATAGCGCCTGATTTGTCCGGTGAAGAAGTTGATGTGATTGCTGATACACTCGTGTCTCAACAGACCGATGGTGTGATCGCAACCAATACAACAATTGATCATTCGGCCGTAGAGGATCAGCCATTTGGTCAAGAAATGGGGGGCCTCAGTGGCAAACCATTAAAGAGAAAGTCGAACCAAGTATTAAGCCAAATTTTCAAACGTACCCAAGGCAAGCTACCTATTATTGGCGTGGGAGGCATTACCTGTGCTGATGATGCCATTGAAAAGTTGAATCTAGGCGCTGATTTGGTTCAAGTGTACAGTGGTTTGATCTACCGAGGCCCAAGTTTGTTGAGAGATATTGTCCATTTGTTACATCAAAATAGAAAAATAACGCAGAGTCAGAAATAAAAGTGGTTAATACTCTAACCCTGCGCCCCTTAAAGATAGGAAGGCGGTTGGCCTTCTTTAATGCCCTCAAAAGAGGGGGATGTGTGATGTTAACAAGGTTGCTGATAGCTAAGCTGATTCACTTTGTGCAACCCGGCGATACCTGAGAAACCGCTCCAGTGATCCGCACGACCATTCTGCCAGCCTTCAAGCCAATGTTGCCGAGATTTGAATTCTTCAAAAGGGCATAACTCTCTGGATCGCCCGGATAAGCCCACTTGATACCCTCTTTGAAACGCTCGATGTGATTTATCTCGTTTGACTCTTTTCATGATATGCAGATCTCCTGTGTCAGTTCTTAACTTGTTGACTAAGTTATTTTCTGGACTAAGTTTTTTCACTGCTGCTTAGGTAACGTTATTTTTAACGAATTTGTTCGTAACTGTCGATGAATTTATTGGCATATTGAGTGATGGTTTGTATCTAAAATTAATCTAATAAATCTGAAAAAATTGCATGTAAATTGCATTTTAGTTGTTTGGTAATGTTGGTAGGGGGAAAATGTGTGTAATGACAGGTACAGTTGTGAAGGGTTGTCATCGAAGTGTGTACCGCGATTACGCTTGACCGCCTTCTTCTAATTCTAGCCAGCGATCCATTAGATATTCTAATTCGGATTGATGTTCTGCCAGTTGATCTAAGGTCGCCTCGACAAGGCCGTGGTCTTGGTCGTAAAAGTTGGGGTCGCTGATGGTGTTTTCCAGTTCTGCGATGGTGGTTTCTAACGCTTCGATTTTAGAGGGTAAGCCATCCAGTTCGCGTTGGTGTTTGTAGCTTAATTTGGTTTTTTTACCATTGCTCGCGGTTGGTTCACTTTCTGTTTTGGGCTTTTGCTTGCTAGGGGCTTGCTCTTTTTCTGCAACCGCTAAGGCTTTATTGTGCTTGAGCCAGTCGCTGTAACCCCCGTGGTAATGACCAATTTGACCATCGGATTCAAACACTAAAATACTGCTGACGACGTTATCTAAAAATTTACGATCATGACTGACGATCAGTAATGTGCCATTGTAGGCTTTTAAGTGGTTTTCTAAGGCTTCGAGCATCTCGACATCAAGATCATTGGTGGGCTCATCCAGTACGAGTAGATTGGCCGGTTTGCTGAAGAGCTTGGCTAATAAGACGCGGTTTTGCTCCCCACCTGACAGAGCCTTGACTGGTGTTTGCGCTCGTTCATGGGAGAATAAAAAGTCCCTGAGATAGCCAATAACATGACGGTCTTTGCCGTGAATCTTGATGTAATCTTTTCCATCGCTGATGTTATCAACAATGGATTTTTCTGGAATCAGTTTTTGGTGCAGCTGATCGAAATAACGAATCTGTAAATTCGAGCCTTGCTTGACGCTGCCTTTTTCAGGTTCCAGCTCGCCCAACAAGAGACGAAGCAGGGTGCTTTTGCCGACCCCGTTGTTGCCAATGATGCCGATGCGATCACCGCGTTGAATTTTTAAAGAAAAATCGCTAATCAGTGACTGGCCGCCTAAGGACATGGAAACATTCTTAGCATTAATGACAATGCGCCCAGACGGTTCGGCTTGTTGTTGGGGGATGCGGGCCGTGTGCGATTTTGGTTGGCGTTGCGCGGCTTCTTCGCGCATGGCGTGAAGGCTGCGTACGCGACCTTCGTTACGAGTTCGACGTGCTTTAATGCCTTGGCGAATCCATTCTTCTTCTTGTGCAAGTTTCTTATCGAACAAGGCATCTTGATGCGCTTGGGCTTCTTCGGTTTCTTGTTTTCGCCTTAAATAGTTGCTGAAACTGCCTGGCCAGCTGGTCAGTTGGCCGCGATCCAGCTCTAAAATTCGAGTCGCTAGTCGTTGTAAAAACATACGATCATGGGTGATGAACAGAATGCAGGCATTGCACTGTTTGAGGTGGTTTTCAAGCCATTCGATGGTTTGAATGTCCAGATGGTTCGTGGGTTCGTCTAACAGCAAAACGTCAGGCTGATTCACCAAGGCTTTGCCCAGCATCACGCGCCTTCGCCAGCCACCCGAGAGCTCGCTCAGTTTTTTTTGTTGCGGCAGTTCTAGCTGTGAGACCAGTGTATCGACTTGGCGTTGAATTTCCCAGCCCCCCAGAGATTCAATCTTAGCTTGCAGTTCTTGTAATTGCTTTGGAGTATCGGGTGTCTCGGGAGCTGATGAGACGGTATTATAGGTATCAATGGTGGTTTTCAGCTCATTAAGCCCTTCGTGAATGATGTCATTCACATTAAGATCCAGGGCTTCAGGTAGGGCTTGCTCAAGACGACTTATTTTTAACAGCTGTTTGTAGCGGATTTCGCCATCGTCTGGATTGATTTCACCCATTACCAGTTTTTGTAAACTCGATTTGCCGGCGCCATTGCGCCCGATTAAGCAGACTCGCTCGCCTGGCTCTAAGGTAAACTCGGCTTTTTTTAACAGAGTACGATCGCCGTATGTAAGGGATACTTGGTCAAAATGAATTAATGGCATGGCTGATAAAGTATTTAGTAATGAGCTGTCGATGGGGTTGTTGAGTTTATCTATATTGCTGCAGTTATTCAGGCAGCATTATATCCAAGGGATCAAATAAAACACTTGAAAAAAACAAGGGAAATGCGTAATTTTGCACCAGTTTTGATAGGTGTGGTTGTAAGGTGTGCAGTATGAATGTGTCCGGTGATCCTCATCAAGGAAATGTTCTTCGAAATAAAACAAGTAGTACTCATAAAGAAACAAGTAGTACTCATGAAGATGTGTTATTGCCGGATTTTTTTTGGAGCTCTTGCCTTAAAGAAATCATCCCTGGTGGCCCTGCTGATTCAGGGAAAGTGTCTAACACTAGGAAAGTTGTACCCAATAGTAAGTCGATTTCTCGCATGCCTGATTCAAGCTCTGATTTGCCAGAAAGTGTTGATTTTGGCCGAATCGAGTCCCTTAAAACATACCAAGCGTTGGGGTCTGACGATCAAATCAGGCGTAAGGTTGTTTCAGAATTCACCTGTCAACTAGAAAGCAAATGTGGCCATGGTGAAGCCTTCGATCAAGTACAAGTGCGCCGATATATTTTTAAAGTAATTGAACGCGCCAGATTGAACGATATTTTCAATTTTAAAAGGCCTTATCAAGGTCTTGAATCAAACCCTTATCCTTCTGATATGGCTCAAAAATTACTGAAAGACACTAAAACGGTGCTGTTTCTATCCCATAATGAAGTCTACGAAGTGCCTAATTTCACCCCTGAAGGGAGGTCAGACTTGTTTTATTCTCAAGCAGAAATTCAGCTATTTTTGGATGAAGAATCCTTTAGACTGAAAAAATTAAGTGATGAAGAATAAAAAACGTAACACAAACTAGCATACCAAAATCCGCCCAAAATCCGCTTACTATCCTCTGTGATCTGGCTTTGTTCCGGCCTGCAAATATTCATGTTAAAGTCCGCACCTTGATTATGTCGACCAGCAGGATGGTATTTAAGATGTTAACACCGGTTATTTTGGCAGGAGGTAGTGGGACACGTCTGTGGCCATTGTCTCGAAAAGGCTACCCAAAGCAATTCATCAGCTTATTGGATGATGAGTTGAGCTTATTCCAGCAAACGGTTCAACGCGCTCAGGCTTTACCTGGGGTGGGAGAACTGTTGGTCATTTGTGGTGAAAATAATCGTTTTATAGTCGCTGAGCAGTTGAATCAACTTGAATGCAAAGCGCATATTTTGTTAGAACCCTGCGGGCGGAATACGGCCGCAGCGATTGCCTTGGCTGCACTTTGGGCCGAGAAAAATGGCAGAAGCGATACCTCGTTGTTGGTGTTGCCGTCGGATCAAACCTTGCAGGATACTAAGGTGTTTGCGCAGGCGGTTCAAACCGGTCTTCAGTTATCGCAGGATGGTTGCATAGTCACCTTTGGTATTGAACCGATGCGACCTGAAACTGGCTTTGGTTATATCCAAGCCGGAACCGCGATAAAGAATCAGCCTCAAGCCTGGGAAGTACAACAATTTGTCGAAAAACCCGATCTAAAAACCGCGGAAGGGTATGTATCTAAGGGAGGGTATTACTGGAACAGTGGGATGTTTTTACTAAGCCCGGCTGTTTATTTGTCTGAATTAAACCGCTATGCGGAAGACATCGCCGTTGGCACTGAGCAAGCGTTTGCTCGGTGTGAGCAAGATCGAGACTTTATACGCGTTGATGCGGATGCTTTTTCTGAAGTACGCAGCGAGTCGATTGATTATGCAGTGATGGAATCCACTGAAAAAGCGGCGGTTGTTGGGCTTTCAGGGCATTGGAGTGATGTGGGCAGTTGGCATTCGGTTGCGGCAGAGTTGCCTAAGGACGCTGATGGCAACTCTATCTTGGGTGACGTGCGAACGATAGAGAGTGAAAACTGTTTGGTTCGAGCGGATTCGCGCTTGGTCGCTACCATTGGCTTGAAAGATACTGTGGTGGTGGAAACAGCGGATGCGGTGTTGGTTGCTGATATGAAAGCCTCCCAGCAGGTTAAGCAAATTGTTGGCTTGCTGGATTCTGATGAGCGTTATGAAACCCATCATCATCAACGCGTTTATCGACCTTGGGGTTGGTATGAGTCGATTTGTGCATGTGAACGATTTCAAGTAAAGCGCATTCAGGTGAAGCCTGGAGCGCAACTGTCTTTGCAGATGCACTATCACCGCGCTGAGCACTGGGTGGTGGTAAAGGGTACTGCTGAGATTACGCGAGATGATGAAGTGGTCATGTTGACGGAAGATCAATCGACGTATATTCCGCTGGGTGTAAAGCACCGCTTGGCGAACCCTGGATTAATCCCTCTTGAGATTATTGAAGTGCAAACCGGCGCCTACTTGGGTGAAGATGATATTGTGCGTTTTGTTGATGAATATGGGCGAAATTAAGAAAGATTATTAAGAGAGAATAAGCGCATGGAGTTTAAACCCACCAAAATACCTGATGTGATTGAAATCATTCCCAAAGTTTGGGGCGATGAGCGGGGTTTTTTCATGGAAACCTATCATCAGCCTAAGTTTGCTGAACTGGGCCTTCCTGATATCTTCGTGCAGGACAATCACAGCTTTTCTACTCAAGGTGTGTTACGAGGTTTGCATTATCAGTTAGCGCCGCAAATGCAGGGTAAACTGGTGCGTTGCATTCGTGGGGAAATTTGGGATGTTGCGGTCGATATTCGTAAGGCTTCTTCAACTTATGGTCAGTGGGTTGCGTTGACTTTAAGTGCTGAGCAAAAAAACCAGCTCTGGATTCCGGCAGGTTTTGCACACGGGTTTTATACGTTAACGCCCGAAGCCGAAGTGGTTTATAAATGCACGGATGTCTATGCGCCCGATTTGGAGCAAGGCATTTTATGGGATGACGCTGACTTGGCGATCGATTGGCCTCTGAATGGCCAAGTTCCCAATGTCTCCCCTAAAGATTTACAAGGGTGTGCGTTTTCCGATTGTACGCCTATATAAATTTTACGAAGAAATAACTACGAAGAACTAACAGAAAAGATACCGTATTTAGCAGTGAAGAGGGTTGCATCGTGAGTCTGGTAAAAGAGTTTAATAAGCCAAAAGTTGCCATCTTAGGGGCCAATGGTCAGTTAGGTCAGCATTTGCTAAGCCATGCTTCCGCTAATGGCTCAGAATCGATCTATGAGGTGAAGGGGTTTGATTTACCTGAGTTTGATTTGCTGGATGCGGCCCTGGTCGCGAGTCAGCTGGAAGCATTCAAACCTCAGGTGGTGATCAACACGGCCGCTTATACGGCGGTTGATCATGCTGAGCAGGCAGAGTCTTTGGCCTTTGAGGTCAATGGCCGTGCTGTTGGTGTGTTGGCTGAGGTTTGTGAGCGCATAAAGGCGCGCTTAATTCATGTCTCGACTGATTATGTTTTTTCAGGGCAGTCCTCTGTGCCGATGCGCTTAACCGACCACACCAGTCCCATTAACGTTTACGGTGCCAGTAAATTGGCCGGTGAGCAGCAGTTGATGCGCTACAAAGATTTGGATTGGACCGTGGTGCGTACGGCTTGGTTGTATTCAAATTTGGGTAAAAACTTTTTGAATACCATGCTGAAACTGATGGCCGAAAAACCTCAGTTACGCGTGGTATGTGATCAAGTTGGAAGTCCTACCTCGGCGCTGGATATGGCCGATGCGCTTTGGCATTTGGTTGAGCAACCTCAGGTGTCGGGCATTCAGCATTGGACGGACGCTGGTGTGGCCAGTTGGTACGATTTTGCCGTGGCGATTCAAGAAGAGGCGACGGCGGCTAAGTTGCTGATGAATAGGGCCTTGATTGAGCCGGTCACCACAGAACATTTTCCCACACCGGCTAAACGTCCTGCTTACAGTGTGTTGGATAAGTCAGAGACGATTGAGATACTGGGGCGTGCGCCACGTCATTGGCGTCGAGCGTTGCGTGCTGTGATTGCTGAGCGAGTGTCTGCTCAGATTGGATCGGTGAACGAAACGTCCCACTGAGTAATAACCCATTTCATCGAAACGGTGTTGCCGGCTTTTTGTCCGTCGAGATAGACTTTTTTGGGCAAAAAAACGGGTGTTCCTTCAGGTGTTTGTACTTGGGTAAACTCGGCGTAGCGGATGGTCCAGTTGTGTTGAGAAAAGCGCTCGGTCAGGCCACTGGGCTGGCTTTTAGTAATGGTGTGGATCACGCTGGGTTCTGGTAAACCTTTTAACCACCAGGGCAGTGCGTTAATCGGCAGGTTTAATCCTGTCTCTTGGTGAAGAGTTTGCTGAGGGGTGGTGGTGATTAATTCGTTTTTTTGGGTCGTCAAACGAACCTGGTGTTCGCCTGTGTTTGGGTTCGTTTCACTGCTAAGCTGAATCCTGCCTGCTCCCAATGGGCCTTGAATGATTACTTGGTAAATTTGCTTTGCTTGTTGCTGCCAATTGACCAAGGCGATGACGCGTTTTTTGGGTTTGATTTGGGTCGAGGTTTTACCTACTAGCGCCCACGTTTTTATGTTTGTGCGTAATTGGTTTTGGGTGTTTAGATAGTGCTGCTGCTCTTTGGTCAGCGTACTTGTTTGTTTTGTAGGTATCTGAGTGCAGTTAGTGAGAGCCAAGATCGACGTCAGGATGACGAGCCTACGAAAGACACGAAACCTAAACAAGTTAGATTGGAGTGAGGGTGAGGTGGCTAGCACGCTAAGGTTTGATGCCTTCTGGCCAGAGTCGCTGCAGGGTTGATGTTAAAGGAGTGCTTTCTGGGGTGTTTTTAAGGCCTTCTCGCCAAATGCGCTTGGCTTGCTTTTCTTTGCCGGACTGCCAAAGGACTTCACCTAAGTGAGCGGCAATTTCATGATCTTTGAGCATTTGATAGGCTTTCTGCAAATACTGTAAGGCCACTTGATGATTGTTGAGTTTGAAGTGCACCCAGCCCATGCTGTCTAAAATGGCGGGGTCATTCGGTTTAATGGAAAGGGCTTTGCTGATTAAGTCTAAGGCTTCATCAAAGCGCTCGGTCCGGTCTGCTAGGGTATAACCCAAGGCATTGAGTGCAAGCGCACTGTTGGGTTTGATGGCCAGAATTTTTCTCAAGTCTTTTTCCATCGCAGCTAAATGGTCATTTTGTTCATGCAGCATCGCCCTGGAGTAAAGAAGGCTGGTGTCATTTGGAAACTCCAATAAGGCTTCACCAAGCAGCTTAAACGCGGCGTCTGTTTGAGCGTCTTTATCCAGAAGTTCGGCTTCTGCGGCATAAAAATTGATGGCTTGTTGAGGCAACAAAGATCGGGCTGCTGCTAGTGTTTGTCTAGCGTCTGGCATTTTATTGTCACGCTGTTGCAGTGCCGCCAGTGCAATTTGAGAGTTAGCAAACAATGGGCCCAATGAGATTTGTTGGTAATGCTTGATGGCCTGCTCATTGTTCTGTTCATCTTCGTATATTTGAGCCAGATAGAGGTGCGCTGTGTCGACCTTGCGGCCTTCAGAGATCAGTGTTTCAAGGTATTTTTTGGCTTGTTTGTTGAGTTTGTTTTCCCAAGAGAGTAACGCCATAGAAAGTACAAGGTCGTCATCGTCAGGGTTCTTTTTTACTAGGCTGGCAAACTGGGCTTGCGCTGCTTTGAGCTGATCCGTTTGTATGAGGAGTCGTGCGTATACGATGGTTAGCTGTTTATGATCCGGATTTTTCTTAACAGTGCTTTTCAGTTTTTTGATTGCCGTATCTGTTTTGCCGAGTTGATTGAGTAAATTGGCTTCTAAAATACTGGCGGCAATGTAGCTGGATTCGATTTCTAAACTTAATTGCGCTGCTTTTAACGCGTCTTTCAGTTGATCATTTTGTTGCAGAATAAGCGCTTTTGTTAGCCAAAGTTGCGGGTTTTTTGGGTGCTTATCGAGCAGCGTGTCAAATGCTTTCAAGACTTCTGTACGACGTTGAATAGGCAGTTGATTCACTTGAACGACGAGGAAATCAAAGTTAGCGGTTGCTTGGTTGTCAATTAAACGATCTATGTATAAAAAGGCGGTTTCAAAATCGCCTTTTTGAACCAATTGCATGGTCAGGGTTTGCAAGGCCTCTTCATTGTTGGGTTCAATTTCGACCCAAAGTTTGGCGGCATCCAGTGTGGCTTGATGCGCTTTCATGAAGCGAGCAATTCGGGTAGTACGTCGAACAATCTGTGGGTCGCGGGTCTTATGTGCTTGTTTCAAGTAGTTGCCTAGCGTAATATCCAACCGATTTTGTTTGCCAGCTAATTCTGCTGTCAGAAGGTCGTATAAAGATTCCGCTTCCAGGTCGGGAGCTTTAACGGCCGTCGATTTCTGCTCTAAATTTGCTTTTAATCTCGGGTTTGACGTTATTGTTAGATCTGAAGAGGGCTCGCTAGATTTAAGGCTACCCGATTTAATGGTGATGTTTTTTGGTTGCTTTTGTTTGTTTTTTACACTTTCTTGAGCGTTATCTTGGGTGTTTTTAGTTGAAAGACGGTTGGATTCTGATTGAGGGGCCGTTTGGCAGCCACTCATTAACACCATCAGTACTAAAATGATTGTTAGTAATGGATTCATTCTTAACCTAATAGTTGTTTGATTGAGCTATAACTGTCTGCTTAATAATAGCGGAGTTAATACCAACAGCGTAGAAATACTTCCAGAATTATGACGTTATTGACTTTAGGGTTGAGCCATAAAACGGCTCCGATAGATGAGCGGGAGCAGTGGGTATTTTTGCCTGAGCAAATGCCCGATCTCCTTAGTGAGCTTCAGTCGCAGCAGTGGGTGGATGAAACCGCTATTGTTTCAACGTGCAATCGCGTTGAGTTTTACTTGAAGGTCAATCGGCTTAAAACGGATCACCTTCTGGGCTGGTGGAGTGATATCAGGCGTGGCAGTGTCCGGCAGTTAAAAGCGTTAACCTACGAATTCTCAGATGAAGTAGCGGTAAAGCATTTGCTAAGAGTGGCCAGTGGCTTAGATTCCATGGTGGTCGGTGAACCACAGATTTTAGGTCAAATCAAAGAAGCGTATCAGCAGGCGGAACAGCAGGGGACCTTGGGCCGTAATTTACGTCATTTATTTGATTTTGGCTTTCGAGTCGCAAAACAAGTTCGAACCGAAACGGATATTGGTGTTAACCCTGTGTCTGTGGCGTCTACGTCTGTGTTGCTGGCCAAACGAATTTTTAATCATTTGAGTGAAAAAAAGGCTCTTTTGGTGGGGGCTGGTGAGACCATTGAGTTGGTCGCGATGCACTTTAAGTCGGCGGGCGTTTGTCAAATGAAGGTGGTGAATCGCACATTGGAGCGTGCACAACGTTTGGCGGATAAGGTGGGTGGTGAGGCATTGGTGTTAGAAGACTTGGCCAACCAGCTGCCTGATGCGGATATTGTGGTGAGTTGTACGGGCAGTCCAGTGCCTATCGTGGGTAAAGGGATCGTTGAAAAGGCCATGAAGCAGCGTAAATACGAGTCGATGTTTGTGATTGATTTGGCTGTTCCTCGGGATGTTGAGCCGGCAGTGGATGAGATTGCTAATGTGTTTGTTTATACCGTGGATGATTTGCAGTCGGTTATATCGGATCATAAAGCACAACGTCTCAGTGCGGCAGAAGCGGCTGAAACTCTGGTGGCCCATAAAGCCAGTGAATACCGTCATGCTGTGCAAACCTGGCAAGCATCTGAGGTGGTGCGGGCTTATCGCGACAGCTTAGAGGCGTTAGCCCAATCTGAGATAGCAAAAGCGACTAAAGCATTGGAGCAAGGGCGATCGCCCGAAGAAGTACTGAAACGCTACGGTCACGACTTGATTAATAAAATCATGCATGCCCCAACGGTTGAAATGCGTAAATTGGCGGAACGGGGTCACGTAGATGCGTTGGCCAATGCGCGTCAGTTATTGCTGGGCCATTCAGATACATTAGATGATCGATCAGATCAATAATTCGAAGATAGACCCTGTTATAGATTAATTTTTATAGGTTATAGAAAGGCTTTTTATGAAACCCTCCATTTTTGCAAAGTTGGCGAGACTCAGTGAGCGCTACGAAGAGATAGGCGTGCTGATGAGTCAGCCGGATGTGATGCAAGATCAAGATAAATTCCGCAGTCTTTCCATTGAGTATTCTGAGCTGGAGCCCGTGGTGCAATGTTATAACGAATACCGTCAGGTGGCCGACGATGCAGATCAAGCTCAGCTTTGGATGCAAGAGCCGGATGCCGAGATGAAAGCCATGGGTGAAGAGGAATTTGCGGCGGCTCAGCCAAAGCTTGAAGCATTGAGCAATCAATTGCAGGTTTTAATGTTGCCGAAAGACCCTAATGATCATCGTAATATCTTTTTGGAAATTCGCGCCGGTACCGGAGGGGATGAAGCGGCCTTATTTTCAGGGGATTTGTTCCGGATGTATGGTCGTTATGCTGAGTCACAACGTTGGCGAATCGAAGTGATCAGTGAAAGCCCTGGTGAGCACGGAGGTTACAAAGAAATCATTGGTCGCATCAGTGGGGTGGATGTGTATTCGCGTTTGAAATTTGAATCTGGCGCGCATCGGGTTCAGCGAGTCCCTGTAACTGAGTCGCAAGGTCGAATTCATACTTCCGCGTGCACAGTAGCGGTCATGCCCGAAGTGGAATCGGTAGAGTCCGTTGATATTGATCGTAATGATTTGCGTATTGACACGTTCCGTTCTTCGGGGGCGGGTGGCCAGCATGTTAACACCACGGATTCGGCGATTCGCATTACGCATTTACCTTCTGGGGTGGTGGTTGAGTGTCAGGATGAGCGTTCTCAGCACAAAAATAAAGCCAAAGCGATGTCGTTGTTGCAAGCGAAATTATTGGATCATGCGCGCTCGGAGCAAGCACAATCTCAAAGTGATCAACGGCGTTCTTTGGTGGGCAGCGGTGATCGATCTGAACGGATTCGGACCTATAATTACCCGCAAGGCCGAGTGACGGATCATCGTATTAACTTAACGCTATACAAGTTGCCTGAAATAATGGAGGGTAGCTTGGATGAGGTTTTGAATGCGCTACACCAAGAACATCAAGCCGACTTGTTAGCTGAAATGGGAGAAGAGTAACACGTGAATATTGAGCCGGGTTCTGTCTACGACACCATTACTCGCTTTTCGCCCATTCTTGAGAACCCGCTCGAGGTTCATGCGCCATCACCCACAGCACGTTTGGATGTGGAGCTGTTGCTGGCTGCGGTGTTAAAGTTGTCGCGGTCTAACTTAATTTTGTCTCATAACTATATACTGCTCCCTCGCGAACGTGAGCAATTCATGGGGCTGTTTAAACGTCGCGCCAAAGGTGAGCCGGTGGCCTATATTCTTGGTAAAAAAGATTTTTGGGATATGGAGTTACAGGTATCGTCTGAGACGTTAATTCCTCGCCCTGAAACCGAAATTTTGGTGGAAGTGGCGGTAAAGACCGTGGTTGAAGAAATCCTTGGCATGGGTTATGGCAAGGACATTGTGTTATGTGATGCAGGGACAGGTTCTGGTGCTGTGGCTTTGGCGTTGGCTTACGAATTTCCTCAGGTCACGGTTGTTGGCGTTGACAAAAGCGGTTCGGCATTAGCGTGCGCAGCAGCGAATGCGGTTAAGAGAAAAGCGACTAATGTGCACTGGGTCCAATCGGATTGGCTGTTGCCATTTGAGGGGCAGCAGCGATTTAGAATCGTGATGGCCAATCCGCCTTATATTGCGGAAGGTGATCCGCACTTACAAGCGCCTGAAATGGGCTTCGAGCCGCGCGAGGCATTGGTCAGCGATGATTCGGGTTATGCCGATTTATTTAAAATCATTGATCAAGCGACCTGGGTGTTGCAACGTCCTGGTTGGCTGATGCTGGAGCATGGTTCGGGTCAAGCTGAAGAGGTTCGTGGCCGTATGCAGCAAGTTGGTTTTGAAGAATCGCATACATTCCAAGATTTAGCCGGTTTGGATCGTGTCACGATTGGAAAAATTGTGGGTGTTGTTTAATTTAAGGTTTGATTCAAATAAGTAATAAGGCCTGTGTTTATGTTTGATGATGACGCTCTACTCAGACACAGCCGGCAGGTTTTTTTGCCTCAAATTGATATCGCAGGACAAGAAGCGTTGTGTGACGCTAATGTCTTGGTGGTGGGGTTGGGGGGCTTGGGTTCCATCACGGCTTTGCTCTTAGTGGGCTGTGGTATTGGTCGAATCAGTTTGTTGGATTCGGATGCCATTGAACTGAGCAATTTAGGCCGTCAGGTTGCTTATTGTGAATCTGATATTGGGCAGCCTAAGGCAAGTACCTTAGCCTTGGCGTTGAAAGCGCGTAACGCCAGTGCCACCATCACGAGCTATGTGAATGACTTCGCCGGTTGGTCGTCGGAGCACGATCTTTCAGAATACCATGTGGTGCTGGATTGCACGGACAACTTTGCCACACGTTACGCCATCAATAAAGCCTGTGTGACCGCGTCGGTTCCCTTGGTCAGTGGTGCGGCTATTGGGGGTGAAGGGCAGTTGGCCAGCTTTGATTTTTCCCATCAGCCATCCCCTTGCTATCATTGTTTGTTTCCGGGTTTGGACGAAGAAGCGGACAGTTGCAGTGAATCTGGGGTGTTAGTCCCGGTACCGAACGTGATTGGCGGTCTGCAAGTGGTCGAAACGATTAAGTTGTTGTTGCCTAAGCGAAAACAAGTTGAGCCCTTTTTGCTGTCTTGGAACGCTTGGCAACAAGCGTTCCGTAAGACTCGAATTGTGGCCGATCCCGCTTGTCAGGTGTGTTCTGACTGATCTTTGCGTGTGTTCTGATTGAATGAGTCCTAAGTCCTATACAGGGTGTGTCCTGTTCCTCAAATCTCAGATTTAGCCTAAGTGGTTTGCTCAACAACCGCTGCGTTGTGCCTACACTTCAGAGGGTGCAGTGAATATTGCTTTAAGTCATTTGGGCTAAGGCAGCAGTTATAGGTGGGCGTTGTATGAATAGTCAAGAAGCAGTTGAATCCAATCCTCAAAGATCAGCAGAGGCTCTTTTAAGTAAATTAGAAAACCGAGGCAAGGTATCTTTTAATCAGCGCTTATTAAGCGATGTTCGCGTGGTGGTTTCGATTATTGACGATGTGATTCGTGGCAGTGCAGGCCTTAAAGATACGGTTCGGCTTAAGCAAACGCTTCATAAAATAGCAACAACTGCCACCAGTTATGGTCAACCGCAACACACCCGTATTGCTAGATTATTAGAGCGAGCACTTGAGTCCATTCAGCATGATGGGATGGACGCCATTATGCGGGATCTGTTGTCGGCTAAGTCTGAACAGCTGGTCAGTATTACGCATGGCATGTCACAAGAGAAAGCAGAGGTTTCTGCTGGAGTCGATGCTTCTGAAAAGCAGACGGGATCAACTGAACCTGTGAGCAAAGACACCAAAGACGGCTTTTGGTCTATTAATACGTTATTCGTGGGAGATCTTAATGAGCTGTGCAAGGCGTTGCAGTTAAGGTCTTACAAATCAATGTGTGTTAGTTTTGAAGATTTAAAATCGCTTCGCGTTCGATCGCTGCATATTGTGGTTAATCAATCCAGTGTTGAGCACAATGAAAATAATATGGCCATTTTTAAAGAGTATTTAGATCAATTGCGTGTGAAGCCCAAAGTGGTTTTTATTACGGCCGATAAGACACCGGATGCGGTTAGAGCCAGTTTTCGTTTTGGAGCCGACTGCTGTGTTAATAAGAGCGATGTTGTGAGCTATCTACTGGATCATCAACAGAATGCACGCCATGAACGAGAGATGACCGTGGCTGTGTTAGACGACGATGCGTCAGTTTTTAACAAAATGACCAGTAACCTAAAGTTTTTAGGCATTAACACGATTTTTTCGAACAATATTGATGAGTTTATTGAGAAAGCCACCGTGTGTCCTCCTGACTTGTTTATTATTGACATGGCTTTGGAGTCTCAGCTGACGGGCATTGAAGCGATTAAATATTTACGCAATCACGACTTGTTCTCGTCTCATCCGATTGTATTGTTGACCTCGGATACACGACCGGAAACGGATTATCTCGCTAGAAATTTAGGTGCCGATGATGTGTTGCATAAGCCGATTGATGAAAAACAATTTTCGTCGATTGTGGCGCATAAGCTGATTCGAGCACGCCGGTTGACTGGCAGAATCACGCGTGATTTTCTAACCGATTTAACCACGCAGTCTGCATACGATTTGGCGTTGGAGCAAAGAATTCAATACGCTGTTCGTAACCAGGCGAATCTTTCTCTTTGTGTTATTGATGTCGATAATTTAAAAAGTTTGAATGATCAGTATGGGCATTTGCATGGTGATGATATTTTAAAAGCATTGGCGGATGCCTTAAAAAATCGACTGCGTGCTTCCGATGTTATTGCCAAATGCGCTGGGGGGCGTTTTGCATTGGTGTTACCTGATACGTCGGTTGAGGATGCCAAGATGGTGGTGTCGGACATTTTATATCGTTTTTCAAGTCGGATTTTTGAGTTTTCTGGCAACGAACAATGTCAGGCAGGATTCTCTGCAGGTGTTGCTGAATTAAATGAGCTGGATTCTACGGCCTTGCGGTTGAATCCAGCTCCGTGTTTGGAGAAACTGGCCAGTCAAGCTCTGATTGAGGCTAAGGCCAGTGGCAAGCAATGCGTGATGCGGCATCCTTTTGTGGTTGAGCCCAACACATCTGCTAACTGAGCTCTTACCTATTCTGTAGCGAAACACTACAGTTGATGTGTTTCGCATCAAGTGTAGGGGTTTTAAGAATGGCTACGGCGAGTGTCTACCAACTCAAAGCACCACCTACTTGATATTCAGTGACGCGCGTTTCAAAGAAATTTTTCTCTTTGCGCAGATCCATCATCTCCGACATCCAGGGGAAGGGGTTTTGGGCGCCGGGGAATTGTTCGGGTAAGCCCAATTGTGCTGCGCGTCGGTTACAGATGAATTGCAGATAAGTTTCCATGATATTGGCGTTCATACCGAGTACGCCGTGTGGCATGGTGTCTCGAGCATAGTCGATTTCTAATTGCGTGCCTTCACGCAGCATTTCAACTACTTCTGCTTGAAACTCCGGAGTCCAAAGGTGAGGATTCTCAATTTTGATTTGGTTGATAACGTCGATACCAAAATTAACATGCATCGACTCATCTCTTAAAATGTATTGAAACTGCTCTGCTGTGCCGGTCATTTTGTTGCGCCGACCCATCGACAGTATTTGGGTGAAGCCGCAGTAGAAAAATAACCCCTCCAAGACGCAGTAAAACGCGATTAGGTTTTTCAATAAGCGTTGATCGTCTTCATCGGTGCCTGTTTGGAAATTGGGGTCTTCCAAGTCTTGCGTGTATTTGAGGCCCCATTCGGCTTTACGGGCGACAGAGGGTATTTCTCGATACATGTTAAAAATTTCGCCCTCGTCCATGCCTAAGGACTCAATGCAGTATTGATAAGCGTGGGTGTGGATCGCTTCTTCGAAGGCTTGACGAATGATGTATTGTCGGCATTCAGGGTTGGTGATTAATCGATAGATGGCGAGCACTAGGTTGTTAGCCACGAGTGAGTCTGCGGTTGAGAAAAAACCGAGGCTGCGTTTGACAATTAAGCGCTCGTCTTCTGAAAGGCCGTTTGGATCCTTCCAAAGGCTGACATCTGCGGTCATATTGATTTCTTGCGGCATCCAATGGTTCGCGCAGCCGTCTAGGTACTTCTGCCAGGCCCAGTCGTACTTAAAAGGAACTAATTGATTTAAGTCCGCTCGGCAGTTGATCATGCGTTTGTCATCCACATTGATCCGGCCCGCAAAAGATGTTGCTTCTTGTTCTTGATTCTCTTGGTTTTGCTGCGGTTGCTTTTTGGCTTTAGTTTTTGGTGATAGTTTTGGTTTCATGTCTGCTTTTGGCTGAGTGTCAGCAGCGGGTAACGGATTTGACGTTTTTTGTGAAACCGAGCCAGTGGGCGCTGCAGGCTTCAATTTTAGCTTTTGCTGAAACGAAGGTGCTTGAGGTTGTTCCAAGGCTGACCATACGGCCTTAGTTGATTCGCTGGCCGCTTCTGTTGCAGAGGCAGCAGAGGATTTGGCTGATTCACTATTTGAAGCCGCTTTGTTTGCGTCTGCGTCGTGGTAGGTATCCCAGTCTAACACCATAATTCTGATCTCTCCGTGAGTTTGTCAGTGTGTCCTTTAAGTAACGTGAAACTAAATAACGAGTAAAATTTTAGGCTATTGGCAGGCCTCGCAATCGGGGTCGTCGATGGAACAAGCCAATGGGATTGGGGCGGCTTCCGTTGGTTGCGGATCATTGGTGCCTTGATTGGAAACAGCGTTTAATTGACCCGTGGTCACGGTCGATTTCTCTGTCGACGTTGCGCCAATGGCTCTGAGGTAATAGGTAGTTTTTAAGCCTAAGTACCATGCCATGCGGTAAGTGATGTCAAGCTTACGACCGTTGGCTTCGTTGATGTAGAGATTCAAGCTTTGGGCTTGGTCGATCCACTTTTGGCGCCGACTGCCACACTCCACCAGCCACTTAGGCTCAACCTCAAAGGCCGTGCTAAATAGGGCTTTGAGTTCTTCGGGAATTCGGTCAATTTTGTGGATGCTGCCGTCGTAGTATTTTAAATCATTGACCATGACGTTATCCCATAAATCCAGCGATTTTAATGCCTGAACCAAGTAAGGATTGACCACTGTAAACTCGCCTGAGAGATTCGATTTTACATAGAGGTTTTGATAGGTCGGCTCAATCGATTGGGAAACACCAATGATGTTAGCGATGGTCGCGGTTGGCGCAATCGCCAGAACATTGGAATTTCGAATACCGGTTTGTTTGACTTGGTCGCGCAAGGTTTCCCAATCTAGGGTTTGCTCAGTATTGATGTTGAGGTAAGTCTTACCCTCTAGCGTGGTGCGACTGTCTCTGAGTTGTTGCAGTGAGTCGATCGGCAGAATGCCTTGGCTCCACAGTGAACCTTTGAAGGTTTCATAGCTGCCTTTTTCAATGGCTAATGCATTTGAGCTGGCGATCGCGAAATAGCTGATCGCTTCCATCGACCGATCGGCAAATTCAACCGCTTCTTGTGAGCCGTATGGGATTTGCTGTAAGTACAGGGCATCTTGGAAACCCATCATGCCTAAGCCAATTGGCCGGTGCTTGTGGTTGGAGTTTTCAGCTTGAGGTACGGCGTAGTAATTAATGTCGATGACATTGTCCAGCATGCGAATAGCGGTATTTACGGTGACTTTTAGCTTTTCAAGGTTGAGCTGGTAACCACTGTCTGTTGGTTCAAGATGATTCACGAGATTGATTGAACCTAAGTTGCAGACGGCAATTTCATCATTGCTGGTGTTTAGCGTAATCTCAGTGCATAGATTCGAAGAGTGTATGACGCCAACATGTTGCTGAGGAGAGCGAATGTTGCAAGCGTCTTTAAAGGTAATCCAAGGGTGACCTGTTTCAAACAGCATGGAGAGCATTTTGCGCCATAACGTTTGCGCCGGAACCACTTTAAACAGCTTGATATCGCCGGCTTGAGCCATAGCTTCATAGGCTTCATAGCGTTCGTTGAAGGCTTTGCCGTAAAGATCATGCAGGTCGGGTACGTCATTGGGCGAAAACAGTGTCCAGTCTTTTTCTTCAAACACGCGCTGCATGAATAAATCAGGTATCCAGTTGGCGGTGTTCATGTCGTGCGTACGGCGTCGATCGTCGCCGGTGTTTTTGCGTAACTCAATGAACTCTTCAATGTCAAGGTGCCAGGTTTCTAGATAAGCACAAAGAGCCCCTTTGCGTTTGCCGCCCTGATTGACGGCTACGGCGGTATCATTCGCTACCTTCAAAAACGGAACCACGCCCTGAGAGCGACCGTTGGTGCCTTTAATGTAAGCGCCTAATGCTCTCACTGGTGTCCAGTCGTTGCCTAGGCCGCCTGCCCATTTAGAAAGCATGGCGTTGTCTCGTACGGCGCTGTAAATGCCGTATAAGTCATCAGGCACAGTGGTTAGATAGCAAGAAGACAGCTGAGGTCTCAAGGTGCCGGAATTAAATAATGTCGGTGTTGAGCTCATGTAATCAAATTTAGACAGTACTTCATAAAACTCGATGGCACGTGCTTCTTTGTCCTCTTCTTCGTGTGCCAAGCCCATCGCGACGCGCATAAAGAAAACTTGAGGCAATTCAAATCGAATGTCCTCGTGATGTAAAAAATAACGATCGAATAAAGTTTGTAAGCCTAAATAAGTGAAGAGTTGATCGCGTTCAGGCTGAAGTGCTTGGCCCAGAGCAGCCAGATCGTATTCGGCCAGCTTGGGGCTCAGCAGCTCGAGTTCAATGCCTTGCTCGATAAAAGCGTTAAGCGCAAGAGGGTAATAGTGCGCCATTTCACTTTGGGTGGCTTGGCTGGCCAAGCCCAGAAATGACAAGCTGGCGCTGCGAATGGTGTCGAGCAAAATGCGCGCGGTGACAAAACTATAATTGGGGTCCTGCTCAATAAGGGTTCGAGATGCAATCAATAAAGCGGCTTGTACTTCGTCTATTGGCATGTTGTGGTAGAGATTACGCAGAGTCTCTTCGAGGACCACGGCGGAATCGACGTCTTCAAGCAGATCACAGGATTCTTCAATAATGGTGTTCAGGCGTGCAAGATCCAAGGGTTGATGGGAACCATCGGCAGCGGTGACCCAAAGGTCGTGAGAAGAGGGGGCTGCATGACTTTCTTGACGGGTGGCCGCCCGTTGCCGTGATCGCTCTTCGCGATACAGTACATAAGAGCGCGCTACTTTGTGTTCGCCAGAACGCATTAAAGCCAGTTCTACCTGATCTTGAATTTCTTCAATATGCAGAATGCCGCCGGTGGGTAAACGGCGAGAGAAGGTGTCAATGACTTGCTGGGCAAGTTGGTTGGCCGTATCGTGGATACGGTTTGAGTTGGTGGCTACCGCGCCTTCGACCGCTAAAAAAGCCTTAGTAATAGCCACTTGAATTTTGTCGTTGGAAAACGGCATAACGCCACCATTGCGCTTGATGACTCGTAGCTCACCTGGGGTGGCAGGGGTTGCCGTGGAATAAGAAGCGTCCGCAATTGATTGGTTTTTTTCAGGTTGGATATTGGCTGAAGAGCGGGTTTTACTAGGCGTTATAACGTGATCCATATGCGCTGACTGACTCCATGGTGACATGATTAGTGGCGTGTTCATTCGGTGGCCAATATGTAAAGGCGTTGCCCCAACATCTTGTGTTATAGCTGTATCAGAACAACAAGATAATGCGCATGGTTTTGTTTTGCAAGTGAAAAACGTGGGGGTAAGTTGTGAATAAAGTGTGTATTTGATTGCCTGGTTTAAACTTTGATCTTGTGTCAGCGTGTGAGATTTTGAGATGTCATTTTGATGCTGTCTAAAAAAACAATTTTGTATGAAAAATAAGAATAAAATTGTGGCTTGGCGCGAAGTCTTCTAATATTTTAATAAGTCCTATACTCTATAGAAAACCGTAAAAGAGAAAACTTTTTTTTGACGGAATTTTTTAAGAGAGTTGTTTTTACAAAGTCCTTAACGGGATTAATTTAAAGTCCTTAACAGGAAAGCATGTAGCGAGAAAGTATCATGGATCAAAATATGAGCGCAGCACAGGGGGCAAACCAATCAGGTGAAAAGCCAAAGGTTCTGATCGTTGAAGATGATGAGCGTCTTGCTAACTTGAGTAAGGATTATCTTGAAAGTAACGGCTTGGAAGTGGGTGTTGTTAATAACGGTAAGCAAGCTATCGATCAGATTATTGAAGATCAGCCTGATCTTGTTGTGTTGGATTTGATGTTACCTGGTGCAGATGGCTTGGAAGTTTGTAAAGAGGTTCGAGGTCAGTACCACAAACCCATTTTAATGTTGACTGCTCGAACGGATGATGTGGATCAAGTCCTGGGTTTGGAAATGGGGGCTGATGATTATGTGCCAAAGCCTGTTCGCCCCAGGGTGTTGTTGGCTCGTATTCGTGCGTTGTTGCGTCGTAATGAAGGGCAGGAAACGGTTGAGGAAACCCAGGAGACGGGTTCTCAAGATCGGTTGCAGTTCGGTGATTTAATGATTGATAACGGAGCCCGAGAAGTTCGCTTGGAAGGTAATGCGGTCGATCTCACCAGTGCTGAATACGACCTGCTCTGGTTATTGGCTTCCAACGCCGGAAAAATTTTATCTCGAGAAGAAATTTTCGAACGCTTGAGAGGAATTGAATACGATGGACAAGATCGTTCGATTGATGTCCGTGTGTCTCGAATTCGCCCGAAAGTCGGTGATGATCCCATGAACCCACGTCGTATTAAAACGGTGCGCAGTAAGGGATATTTATTTGTCAAAGACGTGTTAAATAATTAAGCTTGGTTTTAAGCATTATCTAACCTGAGCGATCCGATCAAAGAGACCAAGTGTGGGCAGCATTTTTGTCAGAATTTATGGGGGAATGTTGGCCTCCATGTTGTTGGTTGGTCTAATTTCCTACTTTCTTATCACTCGCAGTAATACTCACTTTAATACCGCTTATCACGAAGCCATGTTGCGTGGTGCTTTTCGGATAGTGGCTGATGTCTTTGTCGATAAGCATCAAGAAGAGCGCGAGCAATGGTTTCGTCGAGTGCAACAACATTACGGCGCGGGGTTGCAAATCCGGTCGGCAGACAGCCTCGAGTGGGATGGCGCTATAGTGCCGCGAGATTTGGCGGCAGGAGAGGTGCATATCCGGCGAGATTTCACTGGTGATACAATTTATGTGATGGTGAAAGTGCCTTCCGAGGAGCAGTTGGTTTTGTATGGTGAAATGGCGGAGTTTACGGAAAGGCAAATCGTTGGCACCATTGAAATCGTTCTGGAGAATTTACAGCAATACCCACTGATTGAGTGGGAACCCATGTTGGCTCGATTTCAAGCCTTGTTTGGTTTTCCGATTCAGCGGCGTTCTATTGAACAAATCGATGTTGATGCCAGTCAGCGTTTGCGGTTAGAGCAAGGCCAAGTCGTGATGTTGTTTCGTAACAGCGCGAATAATTTGTCTACTGTGGAAGTGGTGGTGAAAATTCCTGGTCAGCTGGAATATTTGGTGTTTGGGCCGGTTAACTTGTTTGATTGGCTGCCGTTTCATTTATTTATTGTCTGCGGCATTGTGGCGATCATAACAATGGGGCTGGCTTCGTATGCTTTAGTAAAACCCTTATTGATTCGCTTAAAGGGCTTGGAGGAAACGGCTGTTAAAATTCGTCGTGATGATTTGAGCGCGCGCGTGACCGTTGACAGTCATGACGCCCTAGGGCGTTTGGCGTCGACCTTTAATGATATGGCGGAGCATATTCAGCGGTTGATCAGTTCGCAACGAGAAATGACCAATGCGGTGTCTCATGAATTGAGAACTCCCGTGGCGAGAATTCGATTTGGTCTGGAAATGTTGCAAGATGCCGATGATGCCGACTTACGAGTGCGACAAATCAAAGACATTGATGAAGATATTCAAGAGCTGGAAACTCTGATTGATGAAATATTAACTTATGCCGCCTTAGAAGAAGGGACGCCATCGTTAAATTTACAGATGGTGGATATCAATTCGATTTTAGAGCAAGTTAAAAAAGAAGCATCGACTATTTCTACTGACATCACTATTGAACATACGCCTCCCAAAGAAGGTGGCTCTAAATTAGTGGAATGTGAAGAGCGTTACATACATAGAGTGGTGCAAAACCTGGTGGGAAATGCGTTACGTTATTCGAAATCGCGGGTGCGCGTTTCAACGGCCTGTGAAGGGGGGATGTGTCGCGTTGATGTGGAAGATGATGGTGTGGGTATACCGCCGGATAAATGGGAAAAGGTGTTTGTGCCTTTTGCGCGGTTGGATGATAGCCGTACGCGGGCCTCAGGTGGCTATGGTTTAGGTTTGTCTATTGTGCAGCGAATTGCCTATTGGCATGGTGGTGTTGCGAGCGTCAATCGATCGAGTTTGGGGGGGGCGCGTTTTACGTTGATTTGGCCCAGAACTCAGTCGATGCGCAATAAGGTTGTTGAAAAGCAGCCCGAAGAAGGTAATCGCTTTTTTAAATTGCATAAGGCCTGATTTAGGTCTAAAGCTGGTTTCAGTTAGGGGTTCTTCCTTGAACACAGAATTAACAAACATCTCGCCCGGAAAACGGTTTCGTGACGCTGTTGCTCAAGAGACGCCTTTACAAGTGATTGGTACGATCAACGCCTATTGTGCGCTTATGGCCGAGCAAGTTGGCTTTCGCGCTTTATATTTGTCGGGGGCTGGTGTGGCCAATGCCGCTTATGGGTTGCCGGATTTAGCGATGACCTCTTTGTCTGAAGTGGTCGAAGAGGCGAGTCGGATCACCGCGGCCTCATCCTTGCCTTTGTTAGTAGACATTGATACCGGATGGGGTGGTGTTTTTAATATTGCTCGTACTATTCGACAAATGGTCAGAGCTGGGGTCGCCGCCGTTCACATTGAAGATCAAGTCGAACAAAAGCGCTGTGGTCATCGGCCCAATAAAGCCGTGGTCTCTTGCGAAGAAATGTGTGATCGAATCAAAGCTGCTGTTGATGCTAAGCCCGACAGCGATTTTGTCGTGATGGCCAGAACCGATGCGTTGGCGGTAGAAGGCAAAGTCGCTATGCTGGATCGCATCAGTGCTTACGAAGCGGTCGGGGCTGACATGATATTTGCTGAAGCCATGATGACGTTAGATGATTATCGTGAGGTTACTGAGAGAGTGTCAGTGCCCGTATTAGCCAATCTGACGGAATTTGGTGTGACCCCCTTGTTTACGTGTGGACAGTTAGCGTCAGCAAAGATTCAATTAGCGCTTTACCCTTTGTCGGCGTTTCGAGCGATGAATGCTGCAGCACTTAATGTATTTAAAACCCTCCGGGAACAAGGGACTCAAGCTTCCGTTGTGGATTCTATGCAAACCCGAAAAGAGCTGTATGAGTTTTTAGATTATCCTCGGTATGAAGAAAAACTTGATCAGTTATTTAACCATCGTTAACGCGCAGTTCTTCGCGCCCATTTTCTGTTGGCATCCTTTGTGCTTGTGCATAATATCGAAAGAATTTAATCGGTTATTTGGCGTATTGTCGTTATTATGCGTTTTGTCGCTATTAACCGTTGGTATCTTGTCAAACTACTGACGCGCGATATAACTGAGTACGCAGCATTTTAGGGAGAGCATTCATGGCAGATGATCAGGCACTCGATCTCGAAGTTTCTGGAGATGAGAACATTGGCGGAGGCGGTGGTGATGATGATGGCTCTGGGAAGAAAGGAGGCAGTAAACTTTTATTAATTATTATCGCGGCCGTTGTAGTGTTGTTGATCGGCGGTGGCGCGGCTTTTTTTCTGTTAAGCGGCGATAGTGAAGAAGAAGCTGAGATGGTAGCAGAAGAGGTGGTTGAAGAAGAAAAAGCCCCTGCCATGTATATACCGTTAAAGCCTCCCTTTGTGACGCATTTTGATGACTCGGGGCGAAAGCGCTATCTGCAATTAGAGTTAACGTTGATGACACGTTCAGACGATTCTTATACTGCTGTGATCAAACACTTACCCAAGATTCGCAGTAATATTCTCACTTTGGTTGCGGCTCAACTGTTTGATGAGCTTCAAAGCCCAGAAGGCAAAGAAATCATGCGTGAGTCTTTAGTTGAAGAAATCAGAACCTTGATGGAGGCTGAAGTGGGTGATCCCTCGATTGAAGATGTTTACTACACAACATTTATCATTCAATAATTTGCATGAGCCAGTGTCGCATTATTTGTGTTTAACAGTTTGTATTTAACAGTAGGAAATTAGGTGTCCATACAAGATTTACTCTCACAGGATGAAATTGATGCCTTGCTTCACGGGGTCGATGACGGCTCTGTTGAAACGGAAGGCGATGAAGGCGCGGAGGGGATTAAAGGCTATGACCTAGCCACTCAAGATCGGATTGTGCGTGGGCGCATGCCGACGCTGGAAATGATCAATGAGCGTTTTGCTCGATACACGCGCATTAGTTTGTTTAATTTGTTACGCCGTACAGCGGATGTCTCAGTGGGTGGCGTTCAAATTCAAAAGTTTGGCGAATATGTGCATACCCTATACGTTCCCACCAGTTTGAATATGGTCAAGCTCAAACCTTTAAGAGGCACGGGGTTGTTCGTCCTAGATGCGAAGTTGGTGTTTAAGTTGGTCGATAATTTTTTTGGCGGCGATGGGCGTCACGTCAAGATCGAAGGTCGAGAGTTTACGCCGACCGAAAATCGTGTGATTCAAATGGTGTTAGAGACGGCTTTTAAAGATATGGAAGAAGCCTGGAACCCTGTCTACAACATCGAGTTTGATTATTTAGGTATGGAAGTAAACCCTTCGTTGGCGAATATTGTCAGCCCAAGTGAAGTGGTGATTGTGAACAGCTTTCACATTGAGTTGGATGGTGGCGGTGGTGATATGCATCTTACGATGCCATATTCGATGATCGAGCCGGTTCGAGAAGTCCTGGATTCTGGTGTTCAGAGTGATGTGGATGATTCCGATGAGCGTTGGGGTAAAGCACTGAGAGAAGATTTGATGGATGCGAAGGTGCCAATTAGAGCGCGAGTGGTTGAGAAAAAAATGTCTTTGCAGTCCCTTTGTGATTTGGAAGCAGGTGATGTGATTCCGGTTGATATGCCAGATCATGTAACGTTAATGGCCAATGGGGTGCCGACGTTTAAAACAAAATTAGGGGTTTCTAAAGGCAGCATGGCGCTGCAAGTGATGGATCGTTATGAGCGCAAGAAAGTCTCTTGAATTTAAGGTAAGTAAGGTGAGAAATAATGGCAGAAGATGAACAACCCGTAGATGACAGCGCTTTAGCCGATGAGTGGGCTGCGGCTTTAGAAGAGCAAGTGGATGAAGACGGTGGGGACGTTCAGGCGGCTGAGTTAGATCAGCTCATTGATAATTCTGTCCCGCTGGGGGGTGAGGATAACCCGAATCTGGATGTGATTTTAGACATTCCGGTGATGATATCGATGGAAGTCGGCAGTACTGAAATCAGCATTCGCAATCTATTGCAACTCAATCAAGGTTCGGTGATTGAGCTGGATCGTTTAGCCGGTGAGGCTTTAGATGTGATGGTTAACGGCACCTTAATAGCGCATGGTGAAGTGGTGGTGGTTAATGAAAAATTTGGCATTCGTTTAACGGATATTGTGAGTCCTTCTGACCGGATCAAGCGCCTCAAATGATGACCTTTTTTCGGCATACATCGTTACCCTCCATTCCTAGCGTTGTGATGTTGTTAGAGTTGCTGTTACTGTCGATAACGCTAGCACTTCCTGGGGAGCTGTTGGCGGAAGATGGTGCAGCCAGCAACTCATTGGCAGCAGTGGCAGATGTCGAGCCGACTCAGTCACTTGAAAAGTCCGATGATAAGTCTTCTACTCAAAGTCGTTTTGGAAAAAAAGCAGAAGATAACTCGACGTTTTCTGAAATGCTGTTGGAAATGATATTGGGGTTGATTTTAGTGATCGCCGTGATGTCGGCGATGGCGTTTATCTATAGGCGTACGGCACTGTTTAATCAGGCACACCATCAGGGTCTTAAAATAGTCACGGTTTTGTCTGTAGGGCCTAAGCAAAAAATAGTTTTGGTTAAAATGCTATCCAGTCACTTTTTGATTGGAGTAACGGATCATAATGTGAATCTGCTAAAAGAGTTTACGGCTGAAGATGAATCCGAACTGGCCGCTTGGTTAGGGCAAGCGAAAGGCAAGACGTCTGTTTCAGACGCTGTTGATCAATCAATGGCTGAACAAACGACGCAACAGGCGGCTTCTTTTAATGATGTGTTAAAAAAAATCTGGTCCAAAACAACTTGAACAAGAAAACTTGAACAAAAAATTTGAATAAAACAATATGATGAATAATTTAAAACGGATCGTCATTGCTCTTTGCTCATTAGGGTTGCTGCTCTCAGCACAGGGTGTGTATGCGGAGGCATTTGGCTTGCCCATCATGAAGGTGGTGCAAGGCCCAGATGAATCGGTTGAGTATACGATGACCATTCAAATTGTCGCTTTAATGACGGCGCTGACTTTCTTACCTGCGTTGTTAATGATGGTGACTGCGTTTACACGCATAATTGTGGTTTTTTCAATTCTGAGACAAGCCATGGGATTGCAACAAACACCTTCCAATCAAATCTTAATTGGCTTGGCATTATTCTTAACGTTTTTTGTGATGGCGCCGGTTTTTGAAACGGCTTATGAAGACGCGGTTCAACCTTATATTGAAGAAAAAATAAATGCTGAAGAAGCGTTTAACGCGGTACAAAAACCGTTTAGAGAATTTATGTTGGCGCAAACACGAGAAGACGACTTACTGATGTTCATGCAAATGTCAGGCAAGCCAGCGGTGGCCTCGCCAGACGACATTAGCCTGACCATGTTGATTCCAGCTTTTGTTACCAGCGAGCTGAAAACCGCTTTTCAAATAGGTTTTTTATTGTTTTTGCCCTTTTTGATCATTGATATGGTGGTTGCGAGTATTTTGATGGCAATGGGGATGATGATGTTATCCCCCTTAATTGTGTCATTACCCTTTAAAATTATGCTGTTTGTATTTGTTGATGGCTGGGCCATGATTATTGGGACGTTGGCGGCCAGTTTTGGTTTGTAATGAGCATGGAGGCTGGTGATAGTCATGCTTTCGGGAGTTTATTATGACATCTGAGATTGTGCTCGATATTTTTAGAGAGGGTATTTTTTTAGCCGTGAGCATGGTGTCTGTCATTATTTTGCCCGGTTTGTTTGTCGGTTTGATCATTTCAGCCTTTCAAGCGGCCACTCAAATTAATGAACAAACGTTGAGTTTCTTGCCCAGGCTGTTGGCTACTTTGTTTGCGGTATCTATTGCTGCGCCTTGGTTGAGTTCTGAAATTGTCAGTTTTGCCAAAAGACTGTTCAATGAGATTCCGCACCTCATCGGGTAATCGAGGCAATAGGGTAATCATGTTTACTTTGTCCTTGAATGAGTTGATGGTCGGCTTGGCCCAGATGTTATGGCCTTTTTTCCGCATTAGCGCTTTTATGATGACTGTTCCCATCATCGGTACCCGGTTGGTTCCCGTTCGGGTGCGATTGTTGCTGGCCATTACCTTTACGGCCATGCTTTTCCCTTTTTTAATGGATTATGCGCCAGCTCTTCCTTTTGATGACATGACGCGACTCGCTTGGTGGCAGCTTATGTGGGTGAGTGTGAAAGAAATTTTTATTGGGGTTGCTTTGGGTTTCAGCGTCCAAATTTTATTTCATATTGCGGTCGTAGGCGGTCAAATGATTGCCATGCAAAATGGTTTGGGCTTTGCGACTTTAATTGACCCTGTGAATGGCATTAACGTGGCTGCTGTTGGTCAGCTGTATTTAATGCTGACCAACTTATTGTTTTTGACCATGAATGGTCATCTTGCGGTATTGCAGGTATTGACAGACAGTTTCACGATGCTGCCCATTTCCGCTCGTGGTTTTGAGGCATCAGGGATGATGGTGCTGGTTGGTCATGCGTCTTGGTTATTTGGTGCTGCTTTGCTTGTTGCGTTGCCTGCGGTAACGGCCTTGCTGTTGGTTAACTTAGCGTTTGGCTTGATGGCGAGGTTGGCACCGACGTTGAATATTTTTGCGATTGGCTTTCCTTTTAATATGGTGTTTGGCGTTCTTATGATTTGGTTTTGTGTGGGGGGATATTTGCCTCAATTTGAACAATTTACGGCTGAGCATTTGGATTTTATGCAGCTGATGATCAGTGAATTTTAACTTGTATCAGCCAACATGCTGGCTAATTTAGTATGGCAGAGTCAGAAAGCGGTCAAGAAAAAACGGAAGACCCCTCGGGGCGGCGACTCCAGCAGGCCCGCGAGAAAGGTCAGGTTGCGCGTTCTAAGGAGCTCACCAGTTTTTGTGTGATCATGCTGGGCGCCATTATGATTATCATTTTAGGTCCCAGCATTGCGATCAATGTGTCTGAGGTGGCCTCTGGTCTGTTTTCTGCTCCAGAAAATGTTGTGAAAAATCAACACGAAATTGTCCGTTTATTAAATTCGAGTATTGAAAGGGTCATACTCAGTGCTTGGCCTTTATTTCTCTCTCTTTTTGCCATCGGAGTTGTCGGCTCTTGCTTGCTCGGAGGCGTTGGATTTTCGACACAGGTTCTGCAGCCTAAATTTGATAGCTTTAATCCCATTAAGGGCTTTAAGCGGATGTTCTCAAGCAAGTCGTTAGTTGAGCTTTTGAAGGCGATCGCCAAATTTTTGTTAGTGGCGGGCGTTTCAATTTTTGTGTTGAGCATCAAAGTGCCGGAACTCATCGGGATTAGTAAATTGGCGCCGAGCCAAGCCATGTTAGTCAGCTTAAAAACGATAGGCGAGACTTTTTTGTGGGTTACTGCCAGTACCATTGTTGTGGTGATGATCGATGTACCGTTCCAGCTTTGGCAACACACAACGCAGTTAAAAATGACCAAACAAGAAGTCAAAGAAGAGCATAAAGCGGCGGAAGGTACGCCAGAGGTCAAAGGTCGAATTCGTCAATTACAACGCGAGATGGCGCAGCGTCGCATGATGGATAAGGTGCCAGAAGCGGATATTGTCATTACGAACCCGCAGCACTACGCTGTTGCGTTAAGGTACAACAGCGCTCAGGACGAAGCGCCTGTGTTGGTTGCCAAAGGGCAAAACCTTGTTGCTTTGAAAATCCGTGAAATAGCCGAATCTCATGATATTGAAGTATTGCAAGCGCCGCCTTTAGCGCGGGCTGTTTATTACGCCACTCGAATTAATCAGCAAATTCCTGCCGGTTTGTATTTGGCGGTCGCGCAAGCACTTGCTTATGTGTATCAGATGAACCAGTACAAGAAAGGGCTCAGAAAACAGCCTATTGGTCATCCTAATTTCCCCATTCCGGAAGAGTTTCGTCGAGATTAAGGTGAATTGATACCCATATCGTAAAAGTTGGTTAGATTTTTGCTTGTAGCTTAATGATGATCAATTTGTGTCAATTTTACGAGGGTATTGGTGGTGATCGCCGATCTGCAACAAACCGTTAAGTCATTAAACTACAGCCAGTTGGCGCCGCCGATCTTTTTGGTAGCGATCTTGGCGATGATGACGTTGCCATTGCCCGTCATTCTGCTTGATGTTTTTTTCTCGTTTAACATTGCGTTGTCGTTATTAGTGTTATTGGTCAGTTTGCAAACCTTGCGGCCTGTTGAGTTCGCCATATTTCCCACGGTGCTATTGGTTGCGACTTTACTGCGTTTGGCATTGAACATCGCTTCAACACGTATTGTGCTGCTAGAAGGCCATCAAGGTGGGGATGCTGCTGGGAAAGTGATTGAAGCCTTTGGCGAGGTGTTGATTGGTGGCAATTATGCGGTGGGCTTGGTGGTATTCCTGATTTTAATCATTATCAATTTTATGGTCGTGACCAAGGGTGCGGGGCGTATTTCAGAAGTTACGGCTCGTTTTACATTGGATGCCATGCCCGGTAAGCAAATGGCCATTGATGCGGATTTAAATGCCGGGTTGATCGATCAAACGGAAGCGAAGGCTAGAAGGGCCGATATTGCGGAAGAGGCGGATTTTTATGGGGCGATGGATGGTGCCAGCAAATTTGTGCGTGGGGATGCAGTTGCCGGCATATTAATTTTGTTAATTAACCTCATTGGTGGTCTCGCAATTGGCGTTGCGCAACACGACTTAGGGTTTGCCGATGCAATGCAAAAATACGCCTTATTGACCATTGGTGATGGATTAGTGGCGCAAGTGCCGTCACTGTTACTGTCAGTTTCTGCCGCTATTATGGTAACGCGTGTCAATAGCGCACAAGATTTATCTAATCAAGTTCGCAAGCAGATGTTGAATAGCCCAGATGCGTTGATGTTAGCGGCCGGTGTACTGGGTGTTTTGGGTATTGTGCCAGGCATGCCGCATTTGTCGTTTCTGACCTTGGCGGGCGCTTGTGTTGGGTTGTCGGTGTTTATTCAAAAACGGCCGTTGCCGGACGATCAAGGATCTGGGGTCATGGCTAACTTGGGGACTGGTAACAGTGGGGCTGCGAACATGGGATCCACCGGTAACGCACAACCTATTCAAGGAACGCTTGAATCCGGTGAGCCTATCAGCGGGGAAGTCAGTTCCCAACCAAAAGAGTTGGGTTGGGACGATGTTCAACCGGTCGACCTGGTGGGACTGGAAGTTGGTTATCGCTTAATTGGGTTAGTGGATGACAGCCAAGAAGGTGATTTGTTGACGCGAGTCAGAGGGGTTAGAAAAAAATTATCCCAAGAAATGGGCTTTTTAATGCCGACGGTTCATATTCGAGATAATTTAGAGTTATTGCCCACTCAGTATCGTATTACTTTAAAAGGGGTCACGGTTGCGGAAGCTGAAATCCATGTGGATCGTGAGTTGGCGATCAATCCTGGTCAAGTGTTTGGCAACGTGCCGGGTATTCCTGGAAAAGACCCCGCATTTGGCTTGGATGCCATCTGGATTGAAGCCGCTCAAAAAGATCAGGCGCAAAATCTTGGGTACACAGTGGTGGATCCCAGTACGGTGATTGCGACTCACATTAATCATGTGATGCAAACACATGCGGATGAATTGCTTGGATTTGAAGAATTACAAAAATTATTGGATCAGCTGAGTAAAAAGAATGCCAAATTGGTTGAAAATGTTGTGCCTCAGCCTATCTCGCTCAGTACCTTGTTAAGCGTATTGCAAATGTTGTTACGTGAGCAAATTCCGATTAAAGATTTACGCACCATTTTGGAAGCCTTGTCTCAAGTCAGTGATCAGGCACAAAACCACGAAGCTTTGGTCAGTGCGGCTCGGTTGGCATTGTCGAGAATGATTGTTCATGGGCTAACGGGTCCCGAACAAGAGTTAAAAGTTATGACGCTTCAGCCTGAATTAGAGCAAATTCTGACGCAAGCAGTTTTTCAAGCCAAGCAGAATGGTGGTAAAGAAACCGATGCCACCATTGAACCCACTTTGGCTAAAAAATTACAAGAATCGGTGGCTAACCTGGTGACCCAACAAGAAATGCAAGGGTTGCCTCCCGTTTTATTGGTCGCTTCGGGTATTCGTAATATGTTGGCTCGATTTTTACGCTATGGGCTCGCAGGTTTAAGCGTGTTGTCTTACAACGAAATTCCAGAAGGAAAAAATATAACCGTGATTGCTCAAATTGGGCAAAGCTAGCGGAGAAAAATTTAAGGAAAAATAATGCGACTGAACAGGGTAGTAAGAAAGAATACAGTTAGAAACTAAGGTACCAGACTATGAATGCTAAAAAAATTATTGCACCTGATATGAAAAATGCTTTAAAACAGGTCCGAGAACTGTTGGGGGAAGAGGCTGTTATTTTGAGTCAGCGGAAGGTTCCAGAAGGCATTGAAATGATTGCCTCTGACAGCACTTCAGAACGCGTAATGGAAAAATTAAAAGAAAAAGAAATAACCGAGTCTCAAGCTGCGAATTGGGCCAGCAGTCCAAATTCTGAAGAAGTGAAGGCTGTTTTGAAAAAAGCCAAACAACACCTGAATAAAACGTTGCAAGTGGAATCAACTTCTCTCGACAAATCAACCTCTCGCGAAAAAAAGAGCCCACCCAAAAAAGCGACTCTTTCAGAAAAAACAACAACGACACCTACCTCTATACCTGCATCTACACCTAAACTGGTTTCAGATTCGAGCAAAACAAAAAAAGTACAGACAACAAAAAATCGGGAGAATCCCGCTCTCCAGTCCAGTTATGAAGCTAAAGCCGCGGCGTCCGAGCGTTCAACTATACAAAAATTAGAAAACGAAGTCTTATGGTTGCGTAACCTGTTGGACAGTCAAGCCGCGGCTTTAAATTGGGGGCAGTGTCATCAACATCATCCTGCTAAAAGCCATGTATTACAACGCTTATGCGCCATGGGAATTGCATCCTCTGTTGCAGAGCGTTTTGTCGTTGATATCGATGCTTCTACGGATGAGCAGCAAACGGTGTGGCGGCACGTTATTGAGAAATTCGCGCAAGACATTCCCATTTACCCTGAAGAAATTATCAATGAATCCGGTGTGTTCGCTTTAATTGGTCCCACGGGTTCAGGAAAAACCACGAGTATTGCAAAAATCGCCGCAAAATGTGTTCAACAATACGGTTCACAAGAAATTGCTTTGGTGTCGATTGATGGTGTTCGTATGGGAGCTAACCATCAATTGAATACGTTAAGCCAGATATTGAATGTGCCTGTTGCGTTTTGTTCAGAGGCAGCGGAAGTCACGTCGGTATTGGAGCAGTTTAAAGATCGCCGCTTGATTTTGGTGGATACCGCTGGGTTACCTTATAACGATGGTGCCTGGAGCAATCAATTACAAATGTTACGGGCTTTTGGTCCGCAGTTAAAATGTTTTATTACCGTTGCTTGCACCTATCAAAATTCGGTGATGACGGAGTGTTTTGAGCAATATGCTGCTGCAGGCTCGTCGACGGATAGGTTAAATATATCGGGTGCTATCAATATAGCGGGAGCAATCGCCACTAAGTTGGATGAAGCGCGTCGCTTAGGCGAGGTCTTAAGCTTTTTGATGGATTCCAAATTACCGTTAGCTTATGTCACCCATGGGTTGAGTTTGGTTGAAGACATCAGCCGCTTTCAGCCATTGACCTTAATTAAAAAGGCCTTGGAGTTGAGCCAGGGGCACGATGTCAGTGATATTGAAATGTCGCAATTGATGCAGTGTCTATTGCAGCCCGAGCGAGATGAGAGGGTCGAACGTATGGCAGGATGATGAGGGATGACTTGGGGAGAGGTGAGTACATGGGTATACATTGGGTTGAGTGGCATTATTTGGATTACACTCAAAAGGATGTTGCGGTTTTTCCACCGTATTAAGTAATTGAACAACATAAGAATTAAGGAAGAAAGCAGGCATGGGAAGGCATTCCGTACAGGTGATAGCCGTTACTGGTGGCAAAGGCGGCGTTGGAAAAACCAATGTTTCCGTAAATTTGGCGATCTCTTTGGCTGAAATGGGGCGCCGGGTGGTGTTGTTAGACGCCGACTTAGGGTTGGCCAATGTGGATATTTTGTTGGGGATTTCGGCAAAACGTAATTTGCACGATGTTTTGAATGGCGAATGCAGTTTAAATGACATCATGGTGCAAGGCCCCAAAGGCATTCGCATTGTTCCGGCGGCTTCCGGTACCCATGAAATGGTTGGGTTGAATGCATTGCAGCATGCCGGGTTAATCAATGCTTTTAATGATTTGGCAGATCAAGTTGATGTGTTGATCATTGATACAGCGGCGGGTATTTCGGATACCGTGGTCAGTTTTGTTCGCGCAGCTCAAGAGCTATTACTGGTGGTATGTAATGAGCCGACATCTATCACAGATGCATATGCAATGATTAAAATGCTAAATCAAGATTACAACCTCTATCGATTTCATGTCTTAGCGAATATGACGCGTACGGTTCAAGAGTCGCGTGAAATCTATGAAAAGCTGGTTAAAGTGACCGATCGATTTTTAGATGTCACCTTGCAATATACTGGGGCTATTCCTTTCGATGAAAATCTCAGGAAGGCGGTGCAGCGGCAGAAGGCCATTTGCGATCTTTACCCAAGAAGTAAAGCTTCATTGGCGTTTAAGAGTTTGGCTAAAAAAGTTGATTCATGGCCACTGCCTTCTGTTCCACGCGGTAATTTGGAGTTTTTTGTAGAGCGTTTAGTGCAAGGGGTTGCCAGTTAGTTCTGGGATTTATACGTTTTTATGTACCACAAAATTAGCCAAGTTAATCAGGATCCTCAGGCCGAGCTTCATCGCTTGATTGAGCGTCATGCTGATTTGGTTAAAAAAATTGCTGCGCACCTGTTGGCGAGACTGCCGGCCAATGTTTCCAAAGAGGATCTGGTGCAATCGGGCATGATTGGCCTGATTGAAGCCAGTAAGCGATATGATGCATCAAAAGGTGCCAGCTTTGAGACCTTTGCTAGTATCCGGATTAAAGGCGCGATGTTAGATGAAATCCGTCGTGGTGATTGGGTGCCTCGGTCTGTTCATAGAAATACTCGGAAAATCTCTGAGGCCATTCGCAAAGTGGAAAATAGACATCACAGCGAAGCGACGGATGCGCAAATTGCAGATGAGTTAGGTGTTTCGATCGAGCAATACTACGAAATGCTTCAAGATACCCAAGGCAGCAAGCTATTCAATTTCAGTGAGCTGAATACCTTCAGTGATGGTGATGAATCGCCCCCTGCGATGCCAGAAACCCCTGATACTGATAATTTAGGGCCTTCAGAACAGATTGAAAATAAACTGTTTAAGGTGGCGTTGACCAAGTGTATTGGCGATTTGCCAGAGCGAGAGCAACTGGTTTTATCGCTTTATTACAAAGAAGAGCTTAATTTAAAACAAATAGGGGAAATTTTAGGGGTTACTGAGTCCAGGGTCAGTCAAATTCACAGCCAAGCGGCTATTCGATTGCGGCATTATCTGGAATCTTGGCAAACTGGCGAAGTGAATGAATAAAAAAACGCGTTGTAAGCGGAAATTTTTTTATTCCAAACTGGATAGCCTTCAAAGCCCTACTAGACTTTAAAAAGAGAAAAACAGTAAATATAACAAGAGAGTTTACTGGCCTTTTGGTAAGGAGAGGATGCCTTGGACAAAAACATGAAGATTCTCATCGTCGATGATTTCTCGACTATGCGCAGAATCATCAAAAACTTATTGCGTGATCTTGGTTTCACCAATACGGATGAAGCGGATGATGGTAATACCGCTTTACCCATGTTGCAAAGTACGAAATTCGACTTTTTGGTAACGGATTGGAACATGCCAGGCATGACAGGGATTGAGTTACTCAAAGCCGTTCGAGCGGATGAAAAACTAAACGGCTTACCTGTTTTGATGGTAACAGCTGAAGCGAAGCGTGAGCAAATTATTGAAGCGGCGCAAGCTGGTGTGAACGGCTATGTGGTGAAACCTTTTACGGCGGCCGCGTTGAAAGACAAAATTGATAAGATTTTTGAAAGGGCTGGCGCGTAACGATCGTAAGTCACATGGTTTGACAGACAGGATTTAGACAGACAAGGATGGCATTTTGGACAGTTTAAAAATAACCGATCAATATCGAGAGGATCTCGCCGAGTCTGCCCGAGAACTTTTAGTGGCACTAGAAGCCGGAAATACGACCGATGCCTATCGCCAGTTAGGCGAAATCAATCGGATCAAAGATAAAACCTTGTATCATGAAATCGGTAAAATGACTCGTGCTTTGCACAGTGCGTTAGTTAATTTCAGCATTGATGCGAAAGGCAAAGAGGCTACTGACAACAGCGAAGCTCAGCAAATTTTAAGTGCGTCAGATCGTTTGCAGTTTGTGATAAAGACTACAGAAGATGCGGCGAATAAAACCATGGACATGGTCGAAGATACGGTGCCGATTTCTGAAAATTTGGGCTCCAGAGCACGTGAATTAAAAGAGACTTGGGCAAGATTGATTAAGCGTGAACTCAGTGCAGAAGAGTTTCGAGCGCTTTATGGCGAAATGGAAAACTTTTTAGACGAAGCCATTGATAATTCAGATCAGCTGAATGAAAACTTAAATAACATATTGCTGGCTCAAGACTTTCAAGACATAACGGGCCAGGTCATTAAAAAAGTCATCAGCATTGTTTCTGATGTTCAAGATAATTTAGTTGAGCTTGTTAAATTAGCGGCAACTTTGCAAAGCTTTTCGGGTGATAGTTCTGAACTTGATGCAATCCGCTATGAAATGGAAAACCAAGAAGCGGAATATTTAGAAGGCCCCATTATCAATAAAGATGAAAGGGAAGATGTTGTGGCCAATCAAGATGATGTGGATGACTTATTGTCCAGTTTGGGATTTTAGTGCGAGCCAACGGAGTGGAAGCTGAATGAGTTTTGATGCTGATGAAGAGATCCTTGGTGATTTTTTAGTTGAAGCGGGAGAAATCCTCGAGCTTCTGTTTGAGCAGTTGGTCACTCTGGAAACCTCTGGTGATGATCTTGATCTGTTGAATGCAATTTTCCGAGGCTTTCATACGATAAAGGGCGGTGCTGGTTTCCTGCAATTAGAGCCTTTAGTTGAGCTTTGTCATATTGCAGAGAATGTGTTTGATGAGCTTAGAAATGGCAAATTGCTCGTCACACCGGAATTAATGGATGTGGTGCTGCGCTCAACCGATGTCTTGAAAGACATGTTTGATGTGGTGACAGGGCGAGCCTACCCTGATCCGGCACCGCCTGATATTCTGGAAGCCCTGCATAAACTGGTGGCGCCTGATGCAGCAGAAGCGCCGGCACAGCAAGATGCAGAAACGCCACCATCTGACAGCACGGCGGATATCACACCGGATAATAGTGCTTCAGAGAATAGCGATGCTGAGCTTTTTGATGCGCCTTCTCAAGCTGCTCCGCAAGAGACACCGCAAGAGGCGCCACAAGAAGCCGGAATCGAATTGTTCGATGCGCCGCAAGCCAGTGCTGCAGAAGCGAGTGCGACTGAAAACAGCACAAACGCTAATTCGGAATCCGCTAAACCGGGTGAGTCATCTCAAGCTAACGCCAATGCATCAGATGCGAAGGCCAGCAGTGATGAAATCACAGAAAGTGAGTTTGAGGCGCTCTTAGATCAATTGCACGGTGCAGGTGGAGCGCCAGGCCAGACCAAAGGTGAGGCGCCAGCCGCTTCGCCTCCAGAAGCGAAGGGCAGTTCAGAGCCTATCAGCCCACCTGAACCAGCTCATGTAGATGCTCAAGAAAATACTGAAGCGCCAGCAAATAACAGTGCTCTCGATGCGATTATCAACAGTTCTGATGAACATATTTCGGATGATGAGTTTGAATCTTTATTAGACGCTTTGCATGGTCATGATAAGGTAATGCCTAAGTCTAGTAATAAACAGCCTGGAAATAATCCGTCTGCTAATAAACCTTCTTCCAGTCAGCCTACTGCAGCTCAAGCTCCGGCGGCTGCATCTGCGACTACCCCCTCGACTTCTAGTAATACCGCTAATTCAGACGCGACAACAGCTGAAATACCTAAGCCAGCTGAAGTTAGCAAGCCTGCTGAATCTCCAAAAGCGCCGGCACCAACACTGACACCTACGGCTGCTCCTGCTGCTGCAAAGAAAGAAGTTCCTGCTGCTTCTAAGCCGGCTATCGCAAAGCCAACTACTGCAAAACCAGCGGCTGCTAAACCTGCTGAAAGAACGCCGCGAGCGGCGGCGCAAAAACCGGTTGCCAAGGATGCCCCGCCAGCCGAGACAACCGTACGGGTCGACACTAAGCGTCTAGACGACATCATGAACATGGTTGGCGAACTGGTGCTGGTGCGGAATCGTTTGGTTCGTCTGGGGTTAAAAACAACCGATGAAGCCATGTCCAAAGCGGTGGCTAACCTGGATGTCGTGACGGCCGACTTACAAGCGTCGGTGATGAAAACGCGTATGCAGCCCATTAAAAAAGTATTTGGTCGTTTCCCTCGTGTGGTCAGAGATTTGGCTCGATCGCTTAAAAAAGAAGTGAACTTGGTTCTTAAAGGTGAAGAGACGGATCTGGATAAAAACCTGGTTGAGGCCTTGGCGGATCCTTTGGTCCACTTAGTGCGTAATGCGGTGGATCACGGTGTGGAAGACCCTGAAACACGAAAGCAATCAGGTAAAGACGCAGCGGGAAATGTTGTGCTGTCTGCTGAACAAGAAGGCGATCATATTATGCTGACCATCAAAGACGATGGTGCAGGTATGGATGCCAGTGTGTTACGACGTAAGGCTGAAGAAAAAGGGTTGATGGATTTTGAAGCGGCTGAGCGTTTAACTGACAATGAAGCCTTTAATTTAATTTTTCATCCAGGATTTTCTACAAAAGAAGAGATTTCTGATATTTCAGGTCGTGGTGTTGGGATGGACGTTGTTAAGACGAAAATCACTCAACTCAATGGCAGCATCAATGTTTCTTCTGAACCGGGTAAAGGAACGCTATTAACGATCAAAGTGCCTCTAACGTTGGCTATTATGCCTACGTTGATGGTGATGCTTGGCGAGCAAACTTTTGCTTTCCCATTGGTCAGCGTTAATGAAATTTTCCACTTAGATCTGACTAAGACGAATGAAGTCGACGGACAAGAAGTGGTGATTGTGCGTGAAAAACCCATTCCTTTGTTTCGCTTAAGTGAATGGTTAATTGAACCAGAAAGTCGCTTAGAAGAATCCAGTGATGGGGAAGGTCACGTGGTTATCGTGTCTGTAGGGACGCAGAAGGTTGGGTTTGTTGTCGATCAGTTGATTGGTCAAGAAGAAGTGGTGATCAAGCCTTTGGGTAAAATGCTGAATGGTACGGCTGGCATGGCGGGTGCGACCATCACGGGTGATGGCCGAATTGCCTTAATTCTTGATGTGCCTAATATGTTATTTGAGTACGCCTCTCGTTCGTCATCCAGTGGTGAGATCTGGCGTATCGCCTCATAATATAAATGCCTAATGCTATAAATATAAAAGAGTGCGGAGAATCCGCGTGGATAAATTGAGCTTAATCGGCGGTCTGATGGCACTGGGTGCTGTTATACTAGGAGTCTTACTTGAAGGGGGGGCTCTTGCCATCTTTGTTAACCCTTCTGCTTTTTTAATTGTTCTTGGCGGTACTGTCGGGGCGGTGTTGTTACAAACGCCTAGGTCTACTTTTAAAGAGGCTGTTCATTTACTTTCTTGGGTGTTTCACCCTCCTGCCTTAAGTCTTTCTGATCAAGTGAATAAGGTGAAATTTTGGAGTGGCTCGGTGAGTCAAGAAGGCATTATCAGTCTTCAAGAAGCGTTAGATCTTGAAAGTGATGAGTTTGCGAGAAAAGGGTTGTCTTTGTTGATCGAAGGTACGGAACCTCAGGCGATTCGTAGTGTGTTGGAGACGGATATTTTGGCCAGAGAACATAAGCAAATGATGGCCGCCAAAGTATTCAGTTCTATGGGCGGTTATGCTCCGACCATTGGCATTATGGGGGCTGTTATTGGCTTGATTCAAGTTGTTGGGCATTTGGGAGAGCCGGAAAGCTTAGGGTTGGGCATTGCGACCGCTTTCATAGCGACTTTGTATGGAGTTGGTTTTGCCAACCTTATTTTTTTACCCATTGGCAATAAACTCAAAGCGCTCATTCGACATCAACTGCTCGAAGATGAGGTGTTGTTGGATGGTTTGGTTGCCATTGCTGAGGGCGAGCACAGCCTTCTATTAGAGAAACGCCTTGAAGGCTACTTGCATTACAGCGATCAAGGGTTGGCGAAAGCATCATGAGACGGTTCATAGATGACGATGTTCATGAGGAAACTCGATGGGTGGTTTCTTATGCTGACTTCATAACGCTGCTGTTTGCATTTTTTGTCATTATGTATTCGATTTCAAGTGTCAATGAAGGCCAGTATAAAGTGCTGTCCGAGCAATTTGAGCAAGCATTTTATGGTGTCTTGGCGTCCACGGGTTATGATCAATATGGTCAAGGCTCGTTAAATTTATCCCAATTAGAGGCTCAATTGCATCATGGGTTGCCTGATTGGATGCAAGAAAGTCAATTATCCATACACGCCAGCTCGGACTGGTTGGAAATAGATATTCCCAGTCGACTCTTATTTGACGTCGGTCAAGCGACATTAACACTCGAAGCTCAAGAAGTTTTAAATGCAGTTGCCGATATTTTGGTTCAATTTCAAAATGCCATTCGAGTTGAAGGTTTTACTGATAATCAGCCAATAGCCAATAGCCAGTATTCGTCAAATTGGGAGTTGTCCGTCGCGAGAGCCACGACTGTGGTCCGTCAGTTAGTGGCTAATGGCATTCAGCCTGAGCGGTTGGCTGCTGTGGGTTATGGTGAGTATCAGCCGATTGGGGATAACCTGACATCATCAGGCCGCCAAAAAAATCGTCGGGTGGTTTTGATGATATCAAAAGGTGCTCTGCTTAGACCGGATGGGCTTGATTAATAATGACTAGAGTGGATCGGCGCCTGTGTGGATAAGTACAAGAATAGATAGGCACCAGAATAGATAAGAGCCAAGCTCAGTTAAATTGCAAAAGAAGCAATGGATTCTAAGCTTAGTAAAGAGCTTACTAATTCCTAATTAATGGAGAGACAATTATGTCGCACGCTGCACAAAACACTGTTTCAGATGACCCTATTGTTCAGTGGGTCACGTTTAAATTAGCGGGTGAGACTTATGGTATCAATGTGATGCAAGTTCAGGAAGTTCTCCGTTATACAGAAATTGCTCCGGTACCTGGTGCGCCTTCCTATGTGTTGGGAATCATTAACTTGCGTGGTAATGTGGTAACGGTGATGGATACTCGGGAGCGTTTTGGGCTGGCCTCACAAGAAATCACTGATCACAGTCGTATTGTGATTATTGAGGCGGGAAACAACGTCATTGGTATGCTGGTCGATAGCGTGGCCGAAGTGGTCTATATTCGTGAATCCGAAATTGAGCATGCGCCTAATGTGGGCAATGAAGAGAACAATCGTTTTATCCAAGGGGTTTGTTATAAAAATGATACTCTGTTGATATTGGTTGAGTTGGGCAAAATTTTAACTGAAGAAGAATGGAAAGAAATGGACCGCCTAAGCTAGCAGCATAAGCGATTTGAATTAGGGAGAGACAGGTATGTCACAACCAGAGTTACATGGAAGTTCTGACGGGGCTGAAGTCATCCGGTGGGCGACTTTCCGTATTGCGGATGAGCGTTATGGTGTGGATGTCATGCAGGTGCGTGAAGTTTTGCGATACGCAGAAATCACCCCCGTGCCTGGTACTCGTAGAAGTGTTTTGGGTATCATTAACTTGCGTGGCAATGTTGTCACCGTCTTGGACGCGCGCAGCTTGTTCGATTTGGACAGTCACGAAATTTCAGAAAAAACCCGGATAGTGATTGTTGAGGCTCTTGAACAGGTTGTTGGTATTTTGGTTGATAGCGTGGAGGATGTCGTAGATATCGAAACCAACAGCATTGAGCCTACGCCAAATCTAGGTAAGGAGCATGTACGGCATTTTTTCCAAGGTGTTTCACATAAGCAAGGTGAGTTGCTTATTTTAATGGATGTTGGCCAAATGATTGAATCTCAAATGCCCGACTCCCAAAAAGAACTGGCGGCTGGGTAATTCGATGTTGGTTAGCTCAGCGTTGGTCAGTTCGGCTTTTATTCTACTTTTTGTTACAGGATGCTTGATTAGCCTGTGGTCTTTTACGGTTGTGATGAAAAATCGTCAGTTAAAATTCGAGATTGAAGTCAATGGCCGTTTTGATGAGTTACAAGCCAGTATAATGGCTCGGCACCAACAGCAAGCCTTGATGCGGGCACAGATTAAAACGTTGACTCGTATTGTCATGCATCAAGAAGCTGAAACACTCCCTCCCGAAATTCAAACACCAGAAACCCCAAAGGAAGTTGTCTCTAGTGCTCAGCAAAATGCCAAACCGGCTGACAGTGCTCCGTCTTCTGGCGCTGTTGCGAATATGGATTATCAAAAAATTTCTCAGTTGATTAGCGAAGGCGTTGATGAAGCTGTTATCATGCGCGCTTTTGATGTCTCGAGAAGCGAGCTTGAACTTTTACAAACCTTAGTTCAAAAGAAAGTTGAACAGAAGCAAACCGATATCGAAATAGCCTGATCAAATTTATTAGGAGTCAATGTGGAAGGTGGCACTGGTTTAATTGATTTAATGCAGCAAGGTGGGATTTTAATGTTTCCTATTTTGCTGTGTTCTGTGGTGGCTTTGGCCATTATTTTTGAGCGCTTTTGGGCGCTGCAAACTAAAAAAATCATACCACCTAAACTATCAGGCATGGTTCGAGTTTGGCTGAAGAAAAATAAGCTGGATGCCAAAAAAATGGCTGAATTAAAAGCACACTCTCCGCTCGGTCGCGTCTTGGCTGAAGGGCTGAAACACTCTGGTGCCGAGAGACATGTTTTGAAAGATAACATTGATGCGGTGGTCTATCATGAAACGCACGAAATGGAGCGCTATTTAAATGCATTGGGCACGGTCGCGGCTATTACACCTTTGCTCGGTTTATTGGGTACTGTGTTGGGTATGATTGACGTTTTTTCGATGATCGTTTTACAAGGAACCGGTAATGCCACGGTTCTAGCTGGTGGTATTTCAAAGGCCTTAGTGACCACGGCGGGTGGCTTGTTTGTTGCTATTCCAAGCTTGTTTTTTCATCGCTTTTTGATCCGTCGTATTGATGATTTTGGTATTTCGTTAGAAAGCGAAGCCATGGTGTTGGTGGACAGTCTTCCTGCAGATGTTGTGAAATCTACGCCTAAATAATGGGTTGACGCATATGATCAGACGACGTCGCGAAGCGCTTTCCCTAAATCTAACACCCTTGATTGACGTGGTGTTTTTGCTGTTAATTTTTTTCATGGTCACCACGACTTTTACCAAGGAAACTCGGTTAAGTTTGACCCTTCCTGAAGCTGAAGGTAAACCGCCTGAGGCTGTTGCTCAACCTACTGAGATTACCATAGGGGCGAACAGCAGTTACGCGATAAACGGTGATCCATTGGCTGTCAACACGGCCGCTGCACTCAAAAGGGCCTTGATGCGGATTGAAGGGGATGTCGCCTCTCTACCGATTGTGATCACCGCGGATGCCATGGCCCCTCACCAAGCAGTGATCACCGTTTTAGATGTGGTTGGGCAAGTGGGTTATGTAAACGTTAGCATTACCACTCAAAAGCCGCAGTAAATGTCTGTTCGGCTCTTGGATAATTGCCTCAGGGGCATTATTCTCTTCGACTGTTTTCATTAGGCTTGTTTTTTCAACAACCATTCTCTTTTGCATTGATTCTAGGGCAGTGACCGTATGAGCTCCGGCTGGCAAATTTATTGGCGTTTACTCCGATATACCCGTTTGTATTTATTCGCATTTATGGTCGGTGTTTTGGGATTTATTATTTATGCGTCTACGCAATGGGGTTGGGCCGAATTATTAAAGTATATTGTCGAATCCATTGAAAAAGAGGATCAGCAGGCAAAAAGCCTAATAGCGGTGTTCATCGCTGGCATATTCTTTATTCGCGGAGTTGGATCCTTTTTAGGCAATTATGGCATTGCTTATGTGGCAAGACACGTTGTTTATCGTTTGCGCGAAGAGATGTTTGCCAAAATGTTATTTGTTAATAACGATTACTACCAACGTCAAACATCTGGTCGTTTGTTGTCTAAAATGACGTACGATGTTGAACAAGTAGCCAGCGCTAGCACGGATGCATTGAAAACTCTGTTGCAAGAAGGTTTTACAGTTTTGGGCTTGATGGTTTACCTCACGTATACGCAATGGAAATTGGCATTAATCTTTTTCGCGATGGGGCCTTTAATTGGTGGTGTCGTGAATTACGCAGGCAAGCGGCTCAGCCGTTTGAGTCATGATATACAAGACTCAATGGGGGATGTCGCCCATGTCGTCACTGAAACAATCCACTCGTACCATACCGTTAAAATTTATGGGGGTGAATCCTATGAAAGCAATCGATTTTTAGTGGCAAACGCCCATAACCTAAAGCAGAGCATGAAATTGGTTGCCACACAGGCAATTAATACGCCGATTGTTCAGTTTCTTGTGGCTTCGGCGTTTTCGATTGTGGTGTGGTTGGCTTTGCAGCCGACTATCTTTGGAGACACTACCACGGCCGAATTTTTGGCTTTTATTTTAGCAGCGGGTATGTTGGCTAAACCCATTAGGCAGTTAACCCAAGTAAATACCGTTGTTCAGCGTGGAGTTGCTGGTGCGCGCTCTGTTTTTGAGATGCTGGATGTTCCCAATGAGGCCAACCAAGGAAAGACGCGGTTGTCTCATGTAGCCGGTAGTCTTAAGTTTGATCAGATTGAGCTTCGCTTCAAAGGTCAACCTGAGCCTGCTGTCTCGAACTTTACCTTGAGCATTCGGCCAGGTGAAAAAGTGGCGTTGGTTGGACGTTCAGGTGCGGGTAAAACAAGTGTCGTTAATTTGGTTGCTCGATTCCTGGAGCCTTCAAGTGGCACGGTTTATCTAGATGATCATCCTTTGCAAGACCTCGAGCTGCAGCATTTAAGGCAACAGCTGGCGATTGTCAGTCAGCAAGGGCAATTATTTAACGATTCGGTGTTGCGTAATATTGCTTATGGCGCATTGGAGGATGTGGATGAACAGGCTGTTTGGGATATATTGAATCAGGTGAATGCGGCGGAGTTTGTCGCTGCATTACCCCAAGGGATCCATACCCCTATCGGAGGGGAGCAAGGAACGCAGCTTTCAGGCGGCCAACAACAACGCATTATGCTGGCGCGTGCGTTGTTAAAAAATGCAGCCATTGTGATTTTAGATGAAGCCACTTCGGCGTTGGATCAAGAAACTGAAAAAGTGATTCAAGAGGCGCTCGACATTTTGTTACAAGATAAAACGGCTATCATTATTGCGCACCGGCTGTCTACGATTGAGTCTGTGGATCGAATTGTGGTACTGGAGGCCGGAAAAATTGTTGAGCAAGGCACCCATGCGGCCTTGCTCGCCGCTAATGGTCCCTATGCCAGGCTTTACCATGCAGGTCTGAGCGAGGCTTGAGTGAGAGCAAGACTGTCGCATTTTTTTCAATTGCTCTGGTTTGGTTCTTCTCGTGTCAGTGTTTTGTTGCTGCCTTTCTCTGGGGTTGTCAGGACCTTGGTTTGGCTGAAACGAATGTGGTTTCTGTGCTTCCCTCCTGAAAAAAAACATGTGCCTGTGGTGGTGGTGGGCAATCTAACGGTTGGCGGTGTGGGTAAAACCCCTCTTTTAATACACCTAGTCAAGACCTTGGTATCAAGAGGCCTAAAAGTTGGGGTTGTTTCTCGGGGCTATGGCGCTCAACAGTGTTCAGCGTGGCCGTTTCCTCGGTTTGTTGCCTTAGATCAGCCTGTGAGTAACTTTGGTGACGAACCGGCGATGATTGCGCGTTCTTGTGGTGTCCCCGTTGTCATAGACCCGCAACGTGTTAATGCTTTGGAAGCGCTGTTGCAGCGGTACCCAACGCTTGATCTGGTAGTCAGTGATGATGGGTTGCAGCATTATCAGCTGCCTCGTGATTTTGAAATTGTGGTGACCGATGCGCGGGGTTGGGGTAATGGTTTTTTGTTGCCTGCGGGACCCTTGAGAGAACCACTGTCGCGCTTGGGCTCTGTGCAGCATTTGGTGGTCAATTCGATGTCTCATGATCGACCTAAGGTGGTGGGTGAGACTTTGCCCGTGAGTTATATGCAGGTTGTACCTGAGGGGGTGTATCGGGTTGTGGATGATTCGTTGGTGGCAGATTGGCAAACGCTGTTACCAGGCGCGCCGAAAATACAAGCGGTTGCCGGTATTGGTCATCCTCAGCGTTTTTTTGCAACCTTGATCCAAATGGGGCTTAAATTCGAGCAGCATATTTTTCCTGATCATCATGCTTACTCGGATGCAGATTTTGAGGTTCTGGATCATCAGGCGGTGATTTTGGTCACAGAAAAAGATGCGGTGAAGTTGCGCTCAATGGATTTGCCGCAGCTATGGTATCTTAAAATTTCGATCAACTTGTTTCCCGATGATGTACTATTAAACGAATTGTTGGCATTAAAGGTAAGGAAGTAATCAGCATGCGCGTTTTATTTGTGTGTTTGGGCAATATTTGCCGTTCTCCGACCGCTGAAGCCGTGATGCGATTCAAGTTAGAGCAGTTAAAGTTGGATTGGGTGGAGGTTGATTCGGCGGGTACGGGTGATTGGCACATCGGAAGAGCGCCGGATCAGCGGGCGCAAGCGGCTGGAAAGGCCAGAGGCTATTCATTAGGATCGCTTCGTGCGCGCCAAGTGGTGCCAGATGATTTCATGACGTTTCAGCACGTCTTGGCCATGGATCATTCTAATTTACATGATTTGCTGTCCTTGTCAGGTACGGGTGCTCCTGGCGCCAGTGGCGTTGCTGCTCAGCCGCGACTGTTTTTGCAGGGGGTGCCTGAAATGGATGTGCTGGATGTGCCGGATCCTTATCAAGGGGGAGAGGCTGACTTTGAGCGTGTTATTGATCTGATTGAACGGGGCGTGGATCATTTGATTGCGTCGATCGTACGCGATGCTTGATCGTAATTTGCAGCATTCCTATTCTCTAAAAGCACTTAATACGTTCAATATGCCGTGTCGCGCTCATTACTTCGTTGCGTCGCAATCTGTGGATGTGTTTGCAACAGAAGAGTTTAGAGCGCTCATTCACAAGCACGGCGTTAAGGTGTTGGGTGGCGGAAGTAACTTGGTCTTGTTGGGGGATTTGGATCAGGTTGTGATTCAGCTGAATAACTCATCGATTCAAAAAGTGACTGAAACAGCGAATTCGGCCACCTTTCGGGTGGGGGCGGGCTTGGCTTGGCATGACTGGGTTTGTTTTACGGTGAATCAAGGGCTGTCTGGTTATGAAAATCTGGCTTTGATTCCGGGTACTGTTGGGGCGGCGCCGATTCAGAACATTGGGGCGTATGGGGTGGAGCTGTCGGATGGTTTGGTTCAAGTTGAGGCTTTGCATTTAAAAACAGGTCAAACGCGTGTTTTTTCGAAAGATGACTGCCAGCTTGAGTATAGAAACAGCGTGTTTAAGCTCGAAGAGTATCGTGATCAATGGCTGGTACTCAACGTGGTGCTTGCTTGTCGCAAGCGATTTCAGCCGCAAGTGGATTATCCCGATGTGCAAACTTGGTTTGCCCAAAAAGACCGTGCTGTCAGTCTCGGATCTGTATTTGAAGCGGTTATTGACATACGGCGTAAAAAATTACCGGATCCAAACGTGCTGCCTAATGTGGGCAGTTTTTTTAAAAACCCGTTGGTGTCAGTTGATTTTTTTCATGAGCTGCAAGCGCTTCAACCGGCCGTTAAGGGGTTTAAAGTCTCTTCGAGCAAGGTGAAGTTAGCAGCAGGTCGCTTAATCGAGTTGTGTGGTTGGAAAGGTCAGGCGGTGGGGGGCTTTCAGGTTCACCAAGATCACGCCTTGGTCTTAGTGAACCCTAATAATGGTACGGCTAAAGAGTTGATCGAGTTGGTTCAATCGATTCAACACAGTGTTTGGCAGACATTGGGCGTTCGTTTATTGCCTGAACCCGATGTTTGGGGTGGCGATTTTTAGGCTGAACTAATGGTTAGGCTGAACATTGAGTTTCATATCTTGTTTGTAATTCAGCGTAAATGATCTTTTGCCAATCACCTTCTGTATTTTGGTGAAGAGCAACGATCTCACTGAGATGTTCATTGTCCTCTTTGCCGGACCAGTTTTTTTGGTATTCCCCTGACTGGTAGCCATGGTCTTGTCGAAATAAATTCAATACGTTTTTACTAATATAAAGCTGATATAGCGCTTCAAATGTTAAATTGGTTTGCTGACATAATCCAAAAAAATGGGGTGCCGAAAATTGTTTTGTTTGAAGGGTTAAATTTGCAAAGTGCTCAATGCCGGTTAAAAAGTCGGAGTAGCTGTGTGGGCTATTGGGCGTTAAAGATAACGCATCTAATTTTTCTTTCTCTGTTATTAAGGGATCTCTTTGTAGTAGATCACTTAAGCCAAAATGCCATATGTCAACGAGTTCGAGTTGTATTTGTTCCATATTGGGTGTTTGTTTTTTCCACCACTTCCAGCCTTGGTGGTCCATCAGCTCTGCGCATTCGACCCAAATGGCGCGGTACCAAGGATGTTGTTGATCACGCCAAGCTGAGTGAATACGTTGGTTGATGTTGTCTTGCATTTGCAGCATTGCAGCTAATTGTTTGTTATGTAATGAGGTGGTCATGATTTGAATTACTCCGCTGTATTATTTAAGTGGTCTTTTAAAGGGGCTTCAGCCCAGCTTAGGTGCTTGTTGGTTTTTTTGGGTTTTTTGAAAAAAGGAATTTTATCCGTAACACCGTTGAGCTCGTTTAAGGTTTCAGCCATGGTGGCTGTATGGGTTTCCATACTGGTGGTGTTTTCGTTCATTTTTTTCAGTTGACTACCAATGATTTCCATTGACATGTTCATTTTTTGCATCTGGTGCTGTACAGAAAAAAGCGCGGAGAAAAATTCTAACGTTGTTCTAACGGCTGAGATACTGAAAATAAAAAACACGGGTGCGATGAATGCGCAGTAAACAATGCCGAGCAAGTAAGACGTCAGTGCTGCGTGTATTCCTAAATATAAAGTCGTGGCCGCGATGGAGAGAATCGCAACGCCGTAAATAAGAGGCAGCATTTTGACGGTCATGACTTCTTTAAATTGAAAATCAAACAGCTCGGTTAAAAAGGACCAAGAAGACTGGAAAAATGAAGGTGTTGTTGAGTGTATCGCAGGGTGCTCTGATGCGGATTGAATCGCTGGTTCTTGTTCGGCAGATTGGGCTTGCATGGCGTCTTCCTGGCCTTTCTGGTAAATAAATTTTGAAAGAGTGCCTATCCAGTAGCTTATTGTGTGCTTAGTCAGGCGTATGATCCCCGGCATTGTAAACGGGATAATCTTTTTATAAAACCGGGATAAATGTTTTATAAAACCAGGAAAATTTTTTATAAAACATTGTTATAAAGAAAGGCGGGACTTTAACGTCGTCAACTCGACTTAAAATAGTTCTTTTTTTTTACAATAAAGTGCTTTACAAGTACAGGGAATCTGTTGGATATTCGCTATAACAAAATAATCAATTTCGAAGCTTATTTATAGCTTTTTGATTGGTGAATTGAGTGCCAGGATGGTGCCATAAGTTTTACTTTACGAAAACTTGGATTGAAAGATAGGGATATCAATATATGGAGATTATAGAAAAATCTCAGCCGCAGTTTGGAGGCGATTTAACGCCGGAAAATGCTAAGCTGCGTTTTAACGCCAATTCTTCCCATCATTTGAAACCTCAGTACAGCCAATCAGAAGTACCCCAGCTATTAAAGCTGACCTGCAGCCAATTTATCGTAAATTGTATAGAAAGACTTGGTGTACAATATGTGTTCGGTATTCCCGGTGGCAACATTGAGCCTTTTTACAATGCCATTGCGGAGTCAGAGCGCCTGCCTGGTGGGGTCCAGCATATCTCTTCACGTCATGAAGCCGGTGCCGTTTTTATGGCACATGGTTATGCTCGGCTCAGTGGGAAGTTGGGGGTTGTTTGTACAACTACAGGGCCAGGAGCGACGAATGCGTTGACGGGCGTCTGTGCTGCTTATATGAATTACGTGCCCATGTTAATTGTGACAGCTCAAACGTCACTGAACAGCTTTGGATCCGGGGCGCTGCAAGAGTCGGCTTGTGGTGGCGGTGTTGATCTAATAAAAGTTTTTGAAAGTTGCACGCGTTACAACACGTTGGTTAGCTCAAAAGATCAGATGATTTCTAAATTGGTACGGGCGCTAAGCAAAGCGTTTGGTCCCAATCCTGGTCCTGTGCATCTCTCTATACCAAGAGATATTTTAGATCAAGAGATATCCTTGTTACCTGATCACGGGAATTTTCTACCGATTTTAAAGCCAAAAGTGGTTGCTGATTTGCCTGTAAAAAAACGACTTTTTTCAGCAATCGTTCCCCCGAACACGCTCTCCAAAGTGCCTGCTAAAGGGGTTATTTGGGTTGGGGCTTACGCGCAGGGATGCGTTGATTTGATTTTGGAACTGGCTGAACGTTTGCGTTGGCCGGTCATCGTAACGCCTATGGGTAAAGGCTATGTGCCAACGAATCATCCAAATTATGTGGGTGTATTTGGTATGGCGGGCCACAAAGGTATGGTGGAAATGCTTGACTCTCAAGGTTGGGATATCATTCTTGGTATTGGAACTGACGTTGATGAAGTCTCCACGAATGGCTGGCAAACCAAGGCCATTTTCACTCAAAAGCTCATTCAGCTGGCTGAGATTCCAGAGCTGTTAGAGCTGCCTAGTCAAGCGCAATTAAAAGTGCTGGGGTCGTTGAGAGATACCCTGTCGTGGCTCATTGGTGAGCTGAGAGAACAGCCGCTCAGTCAACATCGCAAAGATTATGTCCAACCCATTCATGAAGCCTTGTTGATCCGCGGCATACATCGTTGTGATGACATTACCGAAAATAAAACGTCTTGTGAGCCGGCTCAGCTGTCGGTTCCATCCAGTGTTAGTCATTATTGCAGTATTAATGAAACCATTCCTCCAAGCCAATTATATGGAATCTTAAACCAATATTTACCTGCCAATTCCATTATTACGTTGGACAACGGCAACAGCATGTTGTGGGGAATTAACCTTTGGTGTTTTCATCACAAGCCTAAGAACGTCGATCTGGCGAACTTATTTCTAGTCGAGTTGCGGTATGCCTCTATGGGATGGGCGATCGGAGCAGCTGTTGGTGCGGCCATGGCGAGACCCAATCAACCAGTTTTGTGCGTGACGGGCGATGGTGCTTTTTTAATGAATGGCCAGGAGATTACGGTTGCAGCAGAGGCTAATTTGAACGTTATTTTTGTGGTGCTCAATGACAGTAGCTTGGGTACAGTAAAGCATGGTCAGCGTATGGCGGGCTCGGAATCCATCGCTCATGAATTACCTCGCGTTAATTTCGCACAAATGGCCGAGGCTGTAGGCGTCAAAGGCGTTAATCTGGATACTGTGGATGATTTGTATAAGTTTGATTTTGAGGGTTTGCTGAACGCTGGCGGTCCTGTTTTACTGGATGTCAGAATAGACCCAGAAGTTCCTCCTCCTTTAGGGGATCGTGTCAACTCATTGCGTCATGGTAAGCAATAAATAAAAGTCTAAAAAGTTTTCGTTTGGCTTAATAATAATCTGTATGATCGAAATATAACCTATACTGAATTCAGTGGGTTGGAGAAATACCATCTCCAATCTTATTTTGATATTGGTATTCAGTATTAAGGTTGTTGCAGAATGCAGAGTGTTACTTTTGGGGTTGTCCGTCTATTTGCCTGTTTTGTTTTAATTTTTGGGGCCGTATGGAATGTGGCTGCAGAAGCGCCACATGATATTTCAGGTGCCACCACGATCAATTTAGTCGAAGCCCATCGTTTGCATCAAGAAGGTGCGGTGTTTGTGGATGTACGAGATCCGGCAACTTGGTCTATGGGCCACATTCAAAATGCGGTTAATCTAGATTTTAACGACGATATGTTTGTTATCTTGTACGTATCTGATGAATTAGAAAAAGATACGCCACTGGTATTCTACTGTGACAGTGCGTTGGCCCCCAGCGCTGCCATGGCCAGTTATTTTGCGGCCAGCTGGGGTTATGAAAACGTTTATTTCTTCCGGGATGGTTATTATGCTTGGATGGCGTCGGATTTACCGGTTGATTTCCAAGTGGCGCATTCAGGCACGTTATAACCCGTTACACTTTTTTACTTTTTTTGCCTTTGTTGGTCTTTTTGGCAAGCTCTATGGCACTTTGCCTTTGATTTGATAAACAAAGGCAATTAACTGAGCAATGATTAAGTACAGCTCTTTTGGAATCTCATCTCCGATCTCCATTTTTCGAAGTAAATCCACTAAGGATTGATTCTCGTAAATGGGGACTTCATGTTCTTTTGCAATTCGAATGATTTCATCGGCTAAATCGCCTTCTGCAGATGCCGTTAACGTAGGAGCAGACTCGCCGTCATACTCAAGACTGACGGCTTGACGGGGGTTAGTTTGCGGTGTTTCAGGTGAGTCATTCATGTTTTTACCCATTCATGATGCACGGTTGAAAATGGGCTCAGCACCTCTTCAATATCAGAATACAGGTGCGTTTCAATGTCGCTATTGAGCTCAATGCCTGCTGCTTGCAGAGGCGTGGTGATCGCGGTTAGGTTCTGGTTGATGACTTTAAGTATTGTGGGTGTGTTTGACAAAAACGTCAGGTTTAATGCCTTGTCAATTAACCAGCCTTGGACGAAGATGATTCCGATTGACCCTAAATCAAAATTGAGTAAGAAGCGCCAACATTTTTCCATTATGGCGCTTTGATCTGTCGGTTGTTCGGGTTTCTCTTGATCAACCATGATTCTTAACGGAAAAATTTGACCATCGGTATAAAGTGGAATTTCCCATAATAATGGTTGAGGATGCTTTACGGCAGTCTGATCTAGACCTCCGGTTGATTGCGAGGCGTTGTTTAAAAGAGTGGTTAATTGGTTGCTGTGAATCCGGTTGATGCTTCTTTCTATCTGGCTTTTGAAGAATTTCAGCAAGGATTCAATAGGGTCTTTCGATGCCTTTGTTTGATGGGTGTTGGGTAAGCTTGTTGGGGGAAAAAAGAAAGGGTTTAGTGTCGTTGTGTTGTTCGAAGGTGTTGATGTCCCGATACTTGTTGAAGAGTTACTGGTTGCCGTGTTGTTAGGGCCTTTGGGTGGGAGAGTTAGGTCATTTAGCAGCTTCTCCGTCAACCGCATCAGCGTTTCAGGGTAGAGTGGTGAATTAAGCCCGTTTTGCTGGGTTTGTGCTTCTAGGTGATTTCGAAATGCGTTCCACTCTGAAATTTGCGTGTTTAATGTATTTTTAAGCTTAAACAGTTGGGCTTGAAAGTCAGCGTGCAAGACTTTGCGCAACGCATGTTCGGCTGGGTCTTGCGCTGGCTCTTGAGCTTGTAAGATAACGCCCTTTTTAGACAAATTCGCATGCAGTAACAGGCCTGAATTTTGTAGACTTTGCTGTATTCTTTGCCAAGAAAGATTGGTAGGGGTTAAAGCGTTAGACAGCACTTGATCTATTTGAGATGTGATCATTAGCAGGCTTTGGATATAAGGTGTTTTATCTGGGCTGTGGTTGACCACCGATAAAACCTGATGTTTGAATTTGTATAGCATGTCTAACAGTCGATCATTGGATAGGCTGTTTGTATTTAGGAAGTGGTAAAATTGTTTAGCCGCAAATTGATTGATTGTGTTGTATTCATGTGTAACTTCTTTTGAGGCGTTTTGGGTCATCAACTGTAAGGCATTATTCGCGTATTCGGCGGAGCTGAGGACCCACCTGCTGGGAGATGCTTGCAGCAACAATAACCGATTTCCTTTATTTACCGGTACCTCGCTACTTAGCCAGATATTTTGTTGCAGCACTCGGAGGAGTAATTGATACTGTCTTCCAAATTCTGGGGTATTGTACTGACTAATGGTAGGTTTGATATCTATTACAGTGGCTACTAGGCTGGCGACTGCTGGGTTTGCAGTGGAGTTGGCTGTTGGTTGTGGGCTGTTTTGCTGGTATAGCTGAATGCCAGATTGAATCGGCTTGTTATGAGATGGAATGGCCGGGTTTTGGGTGTTTAATATTGTGGCCTGTATCGAAGGGCCGTTCGGCGGAATGATGGGTGGGCTGCTCATGAGTTTTGCCAGTGGCGGTTTACTTCTAGTGTGGCGGTTTACTTCTAGTATAGCCGTAAAGGAAAAAATGAATGAGTGAGCTTCAAATGCAACTTCAACTGCGAGTTGAGGGTTTGCAATGCCATATTGAAGATCAGCCCCTGTTTTATCCCGTTTCTTTTCTTGTTTCACAAGGGGATGTGGTGTTAATTGTAGGGCCTAATGGGGTTGGAAAAAGTACGTTGTTAAAAACACTGCTGGGTTTTGGCGGGGAGTATTCTGGTCAGCTTGAAAGGCTTCCTCAAGGTCCTAATTGTGAACAGCTGCATTGGTTGTCGCATTTAGAAGAGTGCGATTCTATGCTTAGTGTTGCCGAAAATTTGCACTTTTATTTTCATATGTTAGGCCGCTTGCCGAATCACAACGATATTGCGCAGGTGCTCTCTCAGGCGGGGTTGTCGCCCGTGGCCGATCAGCCTGTTGGCCAACTTTCTGCTGGGCAAAAACAGCGCTTAAAGCTTTCTCGTTTGTTATTATTCCCGCGACCCATTTGGGTGCTTGATGAGCCTTTTACTGCTTTAGACCAACAGGGGATTGCTTGGTTAGAGCGCGTATTAGAACATCATTGTGAAAGTGGTGGGATGGTTGTGATGAGCAGTCATCAACCCCTTTCGTTGAAGCGCCCTATTCAACAAGTGAGTTTGACCGCGTTTGATGCTTAGATGCTTAGTTTATCGTTAAAGGTTTTTTTGTGTTAGCAGAGCCGAATACTTCTAGAATGTCCACGGTCATTTGGGGGCAGTTGAAAAAAGAATTTCGTGGTTTGATGCGCCACCCGGGGCAATGGTGTTACCCATTGAGTTTTTTCCTCTGGGTAGTGGCCTTATTTCCCCTTTCGATTGGTCCTGAGCCCGCTTTATTGGAGCGTATGGCGTCGGGCGCCATTTGGATTGCGGCGCTATTAGCCAGCTACTTGGCTTATTCTCGAATTTTTGCTCAAGATTTTGCATCAGGGTTGCTTCATCAGCACTTTTTAAGCCCTATACCAGAAGTTGTTTTGGTTTATGCTCGTATATTATCGCATTGGGGGTTCCATGGTTTTCCTATTGTTTTGTTAACACCCATCTTAAGCTTATGGATGGGTTTAGAGCCCAGTTTGTTGGTTTGGTTAATGGCAAGTTTGTTATTAGGTACCTTGGCTATCTACGTTATTAATGCATTGATGGCTGCGTTAACCTTGCATGCGAATGTTGGAGGGGCTCTTGTTATGCTGCTTGGAATGCCATTGCAGGTTCCTGTGGTGATACTGGGGAATGCTGTGGTTGAGGCGGCGATGTTTGAGGCGGTTATGTTTGATGGCGGCGTCATTGGTGGTTTGGCGTTGATGGGGTCTTTAACGTGCTTCTTATTCTTTACTGTTCCCTTTATGATTGGTTCGATTTTAAAATTGATGGTCAGTGCGTAATGGAAAAATTGAAACGGCTGTTTTATTCATTCGGGTCGGCAAAGCATTTTTTTAACTTAACTGATTGGCTGCTACCGTTATTATTGTGGGTGTGTTTATCATTAATGGCCGTGGGTTTGGTTTGGGGGTTGGTGTTTGCGCCGCCAGACTATCAGCAGGGAGACAGTTTTCGAATTATCTATTTGCATGTACCTGCGGCAACGGTTTCGATGTCCGGTTATTTGGCAATGGCGTTTTGTGCCCTGTTGCACTTGGTTTGGCGGATTAAACTGGCGGATGTAGCCGTTGCATGCATTGCCCCCGTTGGTGCTTTGTTTACCTTTATTGCCTTATTTACTGGAGCTGTTTGGGGCAAGCCGACTTGGGGGACGTGGTGGGTATGGGATGCCCGATTAACGTCGATGTTGGTGTTGCTGTTTTTGTATTTTGGTGCCATTGCGCTTCGCAGCGCTATTATTAAGCGTGACTTAGCCGCTAAAGCGACGAGCTGGTTGGTGCTGGCCGGTGTGATCAATTTGCCCATTATTAAATTTTCCGTTGAGTGGTGGCACACCTTGCATCAGCCGGCGACATTTAAGGTGGTAGGGAAGTCTGGGATGCAAGAGCCGAGCATGTACTTACCTTTGTTGGTCATGTTAGCCGCTGTTTATTTGTTTTTTGCTTGTTCCGTTATTTTATTGATGCGGGCCCATATTGTACTTCGCGAAAAAGATCGAGTTTGGTTACAAGATAAATTGGGTGTTTACGTAAAATGATGACATTGACTGAAATTCAGGCTTGGTTTGAGATGGGCGGCCATGGTTTTTTTGTTTGGATGGCTTATGGGGTTGGCTTAGGCAGCATGCTGGCTTTTTTTCTTTGGGCCAGGCATTTGTATCAACTGAATTTAAAACGTGTTGTTAAACAGTTAAAGCGCAATTCGTGTTCTGAGGAACTTGCTCAAAAGGGTAATTTTTAATGCATGCGGTTCGTAAGAAAAGGCTGATGACGATACTTGTTGCTTTGTTTGGTTTTGGGGTGGCTGTTATGTTGCTGCTGTATGCGTTGAGTCAAAATATTAACCATTTCTTTACCCCGACAGAATTACATGAAAAGCAGGTAAGCGCTAATATTAGAGCGCGAGTGGGGGGCTTGGTTAAAGAAAACAGTGTTTCTCGTCGGGCGGATAGTTTGGAGGTCGTATTTATCGTGACCGATAAATTATCGGATGTCTCTGTTTCATATACTGGCATCTTGCCTGACTTATTTCGTGAAGGGCAGGGCGTTGTTGTGACAGGTCGGTATCATGGTGATGGCCATTTTGTGGCGACTGAAGTGTTGGCTAAACATGATGAAAACTATATGCCACCCGAAGCTTATGAGGCGTTAAAAAAAGCCGCAGAAAACCCTTCATACCCTTAGATAATTCTCAATATTTGTAAGCGTTGTATTTGTTAGGGTCCTATACTGAATTTGGGGGCGACTTTTATAAGTATAAGTCGTTCTTAATAATGGGGTTTTGATATCAATGCAAACAGGGATCGTACTAAGGGCAGGAGAATGTTAGTAAGGACGTTGCAGGCGATTTATCGATGCCTATGCCGAGTGCTGGCTATTTTGAAGGTGATGCCTAGGGGTAGTTGCTAATCATGTTAAAACTTAACCCCCAAGCTATTTTGCACCTTTCTAAATTGAATCGTATGGTTCTGCGGGTTAAGGGAGTGCGCCACGGTATCGCTGAAGAGAAAGGCATTCTTGAATTACTAAAATACGTTCACGATAACAAAGACAGTGTCTATCAGTCTATTTATGCTGATTTTCTAAGGGCGCTTTCCGATGATGAGCGCGCTTCTTTAAATCAGGAAATGAGTTTGGATAAGAGTTTGATTGCAGAGCCTGAAGCCAGCGTGCCTGAACAAAAATCATCAGAACCTAAACCTGATGCCCCGGTAGAATATAAAACCGTTTACTACAGAGGGGTTAAAAAGCAGGTGCCAATAGATCCCACCAAAGGTTGAGCATCGTATTATATGGCCACTTTTGATATCGTTTATGCGGGTGAGTTAGTTCCAGGCTCTAACATCGAGTCCGTTAAGATGCGAGTTGCGGCATTATTTGGTGTGGGTGTTGATCAAATTGAGCGACTATTTTCTGGTAAAAAAGTTGTTATTAAGTCCAACTTAGATGAAGCAAAAGCAAAAAAATACCAGCAGGCGCTTCTAGGTGCTGGCTTAGTTGTGACAGTTGATCCTACTGCTGCAGAAGAAATAGCTCCTCAACCTGAACAGAGCGAAGTAGAAGGTGAAGCAGAGAGTGAAGCAGAGAGTGAAGTGGAAAAGCCTTCAAGTGGCCCCTCATCAGACAGTCATTTAGATGTGTTACCGGTTGGGTCCGATATGTCGGATCCAACACCTGACGTACATGTGGATATTGCTCTGGATCATCTTTCAATGGCTGAGGTTGGCGCTGATTTAAATCCAGATGGCTCGTTGTCTCCAGAGCCTACATCCGTGGATATTAGTCATCTTTCCATCGTTCCCGGTGAGTAAGAAGTCAATTAAGTTCGGTGTTTTAAGGGCAGGTTTGCTGTTAATCAGAATAATAAATGTTACAAGGCAAGTGCATAATCAACATTTGTATTCAATTGATAACCATCCTGTGGTTGGGAATAAAAAAGTAATCTGTTATTGTCTTGGATTTGGGGTTGGTCTTTTAAGTTTATGAGGACATCAAAAGCGGCAAAAGCGCTCATCAAAAGCCAGTTGAAACTTTACCTTAAAGTCAGCGGCGGTTCTTTACCTGAAGATCTGGATTATAAATCCCGTTTAATGGTCCCTCTTCAGGCTTTTCGTTCATGTCGGCAATGGCGAGAAGGGGAATCGGTTTTTGCTGCTCAGGTTCTTGAGGTTCAGCGATGGCAGACGGAACGCGTTCTGTCGACCCACAAAGCTATTTTAAAAGACCCTAACTCAGCAGCTGCAGCTCGATTTCTGCTTCTTGATGCCTATCAAGGCTCTGATTTAGTTCAAGTATTTGATCAAATTGATCACCTGATTCCTTACCTTGTTAAATTGTTCCCTGAAAAAATTTTATCGACTATTGAGCAGTTATTGCATTTAAACTTAATCACCGCTCAGATGGATGAAGCCCTTGCAGTGGTGTTATTTGAGAAAAAACAACTGAGTAGCATCACTGAAGCCAGTTACATTGAGGCATTTTTAGAGATTGGGGGTGTGGAATGGCGTTTTGATCAGCTTGATTTAATGACGCAACTGATCACGTCGATTGAGTCTTATGTGAAAAGCCCTTGGCTTATGAGGGTATTTAAGTTGGCTAAGGGGCCGGCTTATTCTGCTAATTTTGATACCTTGTATGATTTTTTGATGAATGCGCTGTCGACGTTAACATTAATAGAGCAACCTGCGGTTTTTGCAGAATCCATATTGGTTGTTGAAAGGCGTATTAACCAAAATATTTTTGATTGTGTAAAGGCGCCGTTTGTTATGAGTGATTTTAAGGGTTTACAGTCGGCTAAACAGGCCTAGTATGATCTTGACTTTGTACCACAGCCTTATTAGATGGCACTTTTTTGACGCCTACTTACTATCTATCCGCCAAAAAGAATTAATCAATCAAAAAAACGCATTAAATGTTCAAAAATTGAACTGATTCACATTTTGGTCTAGGGTTAATTATACGAAAAGCCTTTATTAGGGTGCTTAGTTGTCTCCAGTCGATTTATGACAGATTGGTTACTTAAGGTTTTTAAATTTTTTGGGGTTTGGGTGAGCGGGGACGTTGCCATCGGTTGATTTTTTTTAGGTTGACTGCCTGGCGTGAAAATAAATGTTGAATAATACATGCTTAAATAGCATTTCTTGGGGCAGTAGCCCTAATTTGATTGTTATTAATTTAAATCGTTGCTGGCGAATGCGCGGCTTGTTGTTTTTTGCCCTGCTTATGGGGCTTTGGGCTTTTCAGGCAAGCGATGCATTAGCGGAATCCGTTCGCGTAGATTCGAACAATGATTGGTATCACCTTACTCGGTCAGCTCAGGTTCTCACTGAGGCAAAAAGTTTCACTGAGGTTGTTTCGAGTTCTAATTGGGAGTCGGTGGATGCTCACTTAACGACGTCTTCTTTAAATCGGGATTCCAGTTATTGGTTAAAAATTCCTATTACTATTGATGCCCTTGGTCAAGGGAATAATAAATGGGTCATTAGAGCTTACGGCGAAAAGCAGCTTGCACACACTGTTTTTCTAAAAAATTCCCATACAGATTTGGTAAGCAGCTTGCTGATGGAGACTAATGGGAGCTCCGATGCGGTCAGCAGTGGCTTTAGAGCTGGCCAATTAAGGTTAACGATTCCAGAGTTTGTCAGTGGCCAATACGACATGTTTTTCCATGTTGACGCGGGTTGGCGCTCTGTGCCCAAGATAGAGCTTTGGAATTGGGAGCGTTTTTATAACTTTAGTTCTACAAAGTCTCAGCTCGTTTCTATGGGGTTAGGGGCTGTTATTTTTATTTTTGTATTAATGTTATTTATTCCAACTTTGTTAAAGCAAAAAACCAATACCATGTTATTGACCTATGCCTTGTCTTGGGTTGGTTATGTTTTTATTTCCCAGAGGCTAAGTGATCATTCGATTACTGAATATCTGCCAAGAAATATTGATGCAACAGCAATCGTAACTGGGTTTGTGTGCTTTATGATTGTTGGCATTTTGTGGGATTTTAAAAAAGAATTGTGGGAAAAGCACATTAAGCACAGTTTGTTGGTCGCTTCGACAGTGGCGTTTGGATTTTTATTCCAATCCTTATGGTTTGTGACGCCGGTATCTTCTTTGTTGTCGTCTTCCTTTTTAATGGCATTTTTTATTGCTGCGTCGCTATTATTGATGTTGCAGCCTGATCATCAAGCGGATAACAAAAAAGCTTTTTTATGTGGCAGCATGCTCCTTGGAGCCGTAGCAGTTGCGATGAGTTTTAGTATTCATCTAACCATGCAATATTCGTTATTTTCGTTAACGACTCTGACGCTCTTAAATGTGTTGCATTTGTTTGGGGTAAGTTTGGTGATGTTTATGAATTGTCAAGAAAATATGGAAGCAAGCCGGCAGGCTGAAATCAGCGCCATAGAAGAAAAGCATAAAATGATTTTATTGAAAAGACAGTTTATCAATCAAACTTTATACGACCCTTTGACAGGTTGCCCAAATCGAACAGCGTTACAACAAAATCTGCAAACCTTGATGGAAAGTCGCAGTAAAGACAGCATTACGCTGGTTTTAGTGTATTTGGATCGCTTTAAAGAGATTAATAATACGTTAGGTCATCAAAGTGGTGACGAACTGTTAAAAAGGGTTGCGTTCAGAATCAGTGGTTTTGTGCGTCAAATGCGAGGAGTGGTGCCCCTTATCGAAGAAGAGGGTGGGAAGTTTCACCCAATAGCTGCTTTGGATGGTGTGGTGTTTGCGACCATTCTGACCGATTTAAGTGAAGCCGAAGTACAAGAGACAGCAGAAAAAATTCATAAATCGTTGAGTTATCCTTTTGAATTTCAAAAAATGACCCTTGATATTTCTGGTTATGTTGGCATATCTCGGTATCCAGATCACGCGCAGCACTTCAGCGAACTTTTGCAAAGAGCTTATGTTGCCGTTGAGCTGGCTCAACAGCGCGATGAGCAAATTCTAAATTACACGTCTGAGTTAGATCCTTACAGTGCTCGGCGATTAACATTGGTCAGTGAATTAAAACATGCGTTAAAAATGCAAACGTTAGAGCTTTATTATCAACCTCAAGTTGATTTGCAAAAGAAAACGGTGGTTGGCGTAGAGGCTTTAATTCGATGGAATCATCCACGACATGGTTTTATTCCGCCGGATGAGTTCATTCCAGTTGCTGAGAAAACAGGCGTTATCCGCCAATTAACCAACTGGATTATTGATCAATCCTGTCGGCAAGCCAGTGAGTTTTACAATATGGGGATGTCGTTAAGGATGTCAGTAAATCTTTCTGCTAAGAATTTACAGGAAGCGGATCTATCCAATCAGGTACTTTCCAGTATCCATAAGTATCGGCTGCCTGCTGATTTGTTATGTTTTGAGATTACGGAAACTGCGATGATGATGGATCCTAGTAAAGCTTTGCGTACATTAACGGATTTAAGTGAATATGGTATTACGTTTTCAATTGATGATTTTGGAACGGGCTATTCCTCGTTATCTTATTTAAAGCGGTTACCCGTTTCAGAAATAAAAATTGATCGTTCTTTCATTATGGATATGTCTATTGATGCAGATGATCGTGTTATTGTGAATACAACATTACAAATGAGCCATAACTTGGGGCTGATGGTGGTGGCTGAAGGTATTGAAGATCACGAGACGCTAACCAGTTTAAAAGAGATGGGGTGCGATCTGGCGCAAGGTTATTTTATTTGTAGGCCTATAGCGAGAAATAAACTGTTGGATTGGTTTGATGAAAGTAACTATTCAATTTTGACCTCTCCTATGGTCACCTCTCCGACTAAGTTAAGTAACCTAGGTTAGTTAAAAGATAGGTTAGTTAGAAGATAGCTTAGTGAAAAGAGGCGTTATAACCTTTGCCTTACATTGGGTAATAAGATGATAATCAGTAATATCGTGGCCCAAAATTCTTGTCCCAAAGCCTTTTGCTCATTTCCGTTGATGAGAGGCGCATTCATCAGAACACAGATGCCGATTGATAGTACAGTAAATGCTGTTTTAAACTGAAAGATTGCGTAGCTGATTATGATGGAGCTGATTAAACTAAGAGTGGTGACCCCAGGTAATGCCTGAATCGCACCGATGCCGAGTTGAGCAATGATGTTGCTTTCTATATTTAATAGAAATGTACCCGCAACGAAAGGGAAAACAGCACTGAATCGAACAATATCGTTCATAAACGTTGACTCTGTAATCTAGTTATTTTTTGACAACTTCATAGCAGGGTTTATATGCTTTTTCTCCGATTTTCATTCGGCCTTGCTCAATAAAATCTTGGAGCAAGGTATCAATT